>SECN01000653.1 GCA_004173515.1 Myxococcaceae bacterium | reverse complement strand
CCAAGATTCGCGTCCTCATCGTGGACGATGACCCGGACCAGCTCGCGCTGGCCGAGCGGACGCTGTATTCCTACAACTTCGAGGTGCGCACGCACCGCTCGTCGTTGGGGGTCTCCAACCTGGTGCGCACCACGGCCCCGGACCTGGTACTCCTGGACGTGAACATCCCGGCGCTCAGCGGCGACAAGGTGTTGGCGCTGGCCCGGCAGCAGGCCCCGGAGCACACGCGCTTCGTCCTCTACTCCGCCTCCGACGAGGCCAAGCTGCGCGCCCTGGCGCTGGAGGCGGGCGCGGACGGCTACCTGTCCAAGAGCACGCAGGGCGCGGACCTGGCGCGCAAGCTGGAGCGGCTGCACAAGCGCCCGCGCGCCGCCGCCGCGGCGCCCGCGAAGTAGCGCTTCACGGCGCCTTCACGTCACGGCTCGACGAGGGCGCCGACCTCCAGGAACACCTGCCGGAAGTCGCCGTTCGCCCCCAGCATCCGCAGGTTCTGCGCGAGCCCTCCGGTGGCGCGAAAGAACATCATCGCCTCCGGCGGCGGCTTGATGCGCAGCATGCGCGCGGCGTTGCGCGTGAAGTGGTTGCGCATGTCGCGGTTGATGTCGCAGGTGGCGTAGTCGTACGGCGACGCGCGCATGGGCCGCCCGGCGATGTGCAGCACCTCGCGCAGCAGCGCTTCGGCCTCCGCCTCCGGCATGTCCACCGTGAAGCCGACCTCCCGGCACAGGCCCAGCACGTCCAGCGTCTCCAGGCGCAGCGCCTGGTGGAACATGCGGCGGTTGGGGGCGACGAAGCCCGGGCTGAAGCGCTTGATGGAGCCGAAGTCCAACAGGCCCATGCGCCCGTCCGGCATCACCATGAAGTTGCCCGGGTGCGGATCCGCGTGGATCTCCCCCGCGTCCAGGAAGGGCCCGTAGGTGGCGCGGATGAGCTGGCGCGCGACGCGGAAGCGCGCGTCGTTGTCCGGGGACGTCGTCACCCAGTCCTTGAGCGTCAGGCCCTCCAAGAGCTCCAGCGTGAGGACGCGCCGGGCGCTCCGGTCCACGATGACCTGCGGCACGTACAGGTCCGGCAGCTTCGCCACGCTCTGGGCGAAGCTCGCGGCGAGCCTCGCCTCGCGGCGGTAGTCCAGCTCCAGCATCAGCTCGTCGCGGAACTCCTGGAAGTACGCGGTGCCGTCCATCATCTTCGACGTCTTGGACACCGTCTTCACGACGAGGCCCAGGTTGTCCATGTCGTGCACCATGGACGCGTCGATGCCCGGGTACTGCACCTTCACCGCCACCTTGCGGCCGTCGTGCAGCACCGCCTTGTGCACCTGTCCCAGGGACGCGGCGGCCAGCGCCTCATGGGAGAACTCGCGGAACAGCTCCTCCGGCGGCGCGCCCAGCTCCTCCTTCACCACGCGCGCCACCTGCGCGTAGGACATGGCGGGCGCCTGGTTCTGGAGCTTCGCCAGCATCTGCCGCACTTCGGGCGTGAGCAGGTCCTGGTCCATGGAGAGCGCCTGGCCCAGCTTCATGGCCGCGCCCTTCATCTCCCCCAGCGTGGCGACCAGCTTCTCCGCGGTGCCCAGGCTGAGCAGCTCCGAGGGGCTGGAGCCGGCCAGGTGTCTGGCGCCCGTCTTGAGCGCCTCCGAGCCCACGTGGAGGGAGAGACCCGCCAGCTTGCGCAGGCGGTTGAAGCGCCCCTGGGGCGGAAGCTTGTCGTCGGGTTCGGAAGCCATGGGAGAGCAGAGGATTAACGAGGAGTCCCCTCCCATACGCAAGACGACCCCGGTGCGGATTCAGGGCTGGCCTCCCTACCGGGGAGCAGCCGAGCCCCGGACCCGGGCCCGCAGGAACCGCCAGCGCTTGAGGCCCTCCAGGTCCAGGGGGTCCGCGCGGACGGCCTGCTCGTAGGCGGCGAGCGCCTCTTCCAGCCGGCCCACGGACGCCAGCGCGTCTCCGGACAGCCGGTGCACGGCGGCGCGGCCCTCGCGGCCGGTGTTGCCGGCGAGGAAGCGGCGGCGGCACTGCTCCAGCATGGTGGCGGTGAGGCCCGCGGCGAGGCACCGCTCGATGCCCTCCACGTTGCCCAGCGTCGCGTCGTACTCCACGCGGCGCTCCACGTGGCCCAGCGTGTGGAGCGCTCCAGCGACGCGCTCCAGGGCGCGCTCCACCTGGGCGCGCTGGGCGTCCGACAGCGGGCGGGCCTTGAGCAGCTCCAGGGCCCCGCGAGCGCGCTGGGCGGCGGTGCGCACCGCCTCCAGGGTGGCGTCGCGCGGCAGCTCCAGCACCGCGTACGGGTCCCCGGCGAGCCGGCGACGGAAGGCCTGCAGGACGCCTTCCGCCTGCGTGTCCTCCGGCGTGGGCAGGGCGGCGGGCGCTGAAGCCTGCGAGGACAGCGGGCGCGTGGAGTGGCGAAGCTGGGCGAGCGTGGCCTGGAAGCCGGGGCCGCTGTCGCGCAACTGCACACCGAAGCCCGGGGACATGTGCCACGCCTGGGCCTGTTCGACCGTCACGTGGCGCACCACCTGGGCCATGCAGGGCAGCTCGCCACCGGGCAGCCGCAGCAGCAGCGACACGTCCGACAGGAGCGCGGGCGGCGGGGAGGCCAGCGGGAAGAAGAGGCCGGTGCGGCCCACCCACTCCCCCTGGAGCTCGTGCGAGGCCTGCGTGCCCGTGCCGCGCAGGAGCGCGGACAGCTTCGGAGCCTGCGGCGCGGGCGCCGGGGCGAGCGAGGCCTCCAGCGCCGCGCGCAGCTCCGCGGCGGAGGCGAAGCGGTGCTCGGGGCGCTTGGCCAGGGCGCGCAGCAGCACCTTGGAGAGCGCGGGCGGCACGGCGGCGCACACCTCGTGCGGCGGCACTGGCTCCTTCTGGAGGTGGCCGACGAGGATCTCCGCCGCGGTGCGCCCGAAGAAGGGCACCTGACCGGTGAGCAGCAGGTAGGCCAGCACGCCCGCCGCGTAGATGTCGCTGCGGGCATCCACCAGCCCGTCGCCGCACTGCTCGGGCGCCATGAACTCCGGGGTGCCCAGCAGGACGCCCAC
>SECN01000166.1 GCA_004173515.1 Myxococcaceae bacterium | reverse complement strand
GTGCCCGAGATGCCCCGCTCGCGCGCGAGCTTCGCGTAGCGCGCTTCGCCCATGGCCATCACCACGTTGACGTACGTCATGATGACCAGCGGCGTCTCCGGGCAGCGGCGGCGCACCTCCGGCACCACTTCGTCCAGCACGCGGCGCAGCGTGGCACCCGCCTTCAACGCCCGCTCCGACGCGGCCTGGATGACGGGCCCGTCCGCGATGGGGTCGCTGAACGCCACGCCCAGCTCCAGCACGTCCGCGCCGCCCTCCACCATGGCGGCGAACACGTCCACCGACTTCGCGAGGTCGGGGTCTCCCGCCATCGCGTAGGCCACCAGCGCGCCCTCGCCCCGGGCCTTCGCCCTTGCGAACGCCTTGCCCAGCTCCTCGCTCATGACTTCACCCCGGTCGCCGGAGGCACGCCGCGCGCGGAGATGGTCGCCACGTCCTTGTCGCCGCGTCCCGAGCAGTTGATCACCAGATGCTGTCCCTTGCCCATGTCGCGGGCCAGGGAGCGCGCCGCCGCGAACGCGTGCGACGTCTCCAGCGCAGGGAGGATGCCCTCCGTGCGCGCCACCTCGTAGAAGGCGGCCAGGGCCTCGTCGTCCGTCGCGGTGCGCACTTCCATGCGCCCCGTCTTCGCCAGGTGCGCCAGCTCCGGCCCCACGCCCGGGTAGTCCAGGCCGGCGGAGATGCTGTGCGCCTCTTGAATCTGCCCGTGCTCGTCCTGGAGCACCAGCGAGCGCGAGCCGTGCAGCACGCCCTCCGTGCCCAGCGTCAGCGACGCGCCGTGCTGGCCGGACTGGAGTCCGTGGCCCGCGGCCTCCACGCCGACGAGCCGCACCGACGCGTCCGGGATGAACGGGTGCAGCGCGCCGATGGCGTTCGAGCCGCCGCCCACGCACGCGATGATGGCGTCCGGCAGCCGGCCGATGGCGGCCTGCGTCTGCGCGCGGATCTCCTTGCCGATGATGGCCTGGAAGTCGCGCACGATGGTGGGGTAGGGGTGCGGACCGGCCGCGCTGCCGATGACGTAGTAGGTGTCCTGCACCTGCGACACCCAGACGCGCATGGCTTCGTTCATCGCGTCCTTCAGCGTGCGCGAGCCCGACTCCACCGGCCGCACCACCGCGCCCAGCGCGCGCATGCGGAAGACATTGAGGGCCTGGCGCTCCACGTCCAGCGCGCCCATGAACACCTCGCAGGGCAGGCCGAAGAGCGCACACGCGGTGGCCGTGGCGACGCCGTGCTGGCCCGCGCCCGTCTCCGCGATGATGCGCTTCTTGCCCATGCGCTGGGCGAGCAGCACCTGGCCCACGGTGTTGTTGATTTTGTGCGCGCCCGTGTGCGCCAGGTCCTCGCGCTTGAGCCACACCTGGGCGCCGCCCCAGGACTGGGTGAGCCGGTGCGCGGGCGTCAGCGTCGTGGGCCGGCCCACGAACTCGCGCAGCACGCGCGCGACCTCCGCGCCGAAGGTCGGGTCCCGCTGGGCCTCCGCGTACGCCCCCTCCAACTCCATCAGCGCGGGGACCAGGGTCTCCGGCACATAGCGTCCGCCGTAGCGGCCGAAGCGGCCCGCGGCAGTGTCCGTCGTCATGGCTCTACTCCAAGCGGTTTGAGGGGCAGCCAGAGTGTCATGGGCAGTGGGGTAGCGCGGCTCATGTTGGCGGTGCGATGACAGAATGAAGCACAAGTGACCCTGGCAGGGGAGAGGCCAGAGGTCGCAGAGGATGTTGCCTCGCTTGCAGGGCGCTGGACCTGCTCGAGCGGGCGTCGTGCACCGGCCGTCACGGCTCGTCGGTCATGCCGTCAAGCTGCTCCAGCGCAAGCTCGCGGTAGTAGGGGACGACTTCGACGGCGAGCACATCGCGCATCTCCTGGCGCGCGTTGTCCCAGTCGCCCTGTTTCTGGAACTTCCACATCCGGTGCAGCGCGTCTGTCAGGCGGTTGGAACCGTCCGTGATGCGGTGGCTGCACTCTCGGAGGAGCGCCAGGGCTCCGCCATCGGACTGAAGCGCAGCGGCGGCACCGGGGACAGCTACGTCGGCGGCGGTGCGCAACATGAGTGCGCGCACGTCGTCACTCAGGGTTAGCGGCGCATCCTCGCGAAGGACGCGCAGTGCAAGATCTTGGAACGGACTCCAGTCGGGTGGGTTCATTCGGTCCTCATCGCTTCGGCTTGGCAGGGCGGCACCAGTTGATGGGCCATTCATGTTGGCCTTCGCATCGGCGCAGGCAGTCCGTGCAGGGGCCCGTAAATAGGCCGTCTGAGCAGGCGTTCCAGTTTCGGTTGCACCTGTTTTTCCAGGCAGGAAGTCGCGGGTCGTCAGCGAAGTCGCTCACATCCACGTCCGAGCCGTGCGTGCCGGTGGCGCCGACGCCAGCGGCCATGATGGTGGCAGCTTCGTAGGCGGTGAGTCCGCACGCCTCCGGGAAGCCAGGGTGGCGCTGGATGCAGTCCGTTTCAGTGTCCATCGCGATCGTGGCGCACCCCAGACCGAGGGCCGCGAGGATGGGGGCGATGGTGTCGCCAGGAGGCGGCGAGCGGGGTTGCCATGGGGCCGACGCTACACTGTGGCCCTGGAGGGGCCGCGGTGGACGGTTACGGTGGACCCTCAACCCAGAGGTTGAGGGACCTGACCGTGCGCACGAAGGCGCGCACCGCGTCCAGGTCCTTGATGCCAGGGGCCGATTCCACCCCGCTGGCCACATCCACACCGTAGGGCCGGGTGGCCTTCACGGCCTCGGCCACGTTGGACGGCTTGAGGCCGCCCGCCACCAGCACCGGCACGCCACAGTCCGCCAGCTGCGCCACCAGCGACCAGTCGAAGGTGACGCCGCCACCGCCATAGCCCGGGGCCGCGCCGTCCAGCAGCAGCCCCGCGACATCGCCCACGCCCACGTAGGCCCGCGCCCGCGCCACGTCTTCAGGTCCGCGCACGCGCAGCGCCTTGATGACGGGCACGCCGTAGCCGGAGCAGGCCTCGGGCGGCTCGTCGCCGTGGAGCTGCACCGCCGTGAGACCGCACTCGCGCACGCGCAGCCGGATGTCCTCCGGCTTCGCGTTGACGAACACGCCCACCACCGCGCCCAGCGGCGGCCGCGTGCGGGACAGCACCGCCGCCGTGGCCACGTCCACGAAGCGGGGGGAGCCCGGATGGAAGTTGAGTCCCATCGCGTCCGCGCCCGCCGCCCACACGCCTCGCGCATCCTCCAGGCGCGTCACGCCACAGACCTTCACGGTGACGTTCACGCGCCGCCACCTTCCAGGCCCAGCAACCTGCGCAGGGCCCGGCCGGGGTCGGCGTCGCGCAGGAGCGATTCGCCCACCAGCACCGCGTCCGCTCCCGCGTCGCGCGCGGCCGTGAGGTCCGCGAGGTCCTTGAGTCCACTCTCCGCCACCAGCGCGGTGGACCGGGAGCGCAGCGCGGGCATCACCCGGAGCGCCGTGCCCGTGTCCGTCTTCAGCGTGGCGAGGTTGCGGTTGTTGAGGCCCACGATGCGCGCCCCGGCGACGAGCGCGCGTTCGGCGTGCTCGGCCGTGTGGGCTTCCACGAGGGCCGCCACGCGGAACTGCTTCGCGGCGGCCACCATCTCGCGCAGCACGGTGTCCTCCAGCGCATCCGCGATGAGCAGCACCGCGTCCGCGCCCCAGGCCGCGCTCTCCTCCACTTCGCTCGCGGCGACGAGGAAGTCCTTGCGCAGCACCGGGATGGCGAGCGCGGCCCGGACGGCGACCAGGTCCTCCAGGTCGCCCCCGAAGTCCGGCCCGTCCGTGAGCACGCTGATGGCGCACGCCCCCGCGGCTTCATAGGCACGGGCCACCGCGACCACGTCCGCATGCGGGAAGGCGCCGCCCGAGGGGCTCTTGCGCTTCACCTCCGCGATGACGTTGACCGGATGCCCGGGCACGCGCCGCACCAGCGCCTGCGCGAAGTCCCGCGTCGGGGGCTGCGCGCCGTGTGTCGGGGCAGGGCGGGTGCCCAGCTCCCGGCGCTTGCGCGCCATGATGACATCGAGCGTGCCGGTAGCCTCCGAGGGCTTCGCGGCGGAAGAGGCGGTCGTCATGCCGCGACCCTTTCGATGAGCGCGACCAGCTTGCGTTCAGCGGCACCGGAGTCGATGGCGTGCTCCGCCTTCTTCACGCCGTCCTTCAGCGTGTTCACCAGACCCACCACCAGCAGCGCGGCGGCCGCGTTGAGCAGCACCGCCGTGCGGATGCCGTTGCGCTCACCGGCGAGCAGCGCGCGCAGCTTCTGGGCGTTCTCCTCCGCGTCCCCTCCCGCGATGGCGTCCCGCGAGATGGTGGTGAGTCCCGCGTCCTCCGGCGTCACGGTGAAGCGGTGCACGGTGCCATCCGCGCGCAGCTCCGCGACCTCCGTGGGCGCGCAGGGGGAGACCTCATCCAGCCCGTCGTGGCCGTGCACCACCCAGGCCCGGCGACTTCCCAGCCGCCCCAGCACCCGGGCGGTCTGCTCCACGCGCTGCCGGTCGAACGTGCCCAGCAACTGATAGCGCGCGCCCGCCGGGTTCGTCAGCGGCCCCAGCAGGTTGAAGACGCTGTGGAAGCCCAGGTCCCGGCGCGCCTGCGCCACGTGCCTCAAGGCACTGTGGTGCGAGGGCGCGAAGAGGAAGCCCACCCCGTGTTCGTCGATGTCGCGCGTCACCTGCGCGTGCGCCCGCTCCATGGACACGCCCAGCACCGCGAGCACGTCCGCGCTGCCACAGCGGCTGGAGACCGCGCGGTTGCCGTGCTTGGCCACCGTCACCCCCGCCCCGGCGGCCACGAAGGCCACCGCGGTGGAGATGTTGAAGGTGTGCGCCCCATCACCGCCCGTGCCGCAGGTGTCGAGCACCACCTCCGCCACGGGCGAGATGCGCGCCGCGCAGGCCCGCATGGCCTCCGCCGCGCCCAGGATCTCGTCCTCGGTCTCACCCTTCATCCGCAAGGCCGCGGCCAGTGCCCCCACCTGGGCGGCGGAGGCCTCTCCCGCGAGCATCTGGCCCATCACGGAGGCCATCTCCTCGCGGGAGAGGTCGCGCCGGCCCACGACCTTGCCCAGCGCTTCCTTGAGGGTCATGGCGCCTATCCCAACCGGGCCAGTTCGCGTCCCATCGCGTGCGCGATGGCGCCCACCTCGCCCATGGCCTTCTCGAACTCGGAGAAGTCCAGCGACTGGAAGCCGTCCGACTTCGCGCGCGGCGGATCCGGGTGCACCTCCACGATGATGCCGTCCGCCCCCGCCGCGATGGCCGCCCGCATCATCGCCGGCACGGCCTTGCGCACGCCGATGCCGTGGGAAGGGTCCACGAACACGGGCAGGTGCGTCAGCGACTTCAGCATCGGGATGGCGTTCAGGTCCAACGTGTTGCGCGTCATGTTCTCGAACGTGCGGATGCCGCGCTCGCAGAGGATGACCTGGGTGTTGCCGCGCGCGACGATGTACTCGGCCGCCATCAGCAGCTCCTTGATGGTGGCGCTGATGCCGCGCTTGAGCAGCACCGGCTTGCGCGTTTCGCCCACCGCTTCCAGCAGGCTGAAGTTCTGCATGTTGCGCGCGCCCACCTGGAGGATGTCGGTGTGCTCCGCGACGGCGGCCAGGGTGGCGGTGTCCTTCACCTCCGTGGTCACCAGCAGGCCCGTCTGCTTGCGCGCCTCCGCGAGGAGCGCCAGTCCGTCACCCTTGAGGCCCTGGAACTCATAGGGGCTGGTGCGGGGCTTGAACGCTCCGCCGCGCAGCATGGTGGCGCCCGCCTTCTTGACCGCGTGCGCGGTGGAGACGATCTGCTCGTGCGACTCCACCGAACAGGGGCCCGCGATGACGTGGATGGCCGCGCCGCCAATCTTCAGGTGGCCCACCTGCACGATGCTGTCGTCGGGCTTCACCTCGCGGCTGACCAGCTTGAACGGCTGGGAGATGGCGACCGCGTCCGCGACGCCGGGCAGCACGCGGAAGGGCTCCGGCTCCACCGCGCCCGGGTTGCCCGTGATGCCGATGGCCGTGCGCGAGCCTCCCGCGATCGCGTGCGGATGCCAGCCACGGCGGCGGATCTCGTCGTTCACACGCTCGATGTCCTGGTCCGTCGCGTCTGGGCGCATCACGATCAACATGGGGTGCTCCTGCTCTTTCTTCTCCGGAGGTCACACCGGCCGATGCCGGTGCGGGGGTGTGCTTGGGGAAACGGGCACGGGGGAAACGTTTGCAGTAACTGTCGGATGCCCGCAACGGGACCGGAGTCTTGCTTGCACGTCCTGGCGTTTACAAGCCAGGGTCCGCACGCTCGCTGGATTGGAGGAAGACTGTGGCGAAGCCTGGAGTCATCGTCGTGGGTGCGGGGCTTGCGGGGCTGGCGTGCGCGAAGGCCCTGCGCGAGGCGCGGGTGGACGTGCACGTGCTCGAAGCCGGGGATGCGCCGGGCGGTCGGGTGCGCACCGACGCGCACGAGGGCTTCCTGCTGGACCGGGGCTTCCAGGTGTACCTCACCGCCTACCCGGAAGGTCAGCGCGTGCTCGACCTGAAGGCCTTGTCACCGCGTCGTTTCATTCCAGGCGCGAAGGTGTGGCGGGGTGGGCGACTGCACACGCTGGCGGACCCGCTGCGGCAGCCGTTGGAAGCGGTGTCGCATCTGTTCACGCCCGTGGGCGGGCTCTTGGACAAGCTGCGCGTGCTGGAGCTGCGGCAGCACGCGACGTCGGGGGAGCTGGGGGACCTGTGGCAGCGGCCGCAGCAGGACTCGCTGCGCTTCCTGCGCGACCTGGGCTTCTCCGAGGAGATGATCGATGGGTTCCTGCGCCCGTTCTTCGGCGGCATCTTCCTGGAGCGTGAGCTGACGACGTCCAGCCGCAAGCTGGAGTTCGTTTTCCGGATGTTCTCGCGGGGGCACACGGTGGTGCCGGAGCGGGGCATGGGGGCCATCCCGGATCAACTGGCGGCGAAGCTGCCGTCGGGGGCGCTGCGGATGAAGGTGCGCGTGGCGGAGGCGTGGGGCCACCGCGTGCGGCTTGAGGACGGGGAGATGCTGCACGCGGACGCGGTGGTGGTGGCGACCGACCCCGGCACGGCGGCGTCGCTGCTGGTGGGCATGCCCGCGCCCCGGATGAACCGGGTGACGTGCCTCTACTTCGCCGCGCCGGAGCCGCCGGTGGAAGGTCCGTGGCTCCTGCTCAACGGCGAGGGCCGGGGACCGGTGAACAACGTGGCGGTGATGAGCGAGGTCTCCCCCGCGTACGCGCCGAAGGGACAGGCGTTGGTGTCCGTGTCGGTGGTGGACGACGCGGGCGACGCGGAGGGGCTGGAGGCGCGCGTGCGTGAGCAGCTCACGGAGTGGTTCGGCACGGTGGTGTCCGCGTGGCGGCACCTGCGCACGTATGTGATTCCGGACGCGCTGCCCGTGCAGACACCTTCCGCGTTGGTGGAGCCGCACCGGCCCGTGCGGCTGGCCGCGGGGCTCTACGTGTGCGGGGACCACCGCGAGAATGCGTCCATCGACGGGGCGCTCACGTCCGGGCGTCGCGCGGCGGAGGCGGTGTTGCTGGACCTGGGCCGGTAGGGCCTGGGGTGCCCTCGGGCGCGGGTTCCCATGCCCCGGAGGTTCGCTCTCCTGTCACCCGGATGAGCCGCACGCTTCAGGTCCAGGCAACGACGGTTCGTTGCCTTCAACCGGAAGGAGCGCGAGTTCATGGCGAGCGAAATCGAGGAGAAGGCCCGTGCCATCATCATCGACAAACTGGGTGTGGAGGAGTCCGAGGTCGTGCCCGCGGCCAGCTTCACCAATGACCTGGGCGCCGACAGCCTGGATACGGTCGAACTCATCATGGAGTTCGAGAAGGAGTTCAACATCGCGATACCCGACGACCAGGCCGAGAAGATCGCGACCGTCGGAGACGCAGTGAGCTATCTGGAGAAACACGCGAAGTGACCGGCCGGGCAGGCGAATGGCGGCTGGACGCACTGCCCGCAGCGGGCCTAGGGTCGGACAGACACACTCCTAGTCCAAGGACCCGTTCATGTTCCGCCGTCTTGCCCTGCTGGGGATGCTCGGTCTCGTGGCCTGCAATAGCACGGATGATGACGATGATGACGACACCTCTTCCACGAAGGGGACCGTCGAAGGCACCCTCCAACCGTTCCAGGCCGGCTCCGCCGCGGCGGGCAGCCCGTCATCGCTGGACGCGTTCTTCTCCCTGCCCAACGCGAAGAACCTCTCCTCGATGGTGTCCCGGGCGCTCGCCGCGAAGGGCGTGTGGCGCACGGGCATCCCGGCGAAGCCCATGACCCGGGAGTCGTCCCTGCTGCCCGGACAGATCATCGTCCGCTTCGACACGCCCGGCCTGTCCGCCGAGGAAGCCGTCGCGCAGGCGCGGGTCGAGGGCTACCACGTCGAGCACCAGGCCTTCCTGAGCGACACCCTGCACCTCTTGCGCTTCGAGGTCAGCCAGCCGCAGGCGATGTCCGGTGGCGCCTCCAACGTGCGCGCCCTCACCGAGGCCGAGCACGTGCGCGTGCTCAGCAAGGTCCAGTCCGTGCCGGGCGTGCGGTACGCGGAGAGCAACGTGCGGGTGCGGGCGCTCGCCGTTCCCAACGACCCGCTCTATTCACGCCAGTGGCACTACGCGAAGATGAACCTGCCCGCCGCGTGGGACCTCAACCGGATTGAAGGCGAGTCCATCATCACGGCGGTGCTGGACACCGGCATCACCGACCACCCGGACCTGAACTCGCGGATGCTGCCGGGCGTCGACCTCATCTCCGAGGTCGCCAACGCGGGCGACGGCAACGGCGTGGACACCAACCCGAAGGACGAGGGCAAGGACCTGCCCAACGGGGGCTCCTCGTACCATGGCACGCACGTGGCGGGCACCATCGGTGCGTCGTCCAACAACGGCGTGGGCGTGGCGGGTGTCACCTGGTCGGGCCGCAACATCGTTCCGGTGCGCGTGCTGGGCACGAAGGGTGGCTCGCTGGCGGACATCGTCGCGGGCATGAACTGGGCGAGCGGTGGCACCGTCACGGGCGTGACGCCCATCGCCAACCGGGCGCGGGTCATCAACATGAGCCTGGGCGGCAACGGCGCTCCGTCGCAGGCGCTCCAGGACACGGTGAACGCCGCGGTGAACCGTGGCTCCATCTTCGTGGTCGCGGCGGGCAACGAGAACACGAACACCGCCAACAGCTTCCCCTGCAACCTGCAGAACGTCATCTGCGTGGGCGCGGTGCGCTTCAACGGCAAGCGCGCCAGCTATTCCAACTTCGGCGCCCAGGTGGACGTGATGGCCGCGGGCGGCCAGACGAGCGAGGACCGCAACGGTGACGGCTTCCCGGACGGCGTGCTGTCCACGCTGCCCGACAGCAGCGGCAGGGCGTCGTATGACTGGTACCAGGGCACCAGCATGGCCACCCCGCATGTCGCGGGCATCGTGTCGCTGATGCTGGCGCAGGACCCCACCCTCACGGCCCAGGAGGTGGAGGCCATCCTGAAGGACACGGCGGACGCGACGAGCACGTGCTCCGAGGGCTGCGGCGCGGGGCTCGTGGATGCCTATGCGGCCGTCCTGCGCGCGAAGGGCGGCGGGCCCGCGAACGCTCCGCCGAAGCTGGCCATCAGCACCACGCAGCTCTCGCTCACCGGGACGGAGGCGCAGGCCCTGTCGGTGCGCAACAACGGCGGTGGCACGCTCCAGGTGAGCGTGGCCGTCTCCGGTGCCAACGGCTCCGCGGTGTCCGTCTCCAGCACCTCGTTGACCGTCGCCGCCTACAAGGCCGCGTCGCTGAACGTGAGCGTCAACCCGGGCTCGCTGGCGCCGGGCAGCTACGTGGCGCAGATCGACCTCACCGGCGCTTCCGGCGCGGGCACCGCGCAGGTGCTGGTGAAGTTCCGCGTGGGCGCCACCAGCGGCAAGGACGCCGTCATCGCCTTCGCCTACCTGGACGCCGCGGGTGAGGTGCAGATCGACGACGATGGCATCGGCACGGTGTCCGGGTCGGGCGGCTACAACTACACGACGAAGCTCACCCCCCACGAATACCTGGTGCTGGCGTCCATCGACGACACCGGCGAGGGCGACTACTTCGACGACGGCGACCGCGTGGGCTTCTGGCGCGACACCACCCAGGTGGAGACCGTGGAGGTCATCAAGGGGCAGAAGAACACGGGCGTCAGCTTCACCCTGGTGCCCTACCAGTCCGACGAGGACACCCAGCCCAACACGACCATCGGGCAGCCCTGCACCAGCAGCAGCCAGTGCGGCGCCAGCGGCCTGTGCGCCACCGGCAGCACCTTCCCGGGCGGCTACTGCACGCAGGACTGCATCTCGCTGAGCTGCCCGTCGGGTTCGGCCTGCTACTCGAGCACCGATGGCGCCAGCGCCTTCTGCTTCGCCTCGTGCACGCCGTCGGGCTCCGGGACCACCCAGGGTTCGTGCCGCACCGGCTACGTGTGCTCGAACGACGGGTCGGGCGGCGGCGCGTGCATTCCTCCGTGAGGTGAACACCGGCCTCGTGTGTCGGCGGGGCACGTGACCGCCGCCACGAGGTTCGCATCGCTCCGGGGTACGCTGCCGGAGCGATGACGGTCCCTCCCGCTGTTTCCCCGCCGCCCGGTGAGGCGGCCCTGCCTTCCTGGAGGGCCGTGGCCACGGGGGGCGTGCTGGCCTGGACGGCGCTGGTGCACGCGCACCCGCCGTTCTTCTTCGCCGTCGCCTCCGCCTTCTGCGCCGTCTGGCTCGCGGTGACGTGGCGGGCGATGGGTCGCTGGCGAAGGTCCCCGCCCGGCCTGTCGCTTCCGGATGCCGCGTGGAGCGTGGCCCAGGCGGTGGTGCTGTACGTCGGGGCGCGCGTGTTCCTGTGGGCCTTCTGTGGCGGCTTCACCGACGCGCTCTGCGAACCCCTGCACGCGGTCTACGCCACGTTCGGCACGGGCTCCTGGAGCACGGCGCTGGCGCTGGTGCTGGTGCTCGTGCCCGCGGAGGAGCTGTTCTGGCGGGGCCTCGTGCAGGGCGCGCTGCGTCCACGCCTGGGGCGGTGGGGGGCGGTGGCCGGGTCGGCGGTGCTGTCCAGCCTCGCGCTGCTCGTCTTCGGGGAGCCGCTGCTGGCCCTGGCCGCGCTGCCCACGTCGCTGGCCTGGGGCGCCCTGGCCGAGTGGCGCCGTACGCCGGTGGCCTCATGGTTGAGCCATGCACTGTGGGACGTGCTCATCGTCGTGCTGTTGCCCGCGACGTGAGTCCGCGTGACAGACTTCGTGCCCATGGCCTCGTCCCCTGAAATCTGCGTCTTCGGCGCGGGCAGCATCGGCTGCTACGTCGGTGGTCGGCTCGCCGCGAGCGGTGCCCCGGTGCGCTTCATCGGTCGTGAGCGCGTGGTGGCGGAGGTCCGCGCGCACGGCCTGCACCTGACGGACCTGCGCGGCGCGAACCTGAGGGTGCCCGCGTCGCAGGTGCGCATCGACACGGGGCCGGAGGCACTGGGCACGGCGGACCTGGTGCTCGTCACGGTGAAGTCCGCGGCGACGGAGGAGGCGGGGCGCACGCTCGCGTCCCGGCTCAAGGCCGGCGCCAGTGTCATCAGCTTCCAGAACGGTCTGCACAACGCACAGGTGCTGCGCGACCTGCTGCCCGGCCACACGGTGCTCACCGGCATGGTGCCCTTCAACGTCGCGGCGCAGGGGCAGGGCGCCTTCCACGCGGGCTCCGAGGGCACGCTGGAGGTGGAGCAGCACGCGCTGCTCGCTCCCTATGTGGCGGCCTTCGACGGCGCGGGGCTGCCGCTGAAACAGCACGCGGACATCGGCGCGGTGCAGTGGGCGAAGCTCCTGCTCAACCTCAACAACGCCATCAACGCCCTGGCCGACCTGCCGCTGAAGGAGGAGCTGTCCCAGCGCGCGTGGCGGCGCTGCGTGGCGCTGGCGCAGCGTGAAGCGCTGGCCGTGCTGGAGGTGGCCCGGGTGAAGCCGGCGAAGCTCACGCCGCTGCCACCGCATTGGATTCCGGGCCTGCTGGAGATGCCGGACGCGGTGTTCGCCGTGCTCGCGCAGAAGATGCTGGCCATCGACCCGAAGGCGCGCTCGTCGATGCAGGACGACCTGCGCGCGGGCCGCAAAACGGAGGTGGACTACCTCAACGGCGAGGTCGTCCGGCTGGCCCTCCAGCACCGGGTGGCCGCGCCGGTGAACTCCCGCCTCGTGGAGCTCGTCCATGAGGCGGAAGCCGGGCCCCGCCGCGCGTGGACCGCGGAGGCCCTGCTCGCGGAGCTGACGCGGGTGGGGTCCTCGAACAGGGTCTGAAACCCGCCGCACGGGCCACCGCCGGGAGATTGCCTCCCGGCGATGACCCCGACCTGCGACAACCTCAGCTCGACTGCGCCGGCGTCGCCGCGGCGGTGGCGGCGGGGGGCGGCACCTGCGACGCGTCCGGGACGCCGTTGCCCGCGCCGGACGTGGCCAGCTGCGTGAGCAGCGCCGTCATGCGCCGGGCGAAGCGGTTCGGATCGCTCAGCGGGCTGCCCTCGGTGAGCAGCGCCTGGTCGTGCAGCAGTTCAATCCACTCGCTCACCTGGGGCAGCGACGGGTCGCGGGCGATGAGGCCGCGCAGGTGCTCGATGACCGGGTGCTTGGGGTTGATCTCCAGGATGCGCTTGACGCGCGGCATCCCCTTGCCGCGCTCCTTCAGCAGGCGCTCCAGGTAGGCCGGCGAGCCGCCCTCGGACACCACCAGGCACACCGGCGAATCCGTGAGGCGGTCCGACACGCGCACCTCGCGCACGTCCTCGCGCAGCACGTCCTTCATCCGGTCCGTGAGGCCCTTGAGCCCTTCGGAGTGCTGCTCCTTCTCCTTCTTCTGCTCGTCCGTGGACTGCAGCTTCAGGTCCGCGTTGAGCGCGGAGACCAGCGGCTTGCCCTGGAACTCGCGCAGGCCCTGCGCCGCCCACTCGTCCACGGGGTCGGTCATGAAGAGGACCTCGTAGCCGCGCTGCTTCAGCGACTCCAGGTGGGGGCTGTCCGCCACCGCCTTCCGGCTCTCGCCGTAGACGTAGTAGATGGCCTCCTGGCCTTCCTTCATGCGCGTGACGTAGTCCGCCAGCGACGTGAGGCCCTCCTCGCGCGCACCACCGCCGAGTCCTGCAACATCTCACGCGACACGTTGAGCGGCAGGTCGTCCGAGTCGATGACGCCGCGCACGAAGCGCAGCCACTGGGGCACCAGGTCCTCGCAGCGGTCCATGATGAACACGCGCTTGACGAACAGCCGCACCCCGCGCTGCTGCTGCGAGTTCAAGTCGAACGGCGGGTGCTTGGGCACGAAGAGCAGGCCCGTGAACTGCTGCGTGCCGTCCGCCTTGAAGTGCGTCCACGCCAGGGGGTGGTCGTAGTCGTGCGTCAGGTGCTTGTAGAACTCCTGGTACTGCTCGTCCGTCACCTCGGACTTCGGGCGCTGCCATAGGGCGCTCGCCTTGTTCACCACCTCCAGCGCGGTCTCCGTGGCCTGGGTGTCCCCGCTGCCCACGTGCCTGGTCACCTGGAGCTTGATGGGGTGGCCGACGTAGTCCGAGTACTGGGTGATGAGCTGGCGCAGCTTCCACTCGTCCAGGAACTCCTTCTGGTCCGCCTTCAGGTGCAGCGTGATGGCGGTGCCGCGCGTAGCCTTCTCCGCGGGCTCCACGGTGAAGGTGCCGTGCGCCTCCGACGCCCAGCGCCAAGCGGTGGTCTCACCGGCGGCGCGGCTCACCACGTCCACGCGGTCCGCGACCAGGTACGCGCTGTAGAAGCCCACGCCGAACTGGCCGATGAGCTGCACGTCCTTCTGGCCCTTCTGCGCTAGCGCCTGGAGGAACTCGCGCGAGCCGGAGTGCGCGATGGTGCCCAGGTTCTTCACCAGCTCGTCGTGCGTCATGCCGACGCCGGTGTCCTCGATGGTGAGGGTGCCCTTGTCGGCGTCCGGGGTGATGCGCAGCTCCAGCGCCGGCTCGTCCTTGAGCAGCTCCGGCTCCGTGATGGCGCGGAAGCGCAGCTTGTCCAGCGCGTCGGACGCGTTGGACACCAGCTCGCGCAGGAAGATCTCCTGGTGGCTGTAGAGCGAATTGATGACCAGGCTCAGCAACTGCTGGATCTCCGCCTGGAACGAATGGGTTTCCCGCTGGGGGTGGGTCTCTGCGGACATGAAGGCCTCCGGGCGCTGACGAACCGCGCCAATACCCTTCCCCATAACCATGCCGGCCGGCTTGTCGAGAAGAGGGAATCCACCCACACACCCTTCACTGGGAGGGGAGGCCGGGTTGGGGTAGGGAGGGGGCATGGCCAAGTCCAAGTCCAGCCCCAAGCCCCGCACCCTGCTGCCCCTGCTCGGCGCCATGCTCCTGTCGAGCGCCGCCCCTGCCGCGGAGGCGCCCGCCCGCCTGCCCGACGCCCCGACGCTGAAGCGCATGACGGCGCGCTTCGCCCCGGTGGACCTGAAGGTGGATGTCTCCAAGCTCCCGGACGCGGAGAAGCGCGCCCTGGCCAAGGTGGTCCAGGCCGCGAAGCTGATGGACCCGCTCTTCCTGCGTCAGGCCTGGGCGGGCAACGAGGCCCTGCTGCTGGACCTGGTGAAGGACACCACGCCCCTGGGCAAGGAGCGGCTGCACGCGTTCCTGCTCAACAAGGGCCCCTGGTCGCGCCTGGACGAGGCGAAGCCGTTCCTGCCCGGCGTGCCGGCCAGGCCGGACGAGGGGAACTTCTACCCCGCGGGCGCCACCAAGGCGGACGTGGAGGCGTGGGTGAAGGGCCTGCCGGAGGCGCAGCAGCACGCGGCCACGGGCTTCTTCACCACGCTGCGCAAGGGCCCGGACGGCAAGTTCGTGAGCGTGCCCTACAGCGTCGAATACCAGGGCGAGCTGGCCATGGCCGCGCAGTTGTTGCGCGAGGCGGCGGCGCTCACCCAGCAGCCCACGCTGAAGAGCTTCCTGGAGAAGCGCGCGGCGGCGTTCCTGTCCAACGACTACTACGCGAGCGAGGTCGCGTGGATGGAGCTGGACGCGAGCGTGGAGCCCACCATCGGGCCCTATGAGGTCTACGAGGACGGCTGGTTCAACTACAAGGCCGCGTTCGAGGCGTTCATCGGCGTGCGCGACGACGTGGAGACGCAGAAGCTCACGAAGTTCAGCGCGGAGCTCCAGGAACTGGAGAACAACCTCCCCATCGAGCCCGGCCTGCGCAATCCGAAGATTGGCGCGCTGGCGCCCATCCGCGTCATCAACAGCCTGTACTCCTCCGGCGACGGCAACCGGGGCGTGCAGACCGCGGCCTTCAACCTGCCCAACGACGAGCGCGTGGCGGCGGAGAAGGGCACCAAGCGCGTGATGCTCAAGAACGTGCAGGAGGCGAAGTTCCAGCGCGTGCTGCTGCCCATCGCGAAGGTGGCGCTGCCCGCGAAGGACCGCAAGGACGTGGCCTTCGACGCGTTCTTCACGCACATCCTGATGCACGAGCTGATGCACGGCCTGGGGCCCCACAACGTCACCGTCGCCGGCAAGCAGACGACGGTGCGGCAGGCGCTCCAGGCGTCCTCCAGCGCCATTGAAGAGGCCAAGGCGGACATCTCCGGCCTGTGGGCGCTCCAGCGGCTGGTGGACAAGGGCACCCTGGACAAGTCCCTGCAGCGCACCATGTACACGACGTTTCTTGCGTCCGCGTTCCGCTCCATCCGCTTCGGCATCGACGAGGCGCACGGCAAGGGCATCGCGCTGCAGCTCAACCACTTCCTGGACACCGGCGCGGTGAAGGTGAACGCGGACGGCACGTTCGAGGTGGTGCCGGACAAGATGCAGGCCTCCGTCACGTCGCTGACGAACCAGCTCATGGCCCTGCAGGCCAGGGGCGACCGCGCGGAGGCGGAGGCCCTGCTCGCGAAGCAGGGCGTGGTGCGGCCTTCCGTGCAGAAGGTGCTGGAGCGGCTGAAGAACGTGCCGGTGGACATCGAGCCGCGCTACGTCACCGCCGACTCGCTGGTGCGCGACTTCGGCGCGCCCGCGGCGGCCCCTTCCGCCACCGGAACGAAGTAGCCGTCCTCCATTCCCCGTGCCGCCGCGCTTTTCCCGTGCGCGGCGGGTGGGGCGTGGCCACTAAGGGAAGCAGATGGCGTCCGTGTCCTCCTCCCAGCCCGTGCCACCCGACCCGTGGGGCGCCCTGCTCGCGCTCGCGGTGCTGGGCGCGTGGGGAGGACACTTGGCGTGGCTGCTGGCCGGGCCCGAGCAGCCCTGGGACTCGCCGCTTACCTGGCTGCACGTCCTCTTCCAGATGTGGCTGTCCACCGGCCTCTTCATCACCGGCCATGACGCCATGCATGGCACCGTGTCCCTGGACCGCCGGGTGAACACGGCGGTGGGCACGGTGGTCTGTTTCCTCTTCGCGGGAATGTCCTACCGGCGGCTGGTGGTGAACCACCGCGCGCACCACGCGGACCCCACCGGGCAGAGCGACCCGGACTTCGCCACCCGCACCCAGGCGTTCTGGCCGTGGTTCGCGACCTTCATGGTGCGCTACGCGACGTGGTCGCAGATCGCGGTGATGGCGCTGAAGTTCAACGTGCTCATGTACCTGGGCGTGTCCCAGCCGCGCCTGCTGGCCTTCTGGGTGCTGCCGTCGGTGCTGGCCACCGTGCAGCTCTTCTATTTCGGCACCTACCGGCCGCACCGCCGCCCGGACACGGCGGCCATGGCCCCCCACCACGCGCGCACCCAGCCGCGCAACCACCTGTGGGCCCTGCTGTCGTGCTTCTTCTTCGGCTACCACTGGGAGCACCACGCGTCCCCCGGCACGCCCTGGTGGCGGCTGTGGCGGGTGAAGGACGCCCGGCGGTAACCGACCGGGGCCCTGGAGCGTTATAGAGGGGCCATGCGCGACAAGCTCCCTCCAGAGCCTCCCGGTTCAGAAGTGACGCCCGAGAAGGTCTACCTGCGCCGTCGCGAGCTCATCAAGAACGCGGGCCTGTTCGCGGGCACCGCCGCCGTGGTGGGGGGCGGGCTGTACCTGCTGGGCATGAAGCGCACCCGGCCCATGGACGGCTTCGTCCCGGACGCGGGCCAGGTGGCGCAGCCGGTGGCGCCCGCGGCGGGGGCCTTCGACACCACCGAGCCGCGCACGCCCTACGAAGACATCACCACCTACAACAACTTCTACGAGTTCGGCCTGGACAAGAACGACCCGGCCCGCCGCGCGCACACCCTCAAGCCCCGGCCGTGGACCGTCGTCATCGACGGCGAGGTGCACAAGCCCCAGACGGTGGACGTGGATCAGCTCATCTCCAGCTTCCCCCTGGAGGAGCGCGTCTACCGGATGCGCTGCGTGGAGGCCTGGTCCATGGTGATTCCGTGGCTGGGCATCCCGCTGGGCAAGCTGCTGGAGCGCGTGCAGCCCACGTCCTTCGCGAAGTACGTGGCCTTCACCACGCTGGAGGACCCGGAGCAGATGCCCGGCCAGAAGAGCCCGGTGCTGGACTGGCCCTACGTGGAGGGCCTGCGCCTGGATGAAGCCCGGCACCCGCTGACGCTGCTGGCCACGGGCCTGTACGGCAAGCAGCTGCCCGCGCAGAACGGCGCGCCGCTGCGGCTGGTGGTGCCGTGGAAGTACGGCTTCAAGGGCATCAAGTCGATCGTCCGCATCTCGCTCACGCGGGAGCAGCCGCGCACGACATGGAACCTGGCCAACGGGCGCGAGTACGGCTTCTACGCCAACGTGAATCCGGCGGTGGACCACCCGCGCTGGAGCCAGGCCAGCGAGCGGCGCATCGGCGACACCGGCCGGCGCCCGACGCTGCCCTTCAACGGCTACGCGGAGCAGGTGGCCGACCTCTACCGTGGCATGGACCTGAAGCGGGACTTCTAGCGCATGGCCTCCAAGCAACCCTGGCTCAACCCCGCCGTCGCCCTCGGGGGACTGGCGCCCCTGGCCCTGCTCGCGGTGCAGGGCGCCCAGGGGGAACTCGGGGCCAACGGCATCGAGTTCGCCCTCAACCAGACGGGCCTCTTCGCGCTGGCGGTGTTGATGGCGTCGCTGGCGTGCACGCCGCTGCGGCTCGTCACCGGCTGGACGTGGCCCGCGCGCATCCGCCGCACGCTGGGCCTGCTGGCCTTCACGTACGCGGGCGCGCACTTCCTCACGTACTCCGTGTTGGATCAGGGCCTGGACGTGCGCGCCATGGCGGAGGACGTGTTGACGCGGCCCTTCATCACCGTGGGCTTCACCGCGTTCGCGCTGCTGGTGCCGCTGGCCCTCACCTCCACCAGCAAATCGGTGCGCCGGCTGGGCTTTCCGAAGTGGCAGCGCCTGCACCGGCTGGCCTACGTGGCCGCGGCGCTGGGCGTGGTGCACTTCGTGTGGCGGGTGAAGAAGGACGTGACGGAGCCGGTCATCTACGGCGCCGTGCTGGCCCTGCTCCTGTCGGTGCGGGTGGGCGAGGCACTTCGCAAGAAGAGGGCCCTGGCCGCGCAGCGCACGGCGTGAAGCACCCGAAGGACGCGGGCCCTACTTGGTGGCGCGGGGCAGCGGCAGGATGGTGTCCACCAACGTCATCAACTGCGCGCAGCTCACGGGCTTGCGCACGAAGGCGCTGATGCCGGCCTTCTGACCCAGGGCGCGCACTTCCGCCACGTTCGGGTCGCCGGTCATCATCAGGATGGGGACCTTGGACAGCTTGGGATTCGTGCTGGCGCGGATCTGCCCCGCGAAGTCCGCGCCGTTCATCCCGTCCATGTGGAAGTCGGTGAGGATGAGGTCCACCGGCTCCGCTTCGGCGACCTTGAGGCCTTCCTCGGCGGACTCGGCCTCCAGGAACTCGAAGCTGCGGGCCATCAGGTAGATTTTCAGCAGCGTCCGGATGGAGCGGCTGTCATCCACCAGCAGGACGCGCTGGGGCCCCGTTCCCGAGGCCGGACGGACCGTGGGCGTGCTTCCCGTGGGACGGGAGGGCACGGGTTCGGGGGCGGAGAGGGGGCCGGCCTTC
>SECN01000652.1 GCA_004173515.1 Myxococcaceae bacterium | reverse complement strand
TCGGGCACCTTCACCATCGTGACGTGCGCGAACGGGATGCGCGCCTTCTCCGCCTGGAGGCCGTCGAAGGGGCCCGTCATGCCGGGGCCGCCGAAGAAGGCGGTGCCCGCGGCGGGGCCATTGGGGTTGGCGTCGTTGCACTGCGCGTAGTAGCCGGCGCGGCAGTAGGAACAGTTGCCGCACGCGATGGTGGAGCAGATGACCACGCGGTCGCCCACGTTGAAGTTGCGCACGTCGTCGCCCAGCTCCTCGATGACGCCCACGCCTTCGTGGCCCAGCACGGTGCCGGGCTTCATGCCGGCCATGGTGCCGCGAACCATGTGCAGGTCCGTGCCGCAGATGGCGCTGGCGGTCAGCCGCACGATGGCGTCCGTGGGCTCCTTGAGCTTCGGCTCCGGGACGTCGTCCAGCCGGATGTCGCCAATGCCATGGAATACGACGGCCTTCATGATGCGCTCCTTGCCCGCCGGGGGCTCCGAATGACGAAACGGCCCCGGGTGCGCGCCGCGCATGGAGCCCGTTGTCACTGGAGGTGGCCACGGCGGTGCGACCGGTCAAAACCCGCGCTGCTCTCCTCTCTGGAGAGCAGGCAGCAGGGCGACCGCCCTAGCGTCCGGCCGAGTGCACCTGGAAGGCGAGCCGCTTGCCGAAGACCTTGCGGAAGGGGACGACCTCGCGCTCCGCGTTCCACAGCTCCAGGTCCAGGGGCTGCTTCGCGTGCAGGTGCAGCGTCACGATGTCGCGCCCGTGCGTGACCTTGAAGTCGCGGATGGGCTGGTGGTGGCTGTGGTCCAGCGCATTCGCCAGCCGCAGCAGCGTGGCCAGCTTTCGCACGCGCCGCGCCTCGGATGGGGTGAGGCCCGCCATGCCGGAGTGGGACAGCTCCGGCTGCGAGCGCCGGTGGTAGCGGGCGACGCGCGCGATGATTTCGCGCTCGCGGTCCGCGAGGCCCGGGATGTCCGCGTTGTGGATGAGGTAGTACGTGTGCCGGTGGTGGCGCTCGTGGCTGACCGCCGTGCCGATGTCGTGCAGCAGCGCGGCGACCTCCAGGTGCGGGCGCACGGAGAGGGGCAGCTGGTGCAGCGCGGCCAGCCCGTCGAAGAGGGCCAGGGACATGCGGGCCACCTGGCGGGCGTGCTTCTCGTCGAAGAAGAAGCGCTGGCCGATGGCGAGCGCCGCGTCCGCGAGGCTGTGGTCGTCGCGCGACTCGTCCTGGCGGTAGAGCAGGTCCACCAGCAGGCCGTCGCGCAGGCCCCGGTTGACGACGCTGACGGACTCCACGCCCAGGTGCCGGGCGACGCCCTCCAGGATGACGGCGCCGGAGACGATGATGTCCGCGCGGCGCGGGTCGAAGCGCTTGCGGCGGCGCTCCGGCGGCATGGAGGCCAGCGTCTCCACGGACTGGGTGAGCTGCCGCACGGTGGCGTTGCCTCCGTTGTCGTTGACGGCGAAGCCCACCACGGCCTGGATAGTGCCAGAGGAGCCCAGCGCCACGCGGGGCAGCGTGGGCAGCTCCTCCGGCAGGGTCTTGTGGAGCACCTCGTTGACGAAGCCGCGCATCAGCCGCAGCTGCTTGGGCGTCACCGTGCGGGAGGTGTCGAACACCTCCGTGAGGCGCACGGAGCCCAGCGCGAGGCTCCACAGGTCGTCGGGCCTCTCGCCGGTGGCGATGGCGACCTCGGTGCTGCCGCCGCCAATGTCCACGAGCAGCGAGCGGGCGTTGGCGGGCTTCCTGTGCAGCACGCCCAGGCAGATGAGGCGGGCCTCCTCCTTGCCGCTGACGACCTCCAGGTCCAGGCCGGCCTCTTCGTGCACGCGGCGCACGATGTCCTGGCGGTTTCGGGCCTCGCGCAGGGCGCTGGTGGCGACGGCGCGCACCTGGGCCTTGTGGCGGCGGCAGAGCGCGGCGTAGCGACGCAAGGTGGACAGCAGGCGCTCGGCAGTCTCCGGGGACATCTCGCCGGTGGCGAAGACGCCCTCGCCGGGGCGGATGGGGTCGCGCTCCTGGTGGAGGGTTTCGAGCGAGCCGTCCGCGTCGGGGCGCGCGAGCTCCAGGCGCACGGCGTTGGTGCCCACATCGATGGCGGCGAGGACGGGAGGTGCGGGGAGACGGGCGGAAGGGGCCATGGGCTCGCGGGCTGAACGCCCGGGAGGGGTGCGGTCCTTCCGGGCCGCGACCCTTCCGGGTGGGGGGCGTTGCTAGCGTAGCCGTGTGACAGCCGCGTGGCGCCTGCGAAGAAGCGGGGAGGGGAGCGCTTTCTGCCCGGTCGGGGTCAGAAGGGGGAGGCGGTGTCGGCGGGGTTGTCGGCCCGGATGTGGCGGGAGCGGTCGCGCAGGTCGCGCCAGGCGGCCTCGTATGACTCGCGCGCCTGCTTCCAGGCGGCGCCGTCCGCGTGGCCCAGGTGCTGGAGGAGGCCGCGGGTGTCGAGCAGGCCGCGCTTCATGAACTCCAGTTCCTGGCGGGTGAGGAGCGAGTCCTCGGCGGCGGTGCGTTGGTGGGAGGCCTCCCATTGATCCAACCGGGCGCCCAGGATGCGCAGCTCGTCCTCGCGGTCGCGGCGGTAGGCCGCGCGGAGCTTCTTCCACTCCAGGCCGGCGCGGTCCAGGTGGTCCATGAACCGCGTGCGGGCCTTCTCCGCGGCGGTCTTCACGCGGTGCCAGTCCTGTTGATCCGCGTGGCGCAGGGCCTGGACCTCCCGTTGGAAGTCGTCACTGCGCTCCTTGGCGCCGGTGATGAGGTCCAGCTCGTCCTGGCTCTCCACGAGGTCGGACTGGGCTTCGAGTTCCTGGAAGCGCGCGGTCGCTTCGCGTTGCTCCGCTTCCATCTTCCGGATGTAGGCGTCACGTTCCGTCTCCGTCATGGCGTTCCCCCTGGGCTCGTTGGCTGGACACAGCATGCGAACGCACGCCCGGGGGTGCACGGCAGGGGGAACGGGAGGCGGAGCGCTCCGTCGAGGCCGCGGTGCCGCCGTGTGACGGCGTCGACGTCGTCCAGGGACGGCGGGCCGGGATGTGTCTGATACCGCCCTCCCACCC
>SECN01000651.1 GCA_004173515.1 Myxococcaceae bacterium | reverse complement strand
CCGTTGGTGGGGGCGGGCGTGGAGCAGGCGATGTTGTGGCGGTTGTACGCCGCGTGGATGGCCGTCATGTGCGGGGTGCCGTCCGCCAGGTTGCCGTTGTCGTCGTCCGCGGCCAGCCACTGCATGTAGCCGTTGGTGGCGCCGCAGCCGTCGGACGTGCCGGCGGTGCAGTTGCAGGCGTGCCACGTGCCCACGTTGCCGGAGCCCTGGTAGAAGAGCTTGTTGCCCAAGAGGAACGCGTCGTTGGAGGTGTAGTTGAAGGGCGCCGCGGTGAGGTCGCGCGTCACCAGGTCCCACGCCGCCTGACGCACGGGGGAGGCCGCGCAGTGGACCTGCTTGCTGCACGGGCCGCTGCCGGAGGAGCACATCTGGCAGGTGAAGTTCTGCGGCGTGGCGGGGATGTTCGGCGCGCTCGCCGCCCAGTCCGCGTCACGCACGCCGGAGCAGCGCAGGTTGCACCAGGACTTGCCGGCCACCTGCGACTCCTGCTGGTTGTAGCCGGAGCCGTCCGGGGTGAGGCCGCAGCCGGTGTTCGTCGTCTGGAAGAAGCCGTAGCCCACGCACGAGGTCTGCAGGCGCAGGATGGCCGCGATGTCCGCGTAGCCCTCGCTGGAGTTGGACAGCGAGCCGTTGGCGTCGAAGTCGTCCATGCCGTGGCCCCACTCGTGGTCGAACACGGCGCCAATCTCACCGGTGTTCCGGCACCCGCCGCCGCTGCGGTAGAAGTTCACCGAGCTGCCGTTCCAGAACGCGTTGCACGTGCTGTTGATGTTCACGTTGGACGTGAGCTGGCCCTGCAGCCACGTGTTGGTGGGCAGCCAGCCGCGGGCGACCTCGGTGATTTTGTTCAGCTCGTAGAAGCTGGAGCGCGCCGCCGCGGTGTTGCCCACGGAGGTGCCCGCGGGCACCGTGCAGTCGTGGTCGTTGTTCACGCCGCCCAGGTTGATGCTGCCCGTGGAGGAGCTCACGCTGATGGCGCCGCAGCTGTCGGCGATCTTCACGTACTTGCCCGCGAGCGTCGTGGTGACGTTGCCGGAGCTGTAGTTGTAGATGCCCGCGCCGTCGGTGAAGTTGTTGGGGGACGCGAAGCCGGTGTTCGCCCACGGCATGGGGGAGTCCGCCTGCATCGTGCCGCACGTCGCGTTGGATGCGCACGTGCCCACGTTGGTGGACGGGTACACGCCGCCCTTCAACTGCGCGTCGAAGTAGTGGTTGTCGTCCTCCATGGCCAGGACTTCGCCGGAGTTCGCGTCCACCGTCACCTTCCAGCGCTCGTTCTCGCCGGGGTTGGAAAAGCCATAGCTCCACACCAGCGCGTGGCCGTAGCCCTGGCCGAACGCCGCGCCCGTGCGCGCGTACGGGGTGACCTCCAGCGTGGCCGGCTGCCAGAGGCTCGTCGGGGTCAGCGACTGGCCCAGGAACGTGGCGCCCGCGCTCAGCGCCTGCGACGCCGTCAGCGTCGGCTTCACGTCGATGGCCACGTTGGCCCACGACTCCGTGCCCAGCAGCACCAGGTTGCCGTGGCTGATGGTGGCCGCGATGCGCGCGTGGCGCACCGGCACGCCCCGCACGACCTGCGGGATGTGCACCTGCCAGAGCGACTCCGTCACCGCCGTCACGCGGGGGGCGCCCAGTTGCATCAGGTCCACGCCGAGCGCGTCCTGATTGTCCGCGATGAACTTGAAGACCAGCTCGCCCACCACCGCCTCGTCCACGCTGCCCACCGAGCGGCCCAGGCCCTGGCGCACGTCGTTGAGCGAGACGCCGTTGCGGAAGCCGTCACCGGGGATGAGCGGGAAGCTGCCCTGGATGCCCGTGGCCGTGCCGGAGAGCGGATCCAGGTACACCTGCACGTTGCCGCCGTTGCGCGCCAGGAAGCCCGCCCACCTGTCCGCGCCCACGCGCGGCATCAGCGTGCGCGCCTTCTCCAGCGGCACGTTCTGGATGGGCAGGTACAGGTCCGGCTTGAAGAACGCCTTCTTCGCCACCGCGCCCTGCTGCGCGGGTTGAGGGGGTTGGACCGCGTACGTCGTGGATGAGACCAGGAGGGCGAGACAACAGACTGCGGACCGCAGGGGGCGCATGCACGTCTCCTCGGATGAAGCCGTCGGACGGGACCAACGGGCTCCGGGGCGGAGCGCTGTCTGCTCTAGTTCATGACCTTGTTAAGGTTGAATTGCGGCTATTCCTGATTAGGAAAGATTTTTGGAATCCCCCAGGGTTTCATGGGCTTGAAGTGTCGACTGGGCGAATCTTCACTGGTGGAGTGTTTTCATCCGCTCGCAGTATTCCACCCGGAGTCCCCGTCAGGGTTGGGGCCAGAGGCGGACGCGGTCGTCCTGGATGAGCTTGCCGTTGCCGGTGTCGGTGCTGCCGCTGGCCATGAAGCGGCGGGGCACGTCGCGGGTGGCGAGGACGGCGGCTTCGACCCACAGGAGCAGGAGCAGCGCCCCGGCCACCAGGGGCACCTTCCGGGCCACGGCCGCGTGGCGTTCGGTCAGCAGCTTCAGGGGCAGCACCAGCAGGGGCAGGAGCGCGGGGAAGACGACGAGCAGTCCGCGCGCGTAGCCGAAGAAGGCGAGGGTGACGAGCACCCGATGCAGCACCACCAGCGACAGCAGTCGGAACGGCGCGAACGCTGGCCGCAGCGACAGGAGCATCCCCGCAAGGAGCAGCGCGGCGAGCGGCCATTTGAGGAACGCCGCATCGGGAACGAACACGTCCACCGGGGCGCTGGCCATTGAGGCCACCCTGGTTGATGAGCGCCGGGGTGAAGCCGCCGGTGGCGCCCGCGTGGTTCGCCATCGCGAAGTTGAGCGGCCCGTACACGGTGACGGGCACCCACTCCGGCAGGGGCTCCAGTTGGGGCGCGCGGGCGTTCAAGGCGCGCATCGTGTCCAGGTTGCGCACCGCGCCCGGCACCAGCATCAGGAACGACACGCCCACCGCGACGGCCCAGCGCGCCATCCACGGCCTCAGGGGCCGCGTGCGCTCGCGCGCCGTCCACGCATACACAAGCAGGAAGGGCCACAGGCCCAGGTGTTCGGCGCGGGTGAGGGTGCCCAATCCCATCACCGCGCCCAGGGCGACGCTTGCGGGCCATGACAGGGTCTGGCTTTCCTTGAGCACCAGCGCGCACGTGAAACACAGCCACAGCGCCGACACTGTTTCATTGCTGTACGTGGTGGACAGCACCAGCCAGCCGAAGCTCGTGGCGTACAGCCCCGCGGCGACCCAGGCCCACGCATTTCCGAGCAGCCCGCGCCACCAGCCCTGACACAGGGCCACCGTGGCCGCGCCCACGCAGGAGAGCGCCAGCTTGTACGGCAGCGCGCTGCCCCGGGGCTCGCCCAGCAGCCGGTACAGCCCGCCGAGCAGCGCGGGGAACAGGGGTGGGTGGTAGGGCAGGGCGCTACCCGCCTCCCGGCCCCGGGCGAGGTCCAGCGCGGCGGTGTGGAAGAAGCGCGCGTCGCCCGCGAAGAAGATGGAGAAGGGCCAGTCCCGGTCCGGCGCCCCCCAGAGGTACAGCCCGCGCAGCAGCAGGCTCGCGGCGAAGGTGACGCCCAGGCTCCAGGCCCACGGGTGTCGCCGGACGGCTTCGCGCAGGGAAGGCAGGCCCACGGGCTCCTCCGGAGGGGAAAGGCGCCGCACTCTACATTGGGCCGCGCGCACGGGGCGGGGGCTGGGGTAGAGA
>SECN01000165.1 GCA_004173515.1 Myxococcaceae bacterium | reverse complement strand
GCGCCCTTGAAGCTGGGCAGGAACGAGTGGTGGATGTTGATGAGCCGCCCGCGCAGCGCATCACACGTCGGCGCGGAGAGGATCTGCATGTACCGGGCGAGCACCACCAGGTCCACGCGCTGCTCGCGCACCAATTCCAACAGCCGCGCCTCCTGCTGCGCCTTGTTCTCCGGCGTCACCGGCAGGTGGTGGAACGGGATGTCGTGGGACGCGGCCAGTTGGTAGAAGTCCCGGTGGTTGGACACGATGGCGGGTATTTCCACCGGCAGGATGCCGCTGCGGTAGCGATACAGCAGGTCGTTCAGGCAGTGGCCAATCTTCGAGACGAGCAGCAGCACCCGGGGCTTCACCGCCGCGTCGTGCAGGTGCCAGTCCATGGAGAAGCGCGGCGCGAGCAGCGCGAACGCCTCGCGCAGGGACGCGGGGTCCGTCTTGGCCACCTCGTCCGCGAAGTGCACCCGCATGAAGAACAGCCGCGTCTGCGGATCTCCGTACTGCGCGCTGTCGAGGATGTTGCAGCCGTGCTCTGCGAGCCATCCGGAGACGGCGTGGACGATGCCACGCTGATCCGGGCACGACAGCGTGAGGATGTACTGGGCGGGACGCTCGTTCATGGGAGGCGGCAACTATAGCGGCCCGCGACCGACGCCGGGCCAGGGCCACGACCTGTCCTGGAGGGCACCGTGGCTTGTCCGACGCTCGCTCAAGACCCATCTCAGTCCCAGGCCCCTGCCCCGTTGACTGGAGGTCATCCCGCCATGCCCGGCCCCCAGGCCCCCTGCTACGACATCGCCATCGTGGGAGGAGGCTGCGCCAGCTTCCAGCTCCTGCACGCGCTGTCGCGGCAGCCGGGCGGCCAGGAGCTGCGCGTGTTGCTGCTCGCGCCCGAGGAGACGCTGTCGCGCTCCTGGTGCTTCTGGAGCCGCAAGCCGCATCCCCTCCAACACCTGGTCGCGAAGACGTGGGACGCCCTGGCCTTCCGCGCGCCGGGCGTGAACGCCCACGCGGAGATCGCGCCATACCGCTACCACTACGTGCCGGGCGAGCGCTTCTTCCGCTACTTCGAGGACACGTTCCTGCCCGAGCAACCCCACGTCACGCGGGTCCGGACGACCGTGGACGCCATCACCCGGGAGTCGCGGGGCTTCACCCTCACCGGCTCCGGCCAGACGTGGCATGCGCGCCAGGTCTTCAGCAGCCGCATGCCTCCCGCGCAGCCGGCACGCACGCACCTGTGGCAGCACTTCCAGGGAGGGTTCCTGCGCGCGGAGCGGCCCATCTTCGACGACAGCGTCGCGACGCTGATGGACTTCTCCCTGCCGGGCCACGACCTGCGCTTCGTCTACGTGCTGCCCTTCACGCCGACCGAGGCGCTGGTGGAGGTCACCGCGTTCTCCCATGACACCTACGAGCCGGGCCGCTACGACGCCCTGCTGGAAGGTTACCTCCAGGACCACTTCCCGTCCGTCGGCTTCACCGTGACGGACCGGGAGGCGGGGCGGATCCCGATGACGGACCGCCGCTTCTCGCGCCACGGCCCCGCGGGCGAGACGCTCATCGGCACGGCGGCGGGCATGGTGAAGGCCACGACGGGCTACGCCTTCCAGCGCATCACCCGGGACAGCGTCCAGTTGGCGCGGCATGCCGTGACGGGCACGCCCCTGGAGTGGCCCGCGACCACGGGCCGCTTCCGCTTCTACGATCAGCTCCTGCTCGGCATCTTCGCGCACAATCCCGAAGCCGGGGCCCGCGTGCTCGCGCGGATGTTCGACGCGGTGCCGCTGCCACGCATCCTCCGCTTCCTGGACGAGGACTCCGGGCCGATGGAGGAGCTCTCGCTCATCCTGCGACTGCCCCACGCGCCGTTCCTGGAGCAACTCGTGCGTCGGTCCCTGCCGTGAGGACGCACGCCGACACGCTGGCGCTCGCGCGCGGGCACCTTCCATGAAGACGCGGCCGGACACGGTGGCGCTCGCGCTGGTGCTCTTCACGGGCGTGAGCCTCGTCCTCTGGCAGGTCCTCGCGGGGCGCGTGCCCTCCGCCGTGCAGTGGACGGTCTTCGCGGCCCTGATGCTCGGGGGCGGCATCCCCCATGGCGCGCTCGACCACCTCATCGTCGCGGAGACCGACCGCCGCGAGGGCCGCGCGCCTTCGTGGATCCGCTTCCTGAGCAGCTATCTGCTGATCCTGGCGCTGTACGCGCTCGCGTGGCGCGTCGTGCCCGTGTGGAGCCTGGGCGCCTTCGTGCTCCTGTCCGCCTGGCACTTCGGCGAGGCCGACCTCGAAGGGACGCCCGACACCGGCCGGTGGCTCATCGCGCGAATCCTCACGGGCGGCTTCGCGCTGGCGCTCCTCCTGCTCACGCATGCGGCGGAGGTGACGCCCATCCTGGAGCGCCTCACCCGTCAGCACGAACCCGCGCTGTGGCTCTGGCGACAGGCCGTCTCCGTGGCCGCCCCGCTGCTTCTGGGCTTCGGGGCGCTGGTGACGGGCATCGCGCGCAACGGCCCTGCTCGCGGCGACCGGAACGTGTGGTGGCTGGGATGGGCCGGGGTGCTGCTGCTGGGATGCTTCCTGCCGCTGCTCCTGGCCTTCGCGCTCTACTTCGGCGGCTGGCATGCGTGGCGTTCGTTCCGGGCCATCCACCGCTATCTCGGCGAACGGCATGACGCGCCGCCGTCGCTCCCCCGGCTCTGGATGAAGGCCCTGCCCTTCACCGCGCTGGCGCTGGGGGCGCTGCCGCTGATGGCCGCGGCCTGGCGCGTCACGGGACAGCGGGCGGATCCCTTGCCCCTGCTGTTCGTCTTCCTGGCCGTCATCACCCTGCCGCACCTGCGCGTCATGCACGGGCTTCACCGCCGGCTGGCGTAGGAGCGTCATCCCGCGCGCGTTTCCAGCCCCTGGAGACTTCCCTCCCCGGGAAGCGACCCTAGACTTGCGGCACGTCATGGCCGACTCCCTCCCCGCCAACGCGCCCCGTCGCCGCCGTCCGGTGTCGGAATCCCTGCGCGAGTACGGCCGGGGCATCGCGGGCGGACTGCTCTTCAGCCTTCCGCTGCTCTACACGATGGAGGTGTGGTGGGCGGGCTTCACGTCCCATCCCGGGAGCGTGCTGGGCTACCTGGCGGCCACGTACGTGCTGCTGCTCGGCTACAACCGCTACGGCGGGTTCCGCCGGGACGTGTGCTGGTTCGACGTCTTCACGGATTCGTTGGAGGAGCTGGGCCTGGGGCTCATCGTGTCCACGGCCGTGCTCGTGCTCATCGGGCGCATCACCCGGGGCACGTCGTTGCAGGAGGCCGTGGGGATGGTGGTGGTGGAGGCGGGCACGGTGGCCATTGGCGTGTCGGTGGGCTCCGCGCAGTTCGGCGGACAGCACCGGGAAGCGGATCCGGAGGAGGACCAGCGCAGGCTGGAATCCGCGGAGCATGTTCCCGCGCAGCTCGTCATCGCGTTCTGTGGGGCCATCCTGTTCGCGGCCAACGTGGCGCCCACGGAGGAGATCGTGATGATCGCCGTGGAGACGCCCCCTGGGCGCCTGCTGGGGCTCGCCGTGCTGTCGATGCTGCTGGGCGGGCTCATCCTCTTCCAGAGTGACTTCACGAAGGCGAACCGCTTCACGCGCCGCCGCATGCGTCGGGACGTGCTGGCGGGGACGGTCATCACCTACGCGCTGGCGCTGGTGTGCAGCGCGCTGGTGCTCTGGTTCTTCGGCCGGTTCGCCGGCAACGGCCTGGGCGTATGCGTCGCACAGGTGGTGGTGCTGGGGCTGGCATCGACGCTGGGCGCGTCCGCGGGAAGGCTGCTCATCCAATCATGAAGACCCCCTGGAACTGGCTGGAAGGCGTCGTCTTCGTGTCCAGCTGCGTGCTGGTGACGCTGGTGCTGGGCTACCTCGCGGTGGACGCCTGGACGATGGGCAGCGGGCCTCCGGACCTGGCCGTCACGGTGGGCACGCCGGTGCGAGGCGCCAGCGAATGGCGCGTGCCCGTCACGGTGGAGAACCACGGCGACATGGCGGCCGAGGAGGTCCACGTGCGCGTGTCCCTGCGCGGACAAGGCGCGGAGGAGGCGGAGTTCGTGCTGGCCTATGTGCCCCGCCATTCGAAGCGGGAGGGATGGGTGGCCTTCCGCGAGCAGCCGTCACCCTCGGGCATGGAGGCGCGCGCCGTGGGTTTCGCGACGCCCTGAATCACACCCGCGGACCGCGCTGCTATCCTCGCCCCCATGCGCAAGCGGATCAGGTGGCTGGCCGGCGCGGTCATCGTCCTCGTCGGACTGTGGGTGGTGCTCTTCCCACGAACGGACGCAGCGCCCCCGGATGCTGCATCGCGCACGTCCTCGACTCCAGGTGCATCGAGCCCGTGGAACGCGGCGAAGCACGCCGTGCCGGTCCCCACCGGGAGCCTGCGCATCACTGGCGTGGCGCGCGATGCGCGGGGGCCCGTCTCCGGCGTCCGCGTCACCGCCACCCGGGTGGACGCGGAGACCCTGTCGGAGCAGCCGTGTCCCGAGGCGCTTCGCGGGGGCACCAAGCGCAGCGCTGTTCGGCTGACGGCCTGCGGCGGCGCGGAGATGGAAGCGGAGGTCGCGCGGCGCGTGGAGGTGCGCGAAGGCGAAGCGCCTGTGTTCGCGGAGACGGTGTCGGCGGAGGATGGCACCTTCGCGCTCGAAGGACTGTCCGAGGGAGCCTTCACCCTCTGGGCCCTGGGCGAACACGGCGCGGTGCTACGTCCGGAGGTCCCGGCCGGCAGCGCGGACGTGGAGCTGGCGCTGGAGGAAGGTGTCCGGATCTCCGGCACCGTGGCGGAGCGGGTTGACGGCACGCCCATTCCAGGGGCCCGGGTGACGGTGGTGCATGAAGACCACACCCGCTTCTTCGACGTGATCGCGGACGAACAGGGGCGCTTCTACGTGGGCCCCCTTCCCCCAGGACGCTACCTGGAGGTCGCGAGCGCCCAGGGATGGCGGACGGGGGTCTTCCGTGAAGACGTCTGGCTCGACGCCGACGTGGACGTCGACCTCGAGCTCCATCCCCTGCGCCGGTTTGAAGGGCGGGTCTTCACACCCCAGGGGCTGCCGGCGGCGGGGCTCACCGTGAACCTGCGTTCCATCGTCCAGGGCAGTGAGCTCCGGACCACCCGGACCGATGCGCAGGGGCACTTCACCTTCGAGGACGTTCCGGACATCGAGTACCACCTCTGGGTCTGGACTCCTGAGCGGACCGCCTTCGGTGAAACCCCGACGCTGAGGCCCCAGGAGAAGACCTTCATCCGGATGGAGCCCTGTTCATCCATGGAAGGCACCGTGAGGGATGAGCAGGGCCACCCCCTGGAGGGCGTGAGGCTGGCCGTGACGGGTCAAAACCTGGGCGACGCGCCGCCCCAGGAAGCCTTCACCGACGCGGCGGGCCACTACCGGCTGGGACCGCTGCTGGCATCCGCCCTGGACCTCCACATCACCCATCATCACTTCACGAACAGGCAGGAGGCCATCCCCCGGAGGGAGGGCTCCGCGCGAACGTGGGACTTCACCCTGACCCGCGCGGTGTCGGTCGAGGGCCGGGTGGTCGACACCGAAGGCAACCCCATTGAGGGGGCGGCCCTGCGGTTGTTCTTCGAGGATGAGGCCGGCAGCTCCCTCCTCCGGGCCAGCGTCGACCGGACCCAGGACGAGGACGTCCTGTCGGACGAGGCAGGCCGCTTCGTGATCGACACCGCGCAGCAAGGGAGCGGCTGGATCATCGCCAGGGCGTCGGACTTCACCTCCACGAAGGTCGCCGTGAAGCTGCCCTCGACGGAGGTCCGCGTGGTGCTTCAGCGGGGCGCATCCGTGACCGGCTCGGTCGTGGATGCGAAGGGGCGTCCCATGACGGACGTGACGCTCAAGCTCTGGGACACCGCACCGGCCAGCGGCGCCCCACGCACCGGCAGCGTGGACCGGGAAGGCGGTTTCTCGCTGCGAGGGCTGAAGGCCGGGCACTACGTGCTCGAAGCCTCGCTCAGGACACCAGGCCTGGAGCAGTCCACCTCGCAGCCCGTGGAGCTGGAGGAGCACACCCAGGCCGAGGTGGCGCTGCGCTTCGAGGAGGGCCGTACGCTCGAAGGCCTGACGGTGGACACCGGGGGACGACCGCTCCCGGGGGTCCAGGTCCAGGCGTGCCTCCCGTTGGACGATGTCCCTGCGTGGCAACTCACCGTGGAACCGTGCGACCCGCGACGCGGGGGCGCGGGCGGAGTGCGCTCCGGTCCGGACGGGCGCTTCGTCTTCAAGCACCTGGTGGCTCCGACCTACCAGCTCGTCGCCTGGAAGGAGGGCCATGCCTTCGTCCCCGCTCGCTCGCGGGGTGGAATCGCGGACGCGTCCTCCCGGCTCGTGACCCCAGGCGACGAAGGCGTGCACCTGGTCCTGGAGCGACGTCCGCGCCTGAAAGCGCGCGTCGTGAGCGCGGATGGCAAGCCCCTGCGGTCTTCGCTCCTGGCATGGTTCCATGAGTCCACGAGCCCTCCGGATGGCGTCTTCGACATCGCGTTGCAGGACGACATCGACCATGTCTACGTGAACGCGGAGGGATACTTCGAACTCTTTCGGAACGTGGCGATGAAGCCGGGAGGGGACGTGGACCTGGGCACCCTGGTGATGACCCGGGCCCGGAAGACGCGCATCCTCGTTCGCGACGAGGCGAACCCGGGTTCTCTCGCGGGAGTCCCTGTCTCCGTGTTTCTGAGCGACGAGAGCAACCCCCTTTCGTACGAGGGTCGCGTTCCGCGGCCTTTCAATGGAAATCTCGACGAGGAGGGCGCTGTCGAGCTGCCCGACCTGCCCTTCGCGCCCATCGTCCTCACCGTCAAACTGAGGCAAGACTCGCGAAGCCAGGACGTGGCGCTGGACGCCCACCAGGAGCTTGCCACGGTGACGGTGCCCGCCCGTCCGCGTTGAACCCGCGCTCCGGATTCGCGGCTATCCTACCCCTGTCATGCGCCAAGGGAATCGTCGGTGGGCACTCGTCGTCGCGGGCATCTTCGGACTGCTGCTCGTGACGCTCCTCCTGCGTCAACAGGGGGCATCCCCGTCATCCCGTCGTTCCTCCACGGTCACGAATGCAGCGGGCCACTCTGGCTTCGCGCTGCGCGTCACACCCGTGCCCGGCGCGAGCCTGCGCATCACGGGGCTCGTGCGCGATGTCCGGGGTCCTGTCGCGGGCGTGAGCGTGTCCGCGTCGCGCGTGGAGCCGGAGGAGACGCTGTCGGAGCGTTCGTGTCCTGCGTCCTACGAGTCCCCGAAGGCCCGGGCCCGGCTGACGGACTGCTGGACCGAATCCCTCGAAGAGCTGTTGGAGCAGGTGGTCGCTCGGGAGGGTGAGGCGCGCATCCTCGCGGAGGCCACCACGCAGGAGGACGGCACCTTCGTGCTCGACGGACTTCCCGAGGGCACCGTCATGCTCTGGGCCCTGGGACGCGAAGGCGCGGCGAAACTTCCTGACGTGGTGGCGGGAAGGCAGGACGTGGTGCTCGCGCTGGAGGACGGGCACGTCTTCGAGGGCGTGGTCGCGCAGGAAGGCCATGAACAGGAGCCCATCGCGGGAGCTCGGATCACCCTCTTCTCCCACGAGCACACGCGCTTCTTCGACGCTTCCACCGACGCCCGGGGCCGCTTCCGCATCGGGCCGCTTCCGTCCGCCGCGTACGCGCTCCTCGCCACGGCGGACGGCTGGAGCACGCGCCTCTTCCGGGACACCAACCCGTTCGTCTCCGAGCAGATCCTCCTGGGTCACCCTTCGCGCTACGCGGGCCAGGTGGTGTCCGCGCAGGGCACGCCCGTGTCCGGGGTCCACGTCCGGATGCTGTCGCCCAGAAACGGAATGGCCCGGTACGAAACCACCACGGACGCGCAGGGACGCTTCGACTTCAAGGTGGCGGGGGACCATGAGAACAAGCTCCTCGCGGAAGCCCCGGCGCAGGACGCGTTCGCCGCCGTCGAGACCGGCCCCCGCGAGGACCTGGTGCTCACGCTCGAGCCGGGGGTGCTCGTCCAGGGCACCGTGAGCGACGACGCCGGGCGGCCCATCGAGGGCGCGCGGATCAGCGCGAGCGGCATGACACTGGATGCACACGGCGCTTCCGAGCGCGGTCGGACGGTCACCGACGCGGCCGGGCACTACCGGCTGGGCCCCCTGCCCGCCCAGCGGACCCTGGTGATGGCCCGAGCCGACCGCCATGTGGAAGGGGCGCCCGTCGTTGGCTCGCTCGACGACAACACGGGCCCCATCGACTTCACGCTCCCGCGCGCCGTCTCCGTGGAGGGCGTCCTCGTCGATGAAGAAGGCCAGCCGCTCGCCCAGCAGTACATCACGCTTCACGAGGGCCCCCTGACGGACCGTCGAACGGGGGACGAGCTGGCCGTGACCCACACGGACGACGCGGGGCGCTTCATCCTGGATGCGAAGGCGGGAGGACCCGGTTGGATCAAGGTCTACGACCAGGACTTCCTTCCCGGACAGCTCGCCGTGGACATCCCCGCCCAGGGCGTGCGGATGGTGATGCACCGGGGCGCCAGCGTGGCGGTCACCGTCCGCAACGCGGCGGGAGCCCCGCTGAACGACGTGGAGGTGAGGCTCTGGAAGCGCGACGCGCGCAGTTGGACCGAAGGCATGCGCAGGACGGATGAGCAGGGCCGGTCCACGCTCGCGGGCCTGAAGCCCGGCGGCTACGTGTTGGAGGCCGTGAGCCCGATACGTGACGTGGATCAGCGCGTCTCGCGGCCGCTGGACATCGTGGAGGGAGTGAACCCGGAGGTGGCGCTGCGGATGGAAGAAGGGCGCACGCTGCGGGGCATCGTGGTGGACACCCGGGGCCAGCCGCTCGCCGGAGTCCCCGTCCGGGCCCACGTCCCGGATGGGGACACGCCCTACTACCGCGCCCAGGTGCACGAAGATGACGACGCCATGGACGACTACGGTCCGACCCCGCCCGAAGGCGTCCTCACCGACGACGAAGGCCGCTTCACGCTGCGGCACCTGAGCGAGCCCCGCTACGAGCTGTCGGTGAACCTGAATGATCACCGCGTCGAGCCCTCGCGCTGTCAGGGCATCACCTCCCCTCGGAAGGACGCGCTCCTGGTGGGAGGCGACGTGGAAGAGGTCCGGTTGGTGTTTCGTCGCACCCCGCACATCCGGGGCCGGCTCGTCGCGGAAGGGGGCGCGGCGCTCCAACGCTTCGAGGTGAACGGCCACCACTCCTCGCGGCCCGACGGAAGGTTCGACGTGCCGGTGGAAGAGACCGGTGCGTGGACACTGCTGGTGACGGCTCCCGACTTCGCCCCCCTGGAGCGCACCCTCACCCTGGACGGCAACGACCTGGACCTGGGCGTCCTCACGCTGACGCGAGGCAGGACGGTGCGCGTGCTGCTGCGCGACGCGGAGACGGGCGAGCCGTTCAACGGACGCCTGCGCGCCGACTCGGGAGCGATGTTCACCGCGCCCGTCACGTACCGGATCCGCGTGGAAGGCGAACTGGAAGGCCCGCCCTACCCGGACGTGCACCGGACCGTGCCGACACAGGAAGGCACCCTGCTACTGGAGCACCTGCCCGCCACGGCGTTCACGGTCGAGTTGGAGGTGCCCACGTTCCTGCCCCTGCGCAGGAGGGTGGGCGCGGAGGAGGAGGGCTTCACGGCCTCGTTGGGCCGGGGCGCTCGGGTGTCGGGCCACGTCCACGACGCACAGGGCCGCCCCGCCCGCGCGGAGCTCGTCTTCATCCGCTCCGATGGGGCACGGGACAAGCGCTATCCCCCACCGGGTGACTTCAGCTTCCACTCCGTGGCCCCCGGCCTCTACACGGTGAACGCCTATCCCGTCGAAGCCACCGACACGAGCTACTTCCCCCACCAGACCGTGGACATTCCGCCGACCGGAGAGGTCACCCTCACGTTCAAGGCGGCGGGCCCCGGCGTCACGCTCGCGCTGCGGACGGTGGGGGACATCGACACCGTCTTCCTGCTTCCAGGTCAGGTGCCCCTGCCCACGAGCGCGAAGAGCATCGAGCGCCTGGAGTTCCTGCAACACCCCTTCAAGCAATGGGAGGGATTGTCGTTGCTCTACAACCGCGTCCCCGCGGGCCACTACACGCTCTTCGGCATGAACCGCGCGAAGGACCGGATCCACCGCGAGGAGCTGGATGTGCCCGCCGAAGGCACGCCGTCCCGCGACGTGCGCCCGGTGTGGAGTCCTCTCGCGCCTTGAGCGGCGCGGAGCGCCTGACGGCGTGACAGGGGGACGGCTATCCTGTCGCGCATGGGGAAGCGAACACGGTCGCGCGTGGGGACCTGGGTGACGCTGGGCGTGCTGGCCGTCGTCGCGCTCCTCGCCGCTGTCTTCTGGAGCGACCCGTCGCCCCGTGCACCCCAGGCGTCCACCGCGTCCGCTCCGCCCTCCGCCTCCGGGAGGCAGCTCCCGCGCCAGCCGGTGATCACCTCCGCGCCGCAGCCCGTTGGAAGCGCGCGCATCACGGGCCGCGTGCGCGATGCCCGGGGATGGGTCGCGGGGGCGCGCGTCTCCGCTTCACGGCCCGAGCCCTGGCGGACCCTGTCGGAGCTGCCCTGCCCCACCGTCGTGGAAGGACAGGAGAAGCTCCCCGTGGGGCTCAGGGACTGCGGCATCGAATACCGACGCATGCTGCTGGAGCTCGTGGGGGCCCGGCTGGGCGAAGCGCCGGTGTTCGCGGAGGTGACCACGGACGCGGAGGGCCGCTTCGCGCTGGAGGGGCTGCCCGAGGGCAGCGTCACGCTCTGGGCCCTGGCGGAGTCAGGCGCGGGCGTGCTGCCCCATGTTCCCATCGGCAGGGAAGGCGTGGAGCTGATGCTGGAGGAGGGGCGCCTCGTCGAAGGCAACGTCACGGCCCAGGACGAGACGACGCCCATTGCCGACGCCCGGGTGACGGTCATCGACCGTGAGCACACCCGCTTCTTCGACACCGTCGCGGATGCCCAGGGCGCCTTCCGCCTGGGCCCCCTGCCCGGGGGGCGCTACTCGGTGTTCATCTCCGCGGAGGGTTGGGCTCCGCGCTTCATCCAGGACCTCGACCTGGAAGGCCCGCTCGAACCCGTGACGCTCGCCCGTGCGTCGCGGCTCGCGGGCCGCGTGGTGGCCGTGGATGGAAGCCCCGCGGCGGGGCTCCTCGTGATGATCGACGGCGACACCGCGCTGGCGACGGAGCAGCTCACCACGACCGACGGGGCGGGCCGCTTCGCCTTCGACGACGTGCCCGACGTCCCGCATCAGCTCAACGTGGGCTCGGCCGAACTGGGCGCGTTCGCGACGCTCACCGTGTCGCCGCCCGCGCAGGACGTGGTGCTCCAGCTCCAAGCCGGCGTGTTCGTCGAAGGCACCGTGAGCGACGACACCGGGCATCCCATCGCGGGAGCGAAGGTGAGCACCTTCCGGGAGGACGGCGGTCCGCTGTCCGCGGAAGCCACCGCCGTGACGGGCGCATCGGGGCGCTACCGGTTGGGACCCGTGCGCTCCGGACCGCACACCTTCAAGCTCGAGGCGATCCATCACCTCGACGATGAGCGGACGAACCAGCCCCTCACGCGAGGCCAGGGGCCGCTGGACTTCACCCTGGTCCGCGCGGCCTCCGTCGAAGGCCTCATCGTCGATGAGGAAGGCCAGCCGCTCGCCGGCATCTCCGTGCAGCTCCACTGCTGCGACGAGAGCGCGAGAGGCTCCTCTGCCGACGACACCACGGTGTCGGATGCGGACGGGCACTTCGTCCTGGACGTGACGCAAGCAGGCTCCGGGCAGCTCAGCGTCGAGGACGAGGCCTTCCTCCCCAGGGAACTCGAGGTCCAGGTTCCCTCCACGTCCCTGCGCGTGGTGATGAGCCGAGGCGCGTCGGTGGCGGGGCACGTCACGGACGCGCAGGGGCTGCCGGTGCGCCAGGCCTCCATCCGGCTGGTGGAAGAAAAGGAGGACGAAGGCGACGACGCGGAGGAAGCGGAGACGCGCTACGGCACGACGGACGGCTCGGGCACCTTCCTCCTGCAGGGCCTCCTGCCCGGGCGCTACGTGCTGGAGGCGACCGTCTCCCGGGACTGGATGAACGAGCGGGTCTCCCAGCGCATCGAACTCCAGGAGCGTGAGCATCTGGAGGTGACCCTGCGCCTGGAAGAAGGCCGCACCCTCTCCGGGGTGGCGGTGGATGGCGCGGGCCAGCCGCTCGCGGGCGTCATGATCTCCGTGACGTCGTCCGAGGACGACGCCGCCTGGGATCAATTCAGCGGGGGCATGGGGGCCGTCCCGGGGCTCGCCGGCATCCGCTCGGGTCCGGACGGTCGCTTCACCCTGCGCCACCTGACGGCCGCTCGCTACACGCTGGAGGCGAGCCTGTCGGCACACACCTTCCAAGGGGAGCGCTCCCAGGGGGGCACCTTCGATGCGGAGGAGCGGATCTTCCAGGTGGAGGCCCACGCGGAGCAGGTGCTGCTGGTGCTGGTGCGCAACGGCCATTTGAAGGGCCGGCTCGTGGATCCGGACGGCAAGGCCGTCACCCACTTCCGGGTGACCGGGAGCGCCCACATCCAGGACCTGGACGTCGCAGCCAGCACCGACGGCGCCTTCTCCGTCGAGGTCACCGGAGCCGGCACGCATGCCCTCACGCTGAAGGCGCCTGGCTTCGCGCCGGTGCATCAGACCCTGACCTCGGAGGAGGGCGTGGACGTGGACCTGGGCACGCTGACCCTTCCCCGTCCGTGGACGCTGCGGATCCACCTGAAGGACGAGGAGACCGGGAGCCTCCTGGCCGAAGGGCTGAAGGACTTCCACGTCAACGTCCTGACCTCCATCCGGGGCGGCCCCGTCCTCGAGCGGGCCCTCCACGAGCCCCCTGTCTTCAGGAACGGGACCTACGAGCTGCCGACCCCGCCCACACCGCCCTTCACCCTCAGGCTGTCGGTCGCGGGCTACCTGCCCGTCACCCGCGAGGTGACCTCCGAGGAGCCCCTCACCGTGTCCCTGGACCCCGCGGCGAGGGTGCGGCTGACGGCACGGGACGCGAAGGGCCAGCCCGTGCGCGCGAGGTTCTTCTTGGGCCCCCAGGACAGGGCGCGCAGGAGCTACGACGCAGTGGCGCACGAAGGCACCACCGCCCTGCTCCGGGGGGTCGAGGAGGGGGACTACGTGATGCAGGTCCGGGCGCTCGACAGGAACGCGGCGCTCCTCTTTCCCTCCAAGCCGGTGCGCATCCCGGCCCGGGGAGAGGTGGACCTCACCGCCGAGGCCGAAGTGACGGCGCCCTAGGGGGTGTCCCTAATTATCTGAAGAGAGGTGCTGGAGGCCGAACGGCCGCCAGCACCGTGGGCAGGGTGGAGCTTGCAGGGAGAGGAAGAGCTGAGCACCCCTGGTGAGTGCAC
>SECN01000650.1 GCA_004173515.1 Myxococcaceae bacterium | reverse complement strand
TCACGCCGGACAAGAAGGTGCAGGGCCTGGAGGGCGGCGCGGACGCGTACCTCACCCAGCCCTATGAGCCCTCGGAGCTCATCGCCACGGTGCGCTCGCTGTTGCGCTTGCGCCACGCGGAGCAGCAGGCCCGGCTGCGCACGGACCAGCTCATCGAGATGGACCGGCGCAAGGACGAGTTCCTGGCCATGCTGGGCCACGAGCTGCGCAACCCCCTGGCCGCCATCATGACGTCCATTGGCATCCTGGAGCGCAAGGGCTCCGTGGACACCAAGGAGGCGCGCATGCACGGCATCATCCAGCGCCAGACGCACCACCTGGCGCGGCTGGTGGATGACCTGCTGGACGTCAGCCGCATCACCCGGGGCAAGGTGGAGCTGCGCAAGGAGCCGCTGGACCTGGCGGAGAGCTTCCAGCAGGTGCTCTCCATCCTGCGGCCCCGCGTGGAGGGACGCGGCCTGAAGCTGGAGGTCCGCCTGCCCCAGACGCCCCTGTGGCTGGAGGGCGACGCCACGCGGCTGGAGCAGATCTTCACCAACATCCTGGACAACGCGGCCAAGTACACGGACCAGGGCACCGTGTTCGTGGAGCTGTTCCAGGAGGGCGTGGACGGCAACGCGCACGCGGTGCTGCGGGTGAAGGACACCGGCGTCGGCATCCCGGCGGAGAAGCTGGCGGGGGTGTTCGACCTGTTCGCCCAGGTGGACACGTCCCTGGAGCGCTCCCGCGGGGGCCTGGGCATCGGGCTCACCCTGGTGCGCACGTTGGTGCGGATGCACGGCGGCAGCGTGGAGGCCCACAGCGGCGGCTACGGCGAAGGCAGCGAGTTCGTGGTGAAGCTGCCCCTGCTGGCCCCGGAGCGCGTCCCCGTATTGAGCGCGACGAACGTCATGGACGCCAGGCAGGCCCGGCGCATCCTCCTGGTGGAGGACAACTCGGACGCGCGCCAGTCCATGCGCGAGCTCTTGGAGCTGTGGGGCCACCAGGTGGCGGTGGCGCCGGATGGCGTGCAGGGCGTGGAGCTGGCGCTGACGCACGCGCCCGACGTGGCGCTGGTGGACATCGGGTTGCCCGGCGTGGACGGCTACCAGGTGGCCCAGGCGTTGCGAGCGCGCGTGGGGCAGCGCATCCGCCTGGTGGCGCTGACGGGCTACGGCGAGGTGGAAGCCCATACCCTGGCACTCAAGGCGGGCTTCGACCTGCACGTCACCAAGCCGGTGCGTCCGGCCGACCTGGAGCGAATCCTGTCGAGTCTGTGAGGCGGGGTGATCAACGACGGTGCGCGGGGGGAGCTACCGCCGCGTCAGTGCGTTGGCCACCAGGCCCAGGAGCTTCACCTGGGCGGGATCAAGCTGCCGGACACTGCGCAGCAGCCGGCGCACTTCCGGGCGCTCGGGCGTGGGCGGAGGAGCTTCGTTGGCACGCGCGGGAGTGACCCCTTGGTCCATGCCTTTGCTTGCCGACCCGAAACGTTTGGCCGACGGCATAGGACGTATAGAGGCAGACAGACAGAACTTGCCGGGTCAGCCTCCCATTGTTCACCCATAGGGTCGCTGCGCGGAAGGTGGACTTTCGGAGTCCGGGCAACCCCGACACCCGGGCCTCTTCTGAGACGGAGCGCCCTCGGAGAATGCCCCGGTTCGGGTCCATCCACACTCTTTTTCGGGCTTGACCGGAGGTGACCCAGCACGTTGGAGGCGAAATTTCCTACGGTGTCCGGGCGTCCTGCCGCCACTGCCACCCTTCAGGGTTGGCTCGTGTTTTCAGCACTCCCCAGATACACGGCGTCGGGCGCATCCAGCGACAGGCGTCCGGTGCGCGTGGGTCCACCCCGGAACAGATACACGGCGCGCGCGTCATCCAGCGGACGCACGGCCACGTCCGCGTAGCCATCACCGTCCCAGTCCCCCAGGCAGCGCGCCGTCACCGGCGTCTGCGAGTCCACCGTGACGGCCTCCGCGGTGCCGTCGCCGTTGACGTCGCAGCCGCCGTCCCCGTCTCCGACCGTCGCCGCGTGGGACTCGAAGACGGGGGTGCTGAAGCGCGCGTCCGGAGCGCCCGACAGGGGCGGTTCGGGGCAGCCACCGCACAGGCCACCCATCAGCACCAGCAGCGTCAGCACGCCGCACCGGCCCAGGCGTGCCTCGTCGGGTCCCGCGCGCCGTGCATCCACGTCCAGCTTCGCTCCCGCGCTGCTCGCTCCCGCGCTGCTCGCTCCCGCGCTGCTCGCTCCCATGTTGCGCTCCGGTTCCGCGAGTGGAGGCAGGCGAGCGCATCCCGGAAGGAAGCGGGGATGCGGGCCCGCCTGGGTGTCCCTGGGAATAGGCGCCGAAGATGAACGGGGGATGAACGCGGGGTTCCAGGGGATGAACGCGTGAAATGAACGCGAGGGCCGAGCACGCCCGGGTGGACGTGCTGGACCACGCCCCGGTGAACGCGCCACGCGGTTCCTGGCCACGCTGGAGGGGCACAGAAACGCGAAGGGGGCCAGGAATCACCCGGCCCCCCTTCCCCGCTCCGGGAGCCTGGAGCGCGACCTACCGCGAGGCGACGGTGCTCAGCTCCACCGTGCCCAGCGCCCGGGCCAGCTCCGCGCGGGAGGTGGCCAGGTCGTACGTCGCCTGCACCTGCTGGGCGGCGGCGTTGGTGAAGGCCACCTGCGCGTCGCTGACCTCGATGATGTTGCCCACGCCCGCGCGGTAGCGCCCTTCGGCCAGCCGCAGCCGCTCGCGCGCGTTCACCTGCGCCTCGTCCGCGGCGGTGAGCGCCTCGCGGGTGGCCACCACGTTGAGCCGGGCCTGCTCCACCTGGAGCCGCACCTGCTGGCGCAGCGCGTCCTTCTGCGCCTGGATGTCGCGCAGGTTGGCGTTGGCCTCGCGCGTCTGCGCGTTGACGAGCCCGCCCTGGAACAGCGCCCAGCTCAGCGACAGCCCGCCCGACACGCTCACCGTGGAGCCGTTGAACGGGTTCTCGCCCACGTCCGACACGTTGCCCGTGGCGTTGAGGCTGGGCCAGTGACCGCCCTTCGTCACCTTGATCTGCAGCTCCTGCGCGCGCACCTGCCGCTCACGCGCGGCGACGTCCGGACGGGACTCCAGCGCGCGCAGCACCAGCGCGTCCAACAGCTCGTCCTCGCCGGGGACGGCCGCCACCGTCACGTCCTGCACGGTGTAGTCGGTGGACGTCTCCGCCCCCATGGTCTGGTTGAGCTGCGCCTTCGCCGTGGCGTAGGCGTTCTGCGCGCGGATGAGCTGCACCTGCGCGTTGGCCTTCGCCGTGCGCTGCTGGAGCAGATCGATTTCAGGACGGGTGCCCACCTGCACGGAGGCGTTCACCTGGTTGAGCCGGGCCTCCTCGCTCTGGAGCGTCTCCCGCGCCACGCCCAGCAGCGCCTTCTGCGTGAGGACGTTGAAGTACGCGGAGCGCACATCGCGCAGCGAGTCCTGGAGCACCTGCTGCTGGGAGTCCTCCTGCGCCTGCGCGTTCTCCTTGGAGATGTTGTAGCGCCCGGAGGTGCGGCCGAAGTCGTAGATGAGCTGGTTGGCGGAGATGCCGCCGCTGAAGCGCCGCGTGGAGTTGGACACCACGCCGGTGTCGCTGCCCGGCACGTTCTGGATGACGGCCCGGTTGCTGGTGCCCAGCGTGTAGTTGGCGTTGGCGCTCACCTGCGGCAGGAAGCTGGAGAAGGACTGATCCACCCGGGCCCGCGCCGCGTCCGTGCCGGCCTGCGCCGAGCGCAGCGTCGGCAGGTGCTCGCGCGCCGCGGTCTCGGCCTCGGCCAGGGAGATGACGCGCCCCTCGGAGGCCGCCATCGACAGGGACTGCTTCACCGGGGCGGGCGTGGTGGGCGTCGCGCCCGGCCGGGCCACCGGAGCCTGTGCGTCCGACGGCTGCGTGGTGGGCGCCTGTCCGACCGCCGGAGCCTGCGCGCCCGGAGGCGGCGAGGCCGGGGCCTGGGCCCCCGCGACCACGGGCAGGACCCACAACGAGAGCGTCAACGGAAGCGCGCGCATCACTCGTACCTCAGGGCATCGATGGGATCCAACAGGCTCGCCTTGCGCGCCGGGTACAGCCCGAAGACGACACCGACCAAACCACTGAACCCGATGGCCAGCAGCGCCACATCCGGGCGCACCAGCATGATGTTCATGATGCCGATGCCGCCCACCACCAGCGACACCGCCGCGATGGCCGCCAGCAGCAGGCTCAGCGTCTCCGTGCTCTGCTGCTGCCCGCTGGCCACCTCCGCCAGGTTGCGCACGTCGAAGTCGTTCGCGTCGTCCTCGCCCAGCCGGTGACGGTCGCGCAACAGCTGCGTCACCTCCGCCTGCGCTCGCGACGTCATGTCCGCGGAGACCGCCTGCACGAACACCGCGCCGGTGATGAACGCGCCCAGGCTCTGCGCCTGCACCTGCCGGCGGAACGACGTGGCCGGCACGAACACCGTGTTGTCGAAGTCCTGGCCCACCGGGGACTGGCCCTTGGGC
>SECN01000164.1 GCA_004173515.1 Myxococcaceae bacterium | reverse complement strand
ACGAACACCTTGGTGACGAAGTCGTCCTCCTTCGTCCCCGCGCCCGTCTTGCCGCGCCCGCCGCGCTTCTGCGCCCGGTACTCCGACAGGGGCGAGCGCTTCACGTAGCCCGTGTGCGAGAGCGTCACCACCATCGTCTCCTCGGCGATGAGGTCCTCGTTGGTGAACTCGTCCACCGCGCCGCTGATCTCCGTGCGGCGCTTGTCGCCGTAGCGCTCGCGGATCTCCATCAGCTCCGCCTTGATGACGCTCAGCAGGCTGTTCTCGTTGGCCAGGATGTCCTGGAGCCGGATGATGGCGCGCGCCAGCTCAATCAGCTCGCTGAACAGCTCCTCGCGCTGCAGGCCGGTGAGCCGCTGCAGGCGCATCTCCAGGATGTTCTGCGCCTGGCTCTCGCTGAAGCCCGCGCCCTCGTACTTGTGCGCCAGGCCCCCGTAGGACGGCTCCTCGTTGCGAGCGCGGCTGACCAGCAGCTCCATCTGCGCCTTGGCCTGCGCGTAGTCGATGCGCTGCAGGTCCTTGAAGTGCTCGCGCGTGTAGAGCTCCGGCGACAGGATGTTCATCAGGCCCCAGCGGGCCTCGTCCGGGTCGCGCGACGCGCGGATGAGGCTGACCACCAGGTCGATGAGGTCCTGCGCCACCAGCAGACCTTCGACGATGTGCATGCGCGCCAGCGCCTTGCGCAACTCGAAGCGCGTGCGGCGCGTGACGACGTCGCGGCGGTGCGCGACGAAGCGGTCCAGCATCTCCTTCAGGTTGAGCGTGCGCGGCTGCCCGCCGTCGATGGCGAGCATCACCACGCCGAACGTCGTCTCCAGTTGCGTCATGGAGAAGAGGTTGTTGAGCACCACCTGGGACATCGCGTCGCGCTTGAGCTCGATGACGACGCGCATGCCCTGCCGGTCGCTCTCGTCGCGGATGTCGCTGATGCCCTCCAGCTTCTTCTCGCGCACCAGCTCGGCGATCTTCTCGATGAGGCGCGCCTTGTTCACCTGATAGGGCAGCTCCGTGACGATGATGGCCTCACGGTCGCCCTTCTTGTTCGTTTCAATCTCCGTGCGCGAACGGATGGGGATGGAGCCCCGGCCCGTCTCGTAGGCACGCATGATGCCTTCGCGGCCGGTGATGATGGCCGCGGTGGGGAAGTCCGGCCCCTTGATGAACTCCATCAGGTCGCGGACGGTGCAGTCCGGGTTTTCAATCAGGTGCAGCGTGCCCGACACCACCTCCGTCATGTTGTGCGGAGGGATGTTGGTGGTCATGCCCACCGCGATGCCCGTGCTGCCATTGACGATGAGGTTGGGGAACTTGGCCGGCAGGACGAGCGGCTCTTCCAGCGAGTCGTCGTAGTTGGGCCCGAACTCGACGGTCTCCTTGTCGATGTCCGACAGGAGCTCCTCCGCCAGCCGCTCCATGCGCACTTCGGTGTAACGCATGGCGGCCGGCGAATCGCCGTCCACCGAGCCGAAGTTGCCCTGGCCGTCCACCAGCAGGTAGCGAAGGCTCCACTCCTGCGCCAGGCGCACCATGGCGTCGTACACGGACGAGTCGCCGTGCGGGTGGTACTTACCGATGACGTCACCCACCACGCGCGCGCTCTTCTTGTAGGCGCGGTTGTGGAGGTTGCCCAAATCGTTCATCGCGAAGAGCACGCGACGGTGGACGGGCTTCAGGCCGTCGCGCACGTCGGGCAGCGCGCGGCCGATGATGACGGACATCGAATAGTCGAGATACGAACGGCGCATCTCGTCTTCGATGTTGATGGGAATGAGCTCTCCGGCGCCGCTCGACGGAGGGGGCGCGGAGGGCGTTGCCGGCGTGTCGGTGGTGTCGTCAGCCATGGGCTCTGGAAGGTGCGGACGGGCCCCTCACGTGGGGGGCTCCGCCCGATGGGAGAGTGTTCGTAACCCCTGGATTTCCCTCAGTCAACAGGGGAAACAGGGCACATGGACCCTGGCTGCCCGCCCGCCCGGTTTCAGCGGGCGGAAAGGGCCTTTCCAGGGCCTGGGATTCAACACCCGGGCGGTGCGTTTTCAGCCCCGCGGGACGCGTGTTTTCAGGCCTTGGGACGGAGGCTCGCGGACAGCCGTTCGGCCTCCGCGCCCACGCCGCCTTCGGGGTCCTTCTTCTTCGCCAGGTCGAACGCGGCCAGGGCCCCCGCGCGGTCGCCGCGCAGCTTCAGGGCGACGCCCACGTTGAGGTGCGCGGCGGGGTTGTCGCGGTCCATGGCCAGGGCCTCGCGGAACAGCGCGAGCGCCTGGTCCACGTCGCCGGACAGGAGCGCTTCACGGCCCGCCTGCACGCGCTTGTCCGCGTCGTTGACCAGCTCCACCTCGAACACGCTGCGGCCCACGACGTTGGCCACCAGCATGCGCAGGATGCCGCCCCAGTAGAACGTGAGCCCCTCCGCGGCGACGACGGCGGCCAGGGGCAGGTCGGGCAGCAGCTGCTTGCCCCGGAACTTGAAGCGGACCTTCGTGTAGCGGCCCTTGTTGGTCCAGTGCACCAGCTCGCCCTGGAGCTTCTTGAGGCCCGCCTCCAGTTGCGCGGGGTCGATTTCAAAGGGCAGCACGCGACCCTTGGGCTCCTCGCCGGCGGGCAGGCGCTTGCGGTCGTCCTCCCGGGGGTCCATGGCGGGCGCGGCGCCGGGCTCGGATTCGAAGACGGGCTCGGCCTCCAGCACGGGAGGCTTCGGGGCCGACGACGAGGCGCGGCGGGGCTCGGCGCGGGGCTCCAACTGGGACTTCACCGGCCGGGCCGGGGACTTCGCGGTCGGGGCCGAGGGCTTCGCGGTCGGGGCCGAGGGCTTCGCGGGCGCGGGCTGCTTCTTCGCCTTCGCCGGGGACTTGCGGGGTGCCGTTCTTGCCATGGGTCCACTCTAAGCGACCCCTGTGCCCGCCGCTCGTGAAGACGTGCGAAGTTGGCGCTCAGGTGGGGCCGGGCCGGTGGCCCCAGACGCCCACCATCAGGCTGGGCACCAGGACGCCTCCGCTGGCGCGCAGTTCGGCGGTCAGCCGGGCGGCCAGCGTGTCGATGTCCACCTCCGCCGCCGTCACCACGCCCAGCCGCTCCATGTGGGGCACGAGCGAGCGCACCGTCTCCACCAGGGCCTCCGTGGGGTCCGCGTCCGGCGTCGCGCCCAGCCGTCCGCTCACCACGCCGTCCTCCACCGCCAGCCCCGCCCGCCGGAGCGTGGGCACCAGCTCCAGCCCCATGTGCACGTGGATGCCCACGCGCTCACAGGTGGGCAGCATCCAGCCCCAGAGGCGGTTGAACAGCGGCAGCTCCGGGTGCGTCAGCCCCGTGGCGGCCAGCTCCAGCTCGTGCAGCGCCAGCACCCCGCCGGGGCGCAGGTGCTCCGCCATGCGCCGCACGAAGGCCACCGGATCCGGCTGGTACATCAGCACCAGCCGGCCCACGACGGCGTCGAAGGGCCGCGTCAGGGGCAGGGCCGCCAGGTCTGATTCCACGAAGTGGACGTTCGCCATGCCCAGGATTTCGGCCCGGCGGCGCGCCCAGGAGAGCGCGCGGGCCTCACGGTCGACGCCCACCACCTCGCCCATGGGGCCCACCTGCTGCGCGGCGAGGAAGGCCACGTCGCCCACGCCACAGCCCACGTCCAGCACGCGCATGCCCGGCTGGAGCCCCGCCCCGCGCAGCACCGCGTCCGTGAGGGGCGCGTACACCCGGGCCTGGAGGATGAGCCGTTGCAGCTCCCGGTCCTCGTGGCCCAGGAAGTAGTGGGAGGTGGAGGTGGACTCCGCTTCGTCGGTGCGCATGGACAGACTCCTGGGGGGACCGGGAGACGGCCCCCTGTCTGAGATTGCACATCCGCGTGGGTGCTGACGGCCCCGTCCCAGGGTCGACAGGGATTGGGCGCTGACGGACGAACGCCCGCGACTTCGGGGCGGGTTGCCGCATCGGAGGCCCAGGCAGGGCCTTCGGACCGCGGTCCAGGACCGCCACGACCCGGGGACGGACTCCGGAGCAGCGAACGGCCACCACCTTTTCGACATCCGGCGAGGAGCCCTCACGGCTTCTCGCACGATGCGCCTGGGAGGCCATCATGAGCGAGAAGATCCACGCCACCCTCCACACCAACCATGGACCGATTCGCATCCAGTTGTTTCTGGATCATGCCCCCAAGACAGTGGACAACTTCGTGGGGCTGGCCGAGGGGACGAAGGACTACACCGACCCGCGCACGCGCCAGAAGGGCGTTGGGCCGTACTACGACGGCACCGTCTTCCACCGCGTCATCAACGGCTTCATGCTCCAGGGCGGGGATCCGACAGGCACGGGAGTTGGCGGCCCCGGCTATCAGTTCGCGGATGAGTTCCACCCGGAACTCCAGTTCGACAGGCCGTACCTGCTGGCCATGGCCAACGCGGGCCCTGGGACCAACGGCAGCCAGTTCTTCATCACCGTGTCGCCCACCCCGCACTTGAACCGACGGCACACCATCTTCGGACAGGTGGCCGACGAGCAGAGCGCCAAGGTGGTGGACAACATCGCCACGACCCCTACGAGCCGCGGCGACAAGCCCCTTGAGGACGTCATCATCAACACGGTGACCATCGAAAGATCTTCGGACTGACCCGCCGGGTCCGGCCCCAGCGCTTTCCCCACAATCACAGACTTCCCCGAGGTCCGGACCGGGCAGCCAACCCCGGGCCCGGGCTTCATGCGTTTCACGGGCGCGCGGCCGTGAAACACTGGGTGCCCTCCCCCACCCAGGAAGCACGCCCCATGATGCGCGTCCGGTCCGTCCTGCTCTCCGCCCTGCTGTCCGCCTCGCTGGCCCACGCGGCCCCCGCCGTGCCCGCCGCGGAGGGCGCGTGGCCCCGGCTGCGCAAGGAGCGCCTCCAGAAGCTGCTGCCCCAGGCCATGGCCCGCGCGGGCGTGGATGCGTGGGTGGTGCTGTGCCGTGAGAACGACAACGACCCGCTCGCCTCTCACATCGGCGGGGAGAACGCGGGCGGCACCGCCGCGTTCCTGTTCCTTCGCGACGGCAACGCGCTGCGCTCGGTGGCGCTGTCCCCCGTGGGTGAAGCCACGGCGCTCAAGGACATGGCCGTGGTGGATGAGGTGGTGCCGGTGGACCGGGGCGCGGACGTGCTCGCGCTCGTCGCCGCGCGGCTCGTGAAGGCGAAGCCCGCGAAGGTGGCCATCAATTCATCGGAGCGCATGTCCATCGCGGACGGGCTGTCCGCCACGCAGCGCGCGAAGCTGGAGGCGGCGCTCACGCCCGCGCTGCGCAAGCGGTTGGTGTCCTCCGAGGACCTCGTCTCCGAGTGGCTGTCGGTGAAGCTGCCGGAGGAGGTGGACATCATGCGCAAGGCCGCGGCCCTCACCGCGCAACTGGAGGAGGAGGCGTACCGCACGGTGGTGCCGGGCAGGACGCGCGACTCGGACGTGGCGCGCTTCCTCAAGAAGCGCATCGCGGAGCTGGGCGTGGGCGACGGGTGGCAGCCGGACCAGAACCCCAACGTGAACAGCGGGCCCACGCGCGGACACTCGAACGCCACCGACCGCGTCATCCAGCCCGGGGACTTCATCCAGACGGACTTCGGCATCCGCGTGGGCAACACGTGGGTGACGGACATCCAGCGCTTCGCCTACGTGCTCGCGCCGGGAGAGAAGCAGGCCCCCGCCGAGGCGCTGGCGAAGTGGGAGAAGTCCAAGAAGGGCAGCCGCATCGCGCTGGCGGCGATGAAGCCCGGCGCGCGCGGCTACGACGTGGACAAGGCCCAGCGCGACTGGATGCGCGAAGCGGGCTCCGAACCCGTGATGTGGGGCACCGGCCATCCCGTGGGATACTGGGCCCACGACGCCGGCCCCGCGCTGTCCGGCGCGCAGTCCGGCAAGCCGCCCACCGGCTCCGCGCTGCGCACGTTGCAGCCCGGTCAGGTGTTCGCCTTCGACGGGTTCTTCGCGTGGAAGGACGGCAGCAGCCCGGACGCGCTGCGCATCCTCTCCGTGGAGGAGATGGCCGTCGTCACCGACACCGGCGCCGAGTACCTCAACCCACCCCAGGAACAGCTCGTCCTCATCCCGTCCCCCGCGCCGAAGCCCTGAGCGGCGTCACACGCACGTCACGGATGGGGGGCGTTCCCGACCCAGCGAACCTGTTGGGTGGGGAGCAGACGCGCGCGGCGGACCGGGCTCGGCTACAGTCCGGAACAGCGCCGCGCCGAGATGGCGCAGGAGGGCCGCCCCATGCCAAGCGTGCTGGTCATCGACGATGACCTCTTCGTCCTCGCGACCGTGGGGGACGTCCTGCGGAGCGCGGGCTACACGGTGCTCACGGTGCAGTCGCCCGCCGAGGCCTTCCACCTGGACCTGTCCGGCATCTCCGCCATCCTGTGCGACTACAACATGCCGGAGATGAACGGCTCCGACGTGCTCATCGCCATGCGCGAGTTGCAGGAGGTCCAGGCGCCGTTCATCTTCCTCACCGGGCACTCGGACCTGGACGACCTCATCCCCGTGGCCATCCGCTACGGCGCGGAGCTGCTCCCCAAGCCGGTGGACCCCGCGGAGTTGACGCGATTGCTGCGCAAGCAGATCGCCGCGTGAGCCCGGGCCGCCGCGGCGGCCCGCTTCAACCCAGCTCGGTGAGCAGGGCTTCGGCCTGCGCGCGCCACTCCGGCTCCAGCGAGGGCTGACGCAAGAGCGCGACCAGCCGGTCCTTCGCGGATGCGTGCTCCCCCAGCCGGGCCTCCACGCGGGCCAGGGACAGGACGGGCTCCGGACGGTGGGGCGCGCGGTGGTGGGCCTCCGCCAGCAGCGTCCTCGCGGGCAGCACGGCCTCCAGGGGCCCGTCCTCCACCTGACGCAGCAGCAGGAGGGCCTGCCGCCACGGGGGCATCCAGTCGTCCGGGGACAGCCGCACGGCCTCGCGCCACGCGGCGAGCGCGCGCTCCACGTCCGGGGGCTCGCGCGCCTCGAACACCAGCGCCTCCACGGAGCGGCTGAGCCCGGTGGACATGCCGCGCGCCTCCAGTTGGTGGCACAGCTCCAGCGCCTCCAGGAAGCGCCGCTCCGTCACGCGCAGGCGGGCCAGGTGTCCCAGCGCGGCCACGCCCTCGGGCTCCACGCGCACGCGCGCCTCCGCCGCGGACACCGCGCCCCGCACGTTGCCGCGCGCCAGCCGCACATCCGCCAGCGCCTTGAGCAGGCCCACGTCGTCCGGCACCGCCTTCTGTCCCTGGCGCAGCAGGTCCTCCGCCGCCTCCAACTGCCCGCCAGCCTCCAGCGCTCGCGCGAACACGAGGTAGCTGGGCGCGTGCCACGGGTCCAGCTTCAGCGACAATTCCAGGTGCGAGAAGGCCTCCTCCAGCCGGTCCAGCAGGAAGAGCACGCGGGCCAGTTGGAAGTGGTGCAGCGCCACGCGAGGCTCCAGCGAGACGGCGTGCGCGAGCGAGGGGTGCGCGGCCGCCGCGTCGCCCTGCTCCACGCGCACGTAGCCCAGGCCGAAGAAGGCCTCGGTGGGGGGCGCCGGCTCCGCGACGAGCGCGCGGTAGAGGTCCAACGCCTGAGCCCACTCGCCGCGCCGCGTGTGCAGCGCCGCGCTCACCAGCCGCGTCTCGCGCTGTTCGCCCGCGCCAGCCCGGGTGACGCCCAGCAGCAGCGACTCCGCGAGCGCCTCCTCGCCGTCGACCAGGGCCAGCCGGGCCAACGTGAGCATCGCGCGCCAGTCCCGGGCATTGCGCTCGTGCGCCTGCGCGGCCTCGCGGCGGGCTCCCTCCAGGTCACCTGCCTTGAACAGGGATTCGTAGCGTGGAACCGGGCTCAGGACAGACGCTCCCCATGGAGAATGGGCACTGCTCGAAAAGCTAATCAGGGATGCCTGTCCGCGCCGCTCGGCGCCTTTCGGAAAGAGGAGGTCCACCCGACACATGGGCCCTGCGTGAGCCCCACCGGGCGCCTCGACCGGAAGTTCCTCCCCAGGTTAGCAGACAAGCAGACAACCTTCTCCGTCCCGCCGCCTGTCAGGGTCTGGACGGACGCGGGGAGCCCATGTTCCCCCTGGAGGGGTGCGACTCCAGGTGCTCACCCTCAACGTGGCGCACGGCGCGCCCTTCGCCGTGCCGCTGCCCTTCCTGCGCCGACGCTCGGCCCTGCTGGGCGCGCTGGACGCGGTGGCGGCGCTGCTCACCCGCGAGGCGGCGGACGTGGTGGCGTTGCAGGAGGCGGACCGCTCCAGCCTCTTCAGCGGGAGGGTGGACCAGGTGGAGCGCATCGCCACGCGGGCCGGCTATCCGCACGTGCACCATGGCGTGCACTCGGGGGTGCCGGGGTTGTTCGCGCAGGGCACCGCGTTGCTGTCACGCCACCGGTTGGAGGCGCGCGAGGCGGCGCACTTCGGCCGCGACCGGCGCATGGACAAGGGCTACGTCGTCGCCACGTTGGCGGCGCAGGACAGGCCTGCCATCGACGTCGTGTCGCTGCACCTGGATCCGTTCTCCGCGGCCGTGCGCCTGAGGCAGGTGGACCGGCTCATCCAGGCCCTGCGTCAGCGACCCGAGCGCCCCCGCATCGTGCTGGGCGACTTCAACGCGGACGACACGGGGGGCGACGGCCCCGTGGCGCGCCTGTGCGCCGCGCTGGAACTCCACACACCACACGACGGCGAGCCCACGTATCCGGCGCCCCACGCGCGCCAGCGCCTGGACCAGGTGCTGGCCTCCTCCACGCTGCGCTTCACCCGGTACGCGCGCCTGCCGGACGCCGTCTCCGACCACCACGCGGTGGTGGCCGAGCTGACGGAGGCCGGACGCTGAAGCCCGCTCAGCCGAGCACGGCGATGAGTTGCCGGCACTGCGCGAGCAGCGTGCCGTCCTGGGCCCAGAGCAGCTGGGACTCCTCGGTGTAGCCCTCGGCGGCCTGACGGGAGCGGCCGGTGCGCAGGTACTGCGTGTCCGGCGCGAGCCGCGTGAGGGGGAACGTCTGGAAGAACTGCACGGTGAAGTCCACCGTGGCGGCCGCGCGGAAGCCGTCCACCTGCGACAGCACCGACGGCGGATACGCGTCCATCAGGCCCACGCACAGGGGCGCGTCCAGCACCGTGGGGTCGCGCGGCCGCAGCCAGCCGCCCACCTCCGCCACCGCCGCGCCGGAGTACGGCGGGGAACCCACGCAGTAGCGGTACTCGAAGAAGCGACAGAAGTCCGGCATGGGGACGTCATCCGGGACGGGCATGAGCGTCTCCGGTGCCGGCACCTCCGGCATGACGAAGTCCAGGTAGCCCGGAGCCCCACCGCGCGCGGCGCCAAAGGTGGCGGTGGCCACGGCCACCACGCTCCCCCCACTCTCCACCCGGGCGGTGGCGTGGGTGACGAGCTTGCCGGCGCGCTCCAGCCGCGTGTGCACATCCGCCACGCCCTCCACCGCGGGCGAGCAGAAGTGCACGGTGAACGAGCGCACCGGTCGCTTCGCATCGTTCAGGTGGTGCTCCAGCGCGCGCATCACCTGCCCCGCCACCACGCCCCCGTAGGCGCCCCGGCCCTGATACCAGGCGGCTTCGTAGCGCGAGCGGTAGTGCCCGGGGGCGAGCGGTTCGACGAGGGTGGCGGCGAGGAAGGCGGCGGTCATGATGCGCCGCATCCTAATCGCATCACCCCTGATAGGCCTCGTCCTGTTCGATGCGGCTGAGCACCCAGTCGAACTCGCCGGACGTCACCCGCGCCCGGCAGTGCGTGCAGTGGCCCGCCATGTTGATGGCCAGCGGAGCACCACATGAGGGGCACTGCTTCTTCGTGTCCGCGGCGCCTCGCACGCCGCGTCCACGGATGAGCGTCCAGTATTCGCTGTAGGCCCGCTCCCTCGTGCGGCTGCCACCGACGAGCTCCTCGTCCCGGTCGCGCACCGTGTAGTCCAGGCTGACGGCGTGCACGCGCAGGGTGACGGCGTCGTAGTACTCATCCAGCGTCACCCGCGCGAGTGATAGGTTCGTGATGCGCGCGTTCTGGGTGATGTTGCGCAGGCCCGCTTCGCGGTAGGCGTTGATCCAGTACAGCTGCGTCTGGAAGAGGTTGTCGCTGAGGAAGGGCCGCATGCCCTGCCACTCACGCTTCGACCACGCCGTCTGCATCTCGTGGAAGATGAACTCCAGCCGGCGGTGCAGGGCCTCGGAGGAGAAGCCCGGGTCCTTGCGCGTGAGCGCGCTCAGCGCCTCCTGGGCCTCCGGGTCCTGGACGGTGGGCAGCTCCGTGCCCTGCTCCTCGGTGGTGCCGGTAAGCTGGGGCCCGCGCTGCTCGCGCGTCAGCGACGTCATGGACGTCACCACCCAGTCGAATCCACCGGTGTTCACCACCGTGTCGCAGTACGAACAGAGGTGTCCCTGCACCGCGTCCAACGGGGCGCCGCAGTTCGGACACTTGGAGATGCGCGCGGCGTCAGGGGGACGCGAGCGCACGGCCGTGTTCCGCTCCAGCGTCCACGCCTCGGCCACGTACCAGCTCTGTTCGGTGTCGGAGACCTCCGTGTAGTTGGCCTCGAAGTGCACGGTCACGAAGACGCGCGGGCTGCTCGCCGCCACGCCGGTCACTTCGTGGTACGTCATGGCGCCCACCACCACGGCCTTCACCTGGGTCGGGTGTCCCAGCGCCTGGAGCGCGCTGATGGCGTTGTCGGACAACCAGGCACCGAAGGTGTCCAGGCGGTTGCCACCGCGCGCCTCGTGCACCTTCGCGAAGAGCGCGGAGGCGAAGTCCTCGAAGAGGATGATGGAGAAGTCCGGATCCAGCGGCCGCACCTTCCCGTCCTCGCCGAGAGGTCCCACACGGCCCAGCCCCGCGAGCTTCGAGCGCAGCGAAATCTGGCGCCGGGGCGGCGGGGGCGGCCCGTGAGGCGCGGCGGTGCTCCAGTTCCGGGACTCATCCCGAAACTCATGGCGCACCACGACCACGGCGACGACCACCATTCCCCCGAAGAAGAACACGAAGAGACAGACATCCAGAACGCCACCGCTGGACGAGGAACTCGAACTCCCGCCGTAGGAACTGGATGAACCGCGGCTGCTGGAGCTGCGGCTGCTCGACGAGCTGCGGCTGCTCGATGAACTCCGGCTGCTGGACGACGAGCCCCGGTAGGAGCTGCCGCCACCGGGGCGCGCCTCGGACTCAGGCAGGGCGGCGAGGCCCAGTCCCAGGAACAGCGCGACCGCGAGGAGGAAGGATTTCGAGCCCCTCACGCCACCACCCCGGGCATGTCCGGCAGCTCGTTGACGTCATCTTCCAGGCGCGGCAGCACGCGTGAAAGCGGCGCCTGGACGCGGCGCAGGGCCTGGAAGAAGGGCTCGGGCGAGGTCGACGCCACGAGCGCGGCGGAGAGCGCGGCGAGGGCCTCCTGCCACTCCGTGCCCAGCGCGGCGGTGTCCACGCCGTAGTCCGCGACGACCTCCACCCGGCGCTCGAAGAGGGAGACGAACACGAGGATGCCGGTGCGCCGCGACGTGCGCGACACGCCCAGCCCGGTGAAGGCGGCCCGGGCGGCGGTGCGCACGGCCTCTTCCTGGAGCTTGCGCGAGGTGAGTGCGCGGCGGAGCGCGGGAAGGCCCCGGCTGGCCAGCGTCCCGGCGAAGAAGGCGAGGAGCACCACCGGCGGGAAGACGGCGAGGTGGATCTCCTGCGGGATGAACAGGAGCACCATCAGCGCGACGAACGCGAGGCCCGCGCCCACCAGCGTGTCGGTGTGGGCGTAGTGGCCGGAGACGGAGCGCACCGCCACCACGACCTCGGCGGAGGTCCGCGCTTCAATGGCCGCCACGGTTTCGGCGGCCTGCGTCCGGGCGGCATCTTCAAGGAACGTCGTGGCCATGATGGGCCGGCACTATAGCCAACCCTCCGACATCCCGGGCCTACCCGGGCAGTCGCCAGTCGATGGGCTTCTGTCCCCGGGCTTCGAGCGCGGCGTTGGTTTCGCTGAAGGGTCTGCTTCCGAAGAACCCCTTGCTCGCGGACAGGGGGGACGGGTGCGTGCCCTCCATGACGACGTGGCGCTTCGCATCGATGAGCGACTTCTTCTTCTGCGCGGGCTTGCCCCAGAGCAGGAACACGACGGGGTCGGGCTTGTCGCTCACGGCGCGGATGACGGCGTCGGTGAAGTGTTCCCAGCCGTGTTTCGCGTGGCTGTTGGGTTCGGCCTGGCGGACGGTGAGCACGGTGTTGAGCAGCAGCACGCCCTGCTTCGCCCACGGGATGAGCGAACCGTCGCGAGGCTTCGGCGCGCCCACGTCGCTCTGGAGTTCCTTGAACATGTTCACGAGCGAAGGCGGAGGGGGCACGCCGGGCTGGACGGAGAAAGCCAGGCCATGGGCCTGCTTCGGGCCGTGGTAGGGGTCCTGGCCGAGCAGCAGCACGCGCACGTCGGCATAGGGCGTGAGGCGGAACGCGGAGAACATGTCGGCCTCCGACGGGAACACGGTGTGTTCGCTGCGTTGCTCCCGGAGGAAGCGCTCCAGGTCCTTGAACGACGGCGCGTGGATGGTGTCGTGCAGCACCTGCTTCCAGTCTTCAGGCAATCCGTCCGCAAGCATCGTTGTGACCCTCCCAGAAACCCCACCCTACCCCGCGCCCCGGACACGGGGGTTGGCGTGATGGAGCCGGGATGCCGCACGGCGGACACAGCGGCGGGGACGGGACCGGCCGTCAGTGCGAGGGGACAGGAGGCGTGGGTGTTCCCGCGTCCAGCCACCGGGCCGGGAATGTGGGAAGCGATTCGCCCCAGGAGGTATCCCCCACGGGGATGGACGTGTCCGGGGGGCTGGCGGAGGCGCCCGCATCGGGGCTGGCGGGAACGGGCGTGCCGTCGGGTTCCCCGTCATGGAGGCTGCGCAGGATGCGGCCTTCGGAGATCCCGACCGCATAGATGGCGCCTCCATCCAACAGGCGCGCGTCAGGAGTGCATGCACGGGGATCCGCGTCGATGCGGACGAAGGCGATGTCCCCTTCGCGGAGGATCCGGAAGCGGTAGGACTCCCGCCGGTTCCAGCACGACCGCCCTTCGTGTTCCCGGGGAAGGAATGCATCGGCCGCGAGGGCCACGGCGCGAAGCAGGGCCCCGTCCAGCGCGTACACCTGTCCCGGCGCATCGGCGGACAGCGCCGTCCGCGCGGAGAAGTCCGGGAAGGCGATGGACGGGTCCTCCACCCAGGAGGGCTCGGACGCAGCGCCCTGGCGCCGCATGCACCCGACGAACAGCACCATCCCCACGACCCACAGGCGTCTCATGGTCCCGTCCCCGGCCCAGGCGGTCGATGCACGCCAGGAAGCCCCCAGGATGCCGGAACGCCGCCAGGGAAAGCGAGCAGGCAGTCAGGTCAGGTGCTTGGGGCCTGGGCCCGGGCGCGCTAGCCTTGCTCCCGCCATGACGATGTACACCGAGTCGCTCCGCGCCTTCCTCAAGCCCGTCCTGCCCTACCTGGACGACGAGTCGGTGTCGGAA
>SECN01000649.1 GCA_004173515.1 Myxococcaceae bacterium | reverse complement strand
GAACCTCCGACCCCCTGCGCCCAAGGCAGGTGCGCTACCAGGCTGCGCTACGCCCCGAGAAGTGCCGCATTCTTCGCCCAACGCGGACGGACGCGCAAGCTTGCTGTTCCTGACGCCCGTCCGTCTGGTCAGAGCGCCAACAGGTGCGCCCGCATCAACTGGAAGGCCCGCGCCCGGTGCGACACCCGCGCCTTCTCCTCCGGCGTCAGCTCCGCCATCGCGCGTCCGCCCTCCCCCGCCACCTGGAACACCGGGTCGTAGCCGAAGCCGTGCGTCCCCTTCGGCGCATGCAGGATGACGCCCTCACAGCGCCCCTCCGTCACCCGGGGCTCGCCCGAGCCCACCACCAGCGCCAGGGCGCAGCGGAAGGACGCCGTGCGCTTCTCCTCCGGCACGCCGGCCAGCTCCGTGAGCAGCTTCTCGTACCGGGCCCGGTCGTCCCCGGGCGCATAGCGCGCGGAGAGCACGCCGGGACGTCCGCCCAGCGCGTCCACGCACAGCCCCGAGTCGTCCGCGAGCGCCGGCAATCCGGTGGCCAGCGAGTACTCACGGGCCTTCTTCACCGCGTTCGCCTCGAAGGTGTCGCCGTCCTCCACCGGTTCGGGCACGGGGGGCAGGTCCTTGAGGGACACCACCTCCACCGCGTCGCCCACCAGCACGCGCAACTCGCGCAGCTTGCCCGCGTTGCCGGTGGCGAAGAGCAGCCGGGGCTTCATCCCAGCACCTTCGCCTGCGCGGCGGCGAGCTGCTGGATGGCGGCAAGGCCCCCGTCCAGCATCCCGTCCATCGCCTTGCGGTCGAAGAGCTTGTGCTCGGCGGTGCCCTGCACCTCCACGATGCGCCCGTCCGGCGTCGCCACGAGGTTCAGGTCCACCTCCGCGGTGGAGTCCTCGTCGTAGTCCAGGTCCACGCGCACTTCGCCGTTCACCACGCCCACCGACACGGCGGCCAGCGGGGTCAGCTTCGCCAACATGCCCGGCTTGTTGAGCGAGCGCATCGCCATCACCAGCGCCACGTACGCGCCGGTGATGGACGCGGTGCGCGTGCCGCCGTCCGCCTGGATGACGTCGCAGTCCAGCGTGAAGGTGCGGACGCCCAGCGAGGTCAGGTCCACGGAGGCGCGCAGGGCCCGGCCGATGAGCCGTTGGATCTCCATGGTGCGCCCGGTCTGCTTGCCCTTGGCGGCCTCGCGCGCGCCTCGGGTGTGCGTGGCGCGGGGGAGCATGCCGTACTCGGCCGTCACCCAGCCGGAGCCCTTGCCCATCAGGTGCGGCGGGACGCGGTCCTCCACCGAGCAGGTGACGAGCACCTTGGTGTGGCCGAACTCCACCTGCACGGAGCCCTCCGCGTAGCGGTTGACGTTGGGCGTGAGGGTGACCGGCCGGAGATCCAGCGCACCACGTTGGAAGGAACGCATGAAGGAAGCTCCTGACGCGAGGGAACGTGAGCCCCGCGCTTTATCAGGGCCCGGTGGATCCAGCCACCGGCGCGGAGGGCGTGTGGTCCCTGCGGCGCGTCTCCCGGAGGAAGGCCTGCACCCCGTCCGAGATGGCCTCCGCCAGCGCCTCCTGGTACGCGGCCTTGCCCAGCCGGGCGCCCTCCTGCGGGTGGGAGATGAACCCCACCTCGATGAGCACCGCCGGCGCCTCCACGCCCGTGAGCACGAAGAACGGCGCCTGCTGCACGCCCCGGTCCGCCGCGCCGCTCTTCGACACCAGGCGCGGGTGGATGGCATAGGCCAGACGGGACGCGTCCGAGTGCGCCTCCGTGCGCGCCAGGTCATCCAGGATGAAGGCCAGCGTGGAGTGTCCGCGGCCGGAGCGGGCCGTGGGCGCCTCCGCGTTCTCACGGTCCGCCACCGCTCGCGCCGCCTCGCCGGAAGCGTTGGCGGAGAGGAAGTACGTCTCGATGCCCTCGGTGCGCTCGCGCAGCCGCTTCGTGGGCATGGAGTTGGCGTGGATGGAGAGGAAGAGGTCCGGCCGCTGGGTGTTGGTGAACTCCACCCGCTCCGACAGCGCCATCAACGTGTCCTGTTCGCGGGTGAGGAACACCTCGCTGCCCGCCGCCTCCAGCTTGTCGCGCAGGCGCTGGGCAATCTGGAGGGCGATCTCCTTCTCCCAGAGCTCTCCGGGCCCCTTCGCGCCCTCCTTCGCCCCCCCGTGCCCCGGGTCGATGACGATGCGCGCACCGCGCTCCGCCGCCTGGGACAGGGCCGGAAGGAGGCACAGCAGCGCGAGGAGACTCAAGGGGGAGGGGCGCGGCGACATTCGCCCCCGGATGCTACCGGAGGCCCGGCCCGGAGGCGAAATCCGCCCCCCCCACGCCGCCAACACTCCGGCCCGCGGCTCAGCCCACCACGTCGATGCCGGGCCGGCCCGCCTGCACTTCGCCAATCAGGGCCGCGTCCACGCCCGCCTTTTCCAGCGCCTGCACCGCATTGAGCGCATGGCGCGCGGGCACGCTGGCCAGCAAGCCGCCGTTGGTCTGCGCATCCGCCAGCAGCCACTGGATGTGCTCCGGCAGCCCTTCCGGGAAACGCACCTTCGGCTTCACGTGGGCCAGGTTCGTCTTCGTCCCGCCCGGCACCACGCCGTCCTCCGCCAGCCCCGGCACCTCCGCGATGAGCGGGATGCGCTCCAGGTCCAGCGCCGCCTTCGTCTTCGAGCCGGTCATCATCTCCAGCAGATGGCCCAGCAGCCCGAAGCCGGTCACGTCCGTGAGCGCGTTCACCTTGAAGGCGGTGACGGCCATGCCGTACTTGGGCTCCGGGTCGCGGATGCTGTGGCCGCCCAGGATGGGGATGCCCGCCTCGTCCGCCTTGGACTGGCCGCCCGCGAGGATCTTCTGGAGCACCTTGAGCGGCAGCTCCTCCGGGAAGCAGACCAGGTTCAGCGCGAACAGGGGCTTGCCGCCCATGGCCCAGATGTCCGACAGCGAGTTGGCCGCGGCGATGGCGCCGAACTGGAATGGGTCGTCCACCAGCGGCGGGAAGAAGTCCACCGTCTCCACCACCGCCAGGCCCGGCGCGAGCTGGTACACCGCCGCGTCGTCGCTGGTGGTGAAGCCCACCAGGGCCTGCGGGGGTGCGGCCGTCTTCAGCCCGCCCAACACCCGCGCCAGGTCCCCTGCCTTCAACTTCGCCGCGCAGCCCGCGCAGTGGCTCATCTCGGTGAGGCGCCTGGCCTTCACCGGTTTCTCGCCCGCCATCGTGTGTCCCCGCCCTACTCCGCGCGCACGTAGTCGCGCTTCATGAGCTGCACCACGGATTCGGCCGTGAGCACGTCGTCGCCGTCCGAGTGGTCCAGCACGCCGCCCAGCGAGCCGTGGTTGTGCACGAGCTGGAGCACGTCCATCAGCTCCGGCGTCAGCTCCTTGAGGAGCGGCGTCAGCGGCTGCGCGAGCCGGAGCGCCGTCGCCATGGGAGGCAGCTGCGGCTGCAGGCGCTTGAACTCGTCCAACTGCCGGAGCGCGTCCATGAGGAGCGCCTCGGTGGAGGAGTCCAGCTCCACCATGAACTCCTGGCTGTCCGCCGCGCGCAGCTCGAAGTCACCCTCTTCCCAGGTGACGATGCGGTTGAAGCTCTTCTGCGGGCCCAGGTTGTGGTTGTCGTCGATGACCGCGTAGTACACGCGGCCCTGGCGCAGGTAGATGC
>SECN01000163.1 GCA_004173515.1 Myxococcaceae bacterium | reverse complement strand
GGCCTCTCCACCGTCTTCCGAGTGAAGCGCCGGTTCGTGGAAGGAGGCGTCGAGCACGCGCTCCACGACAAGCAGCGCGTGGGTGCGGAGCGCAAGCTGAGTGGCAAGGAAGAAGCCCTACTGGTGGCCACCGCGTGCTCGGGACCGCCCGCAGGGCGAGCGCGCTGGACGCTTCAGTTGCTTGCCGACGAGATGGTGCGGCTGACCGAGCACCCGGGCCTCTCGCGCGAGACGGTGCGTCGGCGATTGGAAGAGAACGAGCTGAAGCCCTGGCAGAAGCGCATGTGGTGCATCCCCAAGGTGGATGCCGAGTACGTGGCGCGCATGGAGGACGTGCTGGAGTTGTACGCAGCACCCGCGGACAAGGCGCGCCCGTTGGTGTGCTTCGACGAGACGCCAGTGCAACTCATCGGCGAGGTGCGCACGCCGGTGCCCGCGGCCCTGGGACGGCCGCGCCGCTATGACTACGAATACCAGCGCAACGGCACGGCCAACCTCTTCGTGCACCTGGGACGTGCACGCGGGACAGCGCCACGTGGACGTCACGCCCAGCCGCACCTCGAGGGATTTTGCCCACCAGATGCGTGCCCTCATCGACGAGCACTACCCTGACGCGATGCAGGTGCGGGTGGTGCTCGACAACCTCTCCACCCACAGCGCGGCGGCCCTCTACGAGACGTTTCCGCCCGAGGAGGCGCGCCGGCTCCTGCGTCGGCTGGAGTTTCACTTCGTGCCCAAGCACGCCAGCTGGCTGAACATGGTGGAGATTGAAATCAGCATCCTCACGCGCCAGTGCCTGGGACGGCGTCTGGGCGACGTGAAGAGCCTCAAGCGCGAGGTGGCGCGATGGCAGCGCCAGCGCAATCTCGAGCGCGCCCGCATCCGCTGGCGCTTCAGCGTCGATTCCGCCCGACAGAAGCTGGGCAAGTCGTACCCGCTGGCGGCGCAGGCGGCAGCACATCAGGCCGCCGCCTGAACCATTCAGAATCCCTGTGTCGGCGTACTAGTGCCCGGGAAGGACGTAGCAGCGTGGGATTGAACCACTCGGTATGGGTGCGTCTTTGGCCCCGTGCAGGCCATCCCCCATCAGTCGCCACCTGCCAGCTTTGGGCGGTGAGCGCCGCGTCCCACCCGGTGTTGCACGGCACCGGGTGGGCCGTGTTTTTCCCGGAGGCAGCCCATGTCGAACTGCAAGCCCAGCAGCATCCAGGTCGGAGACATCGTCATCACGCAGGACGCCAACGGCAGGTACAGCCTCAACGACCTGCACCGAGCGGCTGGCGGAGAAGCGCGCCACCAGCCTTCAAACTTCCTCTGACTCGATGCCAGGAGCGAGATGGTGACTGCACTCACCCGTTCCTCAGATCTAAGGAACGGTCCCGTCGAGGCCATCAGGAGCGGGCCCAACCAAGGCACTTACGTCTGAGAGGACCTCGTCTACGACTACGCGATGTGGGTGTAGGCGGAGTTCCGGGTGAAGGTCATCCACGTCTTCAAGGCCCACCAGCGCGGCGGCGCGCTCGTCCCGGCTGTTCCTGCCTTCGCGGTTCCCAAGACGATCCTGGAAGCCCTGCGCCTCGCGGCGGACCTAGCCGAGAAGGTGAAGTCCCAACAAGCGCAATTCGTCGCGCAGCAGCCCGCCGTGGAGTTCGTGGACCGGCACTCGAAGGCGGAGACGTTCCTCTCCCTGCGTGACCCCGCCATCTCCCTGGCTCGCGCGCATGCGGAGGGTGACCGGGAGGACCTGCTGGCCTGGGTGACACACGGCCGCAGGCCCGGAATCATGGCCGCATACACGACGCCACCGTGGGCCGCCCTCTGTGCCGAAGTGGCGAAGCTGAAGCTCCAACCGCTGGGGGACACGAGGGGCAACTGCTACGGTGATGCTGGCGAGGAGTACGGGACTTGAACCCGTGGCCTCCGGCGTGACAGGCCGGCGTTCTAACCAACTGAACTAACTCCCCACAAAATCTCTTGGGCGGAACAGGGATTGAACCTGTGACCATCGCCTTGTAAGGGCGCCGCTCTACCGCTGAGCTATCCGCCCTTGGCGGCCCGCCGTTGCTTCAGTGAGGCCGCTTGTACCGACCTCGCACGCCTCAGTCAAGCATACGTTTTCGGCCCCCTGATCATTCCGTTCCACCCCCTTTTCGGGGGTCGGATCCGGGCCCCGGATCCGCCCTACCCGACCCGCACCTTCCACCGCCGCACGCGGCGACGGGAGCGGGGAATCATCAACACGGCCCCCACCAGCAGGACCACCGGGACGAACACCAACACCGTCTGCATCTGCGCCTCCATGTTCCCGGAAACATACGGAGACCCTCTGACATCCTGACGGGGAGTTCGTGACTTTCAGGAAACGACGTTCCAACCGGCGGGTCTCCGGCCCCCCGGGCCTGCGGGGGACCGGGCCCCCAGGCTCCTGGGGCTACTCGCCAGGGGGCGGACCTCCGTGGCCGCCCCGCCCCGGCCGGTGGGCCGCCATCTCCGCCTGGATGAGCGCTCGGGCCTGGGTCTTCTGGGCTTCGGTCAGGAGCTGTTCGGCCTCCTGGTACGCCTGGGTGTCGTTCGTGCGCAGTTCTTCGAAGTAGCCCTGGGCCTTCTCCCGGCTTGCCCGGTGCGTGGCGTCCTCCTGCGTGCCCCGGTCCGGCGGCGGGCCCTGGGGCCGCGTCCCATCCCCGGGCGGCCGGGGCGGGCGCAGGGCTTCCAGCGACTGCTTCAGGGGCGCGTTCTTCGTCTCCAGCGCCGTTTGGATCCGCTCCAGGCCCGAAACCTGGCTGTCGGTGAGGGCCAGGTCCTGGCGGTGCTCGAGCAGCATCTGGACCTGGGACTTGCGCTCGTGGGGCGGCCGGTGCGCGCCCTGCGCGGTGGCGGCGGAGGTGGCTTCGGCGAAGGCGGGAACGGACATCAGCAGGCCCAGCATGAACAGGTGGCGCTTCATGGTGACGCTCTCCTTCAGTGCGCGAGAAGACTTCACCCGGAAGCCGGGGCCCGGCGGCACGTGGACACCGTGGGAGACCGACTGGGAGGGGTTTGCCTCCCACGAAGGCCCGTGTCGCCAAGGCCCGGGGCTTCCGGGCTGACAGGACGAGAAGGTGCGCCCGCCATGTGCCGCGAAAATGTCCCTCGCGTTACCGATTGTGTTTCCCACCCCGACAGCGCGTACGGCCGCTTTCCCACCTTGCGGGCAGGCCCGGGCGCGGTATGTCCGCGCATCCTTCCCTCCTTCAAGAGACGCGCTCCATGCCCTACACCCCCATCGTCGCCACGCTGGGCTATGTGCTGTCGCCGGACGGGCAGCAGGTCCTGCTCATCCACCGCAACGCCCGGCCGGAGGATGCCCACTACGGCAAGTACAACGGCCTGGGCGGCAAGCTGGACCGGGACGAGGACGTGGCCGCGTGCATGCGCCGGGAGATCCGCGAGGAGGCCGGCATCGAGTGCACGCGCATGGTGCTCCGGGGCACCCTGTCCTGGCCCGGGTTCGGCAAGCACGGCGAGGACTGGCTGGGGTTCATCTTCCGCATCGACGCCTTCGAAGGCACGCCCCTGGAGAAGAACCCCGAGGGCTCCCTGTCCTGGGTCCCGGTGTCGTCCATCCTCTCGCTGTCGCTGTGGGATGGGGACCGGCACTTCCTGCCGCTCGTGTTCGACGCGGACCCCCGCCCCTTCCACGGCGTCATGCCCTACGCCCACGGTCGCGCGGTGAGCTGGTCCTTCAGCCGGCTGTAGGGGTTGGACGCGAAGCGTGGGGGCGTCCGGCGACCAACGCTCGCGCGGCCAGGGCCCACGGTTTCCCGCGAGCTTTGCCTTGCCACCCGCTACAACGTCGCGTCTCTCACGCGGACACGAAGGAGCGCGGCATGGACCTCATCGGACAGCTCTCGCAGCAACTCGGAGTGGATGGCACGCAGGCGCAGGGGCTCGCGGGCTCCCTCCTGAAGATGGTGCAGGGCACGGTGCAGGAGAAGGTCGGCCCGGACGCGGCGAAGCAGATGGACCAGGCCATCCCGGAGATGCAGGGCTGGCAGCAGAAGGCGGAGGCCCAGGCCCCCGCGGCCGACGGCGGCGGCCTGATGGGCGCCCTGGGCGGCCTGATGGGCGGTGGCGGTGGCGGCGGACTGATGGGCGCCCTGGGCGGCGCGGCGGCCCACGCGGGTGAGGTGGCCGGCGTGGTGGCCATCCTCCAGCGCTTCAACCTGGACGCGGGCAAGGCCACCCTCGTCGCCCCCCTCCTGCTGGACTTCCTCAAGTCCCGGCTGGACCCGGGCCTCGTGGGGAAGATCCTCGCGGTGGCTCCCATGCTCGCGAGCGGCGGCGGCGGCACCCAGGGCGGTGGCGGACTGGGCGGCATGCTCGGCGGAATCCTGGGCAAGTAGCCCCGCGTTGCCTGTCGCCGGCTCCGGACCTCCTGGAATCAGGGGGTTCGGAAAAGGCGCGGCCGGCAATGCAAAAGAATCCCGGACCGGCTGTCCTGGATGCGTGAGGCAGGTTCCACCCTGCCCAGGAGCCCGGCCATGACCTTCCTTTCGCGCACGCAGACTCCCTCCATTCCGGTCGTCCCCCGTCGGCCGCCCGCACCGCCCACGCAGGAGCCCGCGAACCGGCCCGCGCAGCGGCCTGCTCCCGGACACACGGCGGATGTGTTCGAGGTGAGGGGCCGCGCAGGGCCGCAGGCGGCCGGTGGCGCCGCGGGCGGGGTGAAGGGCTTGCACGGGGGCCTGGGGGTTTCCGGCGGCGTGGAGGGGGTCGTCGCGCCCGAGGTGCGGGCCTCGGGCGGAGCGTCCGCGGAGCCGCCAGGGGTCCTGGAGCAGTTGCAGGAGACCGCGCGCCAGAACCTGCCCGGCTATGCCTGGCTGGAGTCGAAGGTGGACGGGACGCTGAAGGCGCTGAGCAACGCGAAGCCCGAGGTGCTCGACGCGAAGAAGCAGATCGAATCCATGAAGCCGGGCGACAAGTACTCGCTGTCCGGCGGCTTCGACGGGGGCTTCAAGCTGGGCCGGCTGAACACCAAGGCGCAGTACGAGGTGAGCTGCGACGCGGAGGAGAAGACAGACGCGAAGACAGGCAAGAAGGAGATGAAGCCTGTCTACACGCTGAGCATGGACGCGGAGGTGCTGGGAGGCATTGGCCCCGGCAAGGTCAAGGCGCTGGACGTCAAGGCCCTGGCCGGTGGCGGAGGCAAGGTCGAATACAAGCTCGACACGCCGGAGGATGTGGCCCGGGCGCAGGACATCCTGGGGCGCATGCAGTCCGGCGCGGAGTGCAACATCGCCGGCACGCCCAGGCCGCAGCCATCCCCCGAGGACCTCGACTGGCTCCAGAGCAAGATGTCCGCCCTGGAGGTCCGCGGCGCCAGCGTCGCGCAGGTGACCGCGGAGCTGGACCTCAAGGGGACGCTGGTGGACTCCATGAGCGGGGGCATCAAGGGCCGCGCGGAGAAGTCGCTGCGCATCGAATACAAGGACGGAAAGCCCTCCGAGCTCGTGCTGAAGGAGAACATGCAGGTGGAGCTCAGCGGCGGCCTGAGCAAGGGCCTGGGCCCGAAGGGCTCCATCACGGGGCCGGACAACATGAAGCTGCCCTTCGAGGGCGGCGTGTCGCTGGGCGGCAGCGGCAAGCTCAACGGCAAGGTGGAGATGGAGACGCGCTTCCCCATCCCCTCCGGCGTGACGGTGGACAAGCTCCTGGAGGATCCGACGGGCACGCTCGGCGCCGCGAAGGAGCAGATGGGGGCCGGCAAGAAGAGCAAGGTCACGCTGTCGGTGGAGGGCGCCGGCACGTACCAGGGCAACGGCGCGGGCGTGGCGGTGGAGGTCAGCATCGAGGGCAACTCGCGCAAGCTCCAGGAGAGCGGCGCCCTCGGCAAGCTGCTCACCGGCGACGTGAAGGGGTCGCTCAAGGCCGCGGGCAAGGACGCGGACGTGAGCCTCAAGGCAACGCCCTACACGCAGAAGGGCATCACCCTGGCGCCTGAAATCAAGGTTGGCCCCTACTTCAACGCCAGTTGGGAGCTGGAGGTCTCACGGCGCACCGCCATCGTCCCGCCGATGGAGAAGAAGGGCACCGCCGCGGACCTGGCCGAGTGGATGGACGCCCAGCAGACGCAGAAGGCGGCCTGAGCCGTCCGGACGTCCCCGTCACGATTTCATCGGAGGGCACGCACGCCGCGACGGCCCGCGCGACGTGCGTCTCCTCCTGGCAGTTCCTGCCGTCTCCCCAAGAGGGCCGGGCCTTCCGACGTTCAGAGCGGGAGGATGGCCAGCCGCAGGCCCACGGTGAACAGCCCGTGGAAGCCGTCATCCACGCGGGCCAGCGTGCCGGGGCGCTCACCCACGCCGGTGATGTTCAGCGTCTGGGTTCCGGTGCGCACCGTGTAGCTGCCAATCGACGCGGTGATGATGGGCCCCACCGAGAAGGCCCGGGTGACGCGGATGTCGCCGCCCAGCGTGAGGCGCGCGAAGGTCGGCCCCTTGTCGGTGACGCGCGTGTCCACCTCCGCCGGAACGACGACGCCCGGGGCCACCGGTACCTGCGTGGTGCCCTGCACGTGGCTCTTGAGGAACTCCAGGCCCACGCCCAGGCCAATCCAGGGGTCGAAGCCGCCCATCGGCGACAGGTGGTAGCGGACCTCCGGACCGAAGCGCCACTGCTGGGTCGAGCAGTCGAAGCCCGTCGGGCACGACAGCGGATTCTCCTTGGTGAAGACCTTCTCCCAACTGCCCCACACCCCCAGATAGAAGCGCGGCGTCGCGCGGAAGCCCACCTCCACGATGACCGGGATGGACACCTTCGCGGAGTCGGTGATCTTCAGGCTCTCCACCGTGCCCGCGGAGCTCAGGCCGTCCTTGTAGACATACCCCGCGCCCAGGCCCACGTTGCCGCTCACCGCGAACTCCGGCCCGATGCGCCCGTGGGCCCGCATTGGATCCGTGGCCACGGTCGTCGTGCGTGTCTCCGTGCGCGTCTCCGTCTCCGTCTCCGTCAGCGGCTCGGAGTCCTGGGCCCACGCCGACGTGGCGACTCCCAACGCGACGGTGAGTGACAGCGTCCAGCGGAACGGCGAGTTCATCGTGCTCATCCGGTGCTTCCTCCGTGTTCGGGATGGATGCGGACGCAAGCAAGCCGCGCGCTCCGTTAGAAGCCACCCGCCACCGGTGCGCGCCGCCACCCGACAGACGGACACCGGGAGCGACCATTCGACGACACCCTTCTCGTCCTCCAGGGAGGCAACCCGCCACGGCGGAAGGCGAAGGGAACACAAAGCGACGTGGGAGGGATGCCGGCAGGCGCCTCGACCACGCTCCTCACTGTAGCAAGACGGCCCGAAAAACCAACGGGTTGACCCGGGATGAACCAGACGTCAACTTGCGCGCGCCGCGAAGCACGCAGCGACAGGGAACCGGCGCGACGCCGGACACCTCGCGCGGCGCGAAAGGAAAGGACATGGCCGGCCCGGAGCAGGAGCTGTCGTCGGAGGCGCTCGCGCTCATCGCCGAGGAAGAAGCCCTGCTGTCGCGGGTCCAGGACGCGCTCGCCGAAGCGCGCAGGCAGGCCGCGGAGCGGACGCTGGACACCCAGGGGCTGATGGCGCAGTTGCAGGTGCTGCGCGACGACGCCACCACCGCGCACGCGGCGGACCTGCCCCACGTCTTCACCCAGATGAACGAAGTGCGCGCCATGCTGGAGCGGCAGGAGGTCGTGCCCCTGCCGGACAGCAACGCCCCCTACTTCGCCCACCTGCGGCTCGCGGGCCCCACCGGGCAGCGCGACTACCTGCTCGGCCGCACCAGCTTCGCCAACCTCGCCGTCGGCGTGCGCGTCATCGACTGGAGGTTCGCCCCCGTCGCCCGCGTCTTCTACAACTACGAGGAGGGTGACTCCTACGAGGAGTACTTCGGCGAACGGCTCTCCGAAGGCGACGTGGAGGCGCGCCGGCTGGTCATCATCGAGAAGGGCGTCCTCACCCGCATCAGCACCGGCCCCCACCTGCTCCAGCGCGACGCGCGCGGCCGGTGGCACGCGCGTGGGCGCGATGCGACCTCCGTGCTCTCCGGCGGCACCGGCACCGCCGCCCGCCCGGGTTCGTTGGGCGTGGGCCGGGGCGCCACCCACGTCGAGGATGCCTTTGGCGTGACGGCGCTCCTGGACGCGGAGCAGTACGCGGCCGTCAGCACCGGCCCGGAGCAGCCGCTGCTGGTGCTGGGCAGCGCGGGCAGCGGCAAGACGACCGTGGCCCTGCACCGGCTGGCGAAGGTCGCCTTCGACGACGCGAAGAAGTTCCCGCAGGCGCGCACCAAGGTCGTCGTCCCCGAGGAGGGCCTGGCCCGGCTGACGCGCCGGCTGCTCGCGCCCCTGGGCCTGGGCAAGGTGTCCGTGGAGACGCTGGAGTCCTGGTCGCTTGCCACCGCGCGCTCGGCCTTCAGCGTGCCGGGCCTCAAGCTGGCCCCGGAGACGCCCGCGCTCGTCTCACGCCTCAAGCGCCACCCCGTGCTGCGACGGCGGCTGGCGGAGCGCGTGAGCCTGCCCAGGGCCAAGCCCCAGCAGCCCCTCACCCTGGAGCGGCTGCGCATCCGGCTGGCGGACGCGTTCATGGACCGCGCCTTCCTGGAGTCCGTGGTGGCCGAAGCCAAGGGCGAGCTGCCCCGCACGGTGGTGGACGAGACGGTGGAGCACACCCGGTTCCAGACGGCCACGCCGCTGGAGCGCCAGTACCGGGACTACGACGAGGAGCGGCTCGCCACCGTGGACGGCAAGGCGATTGAAGCCGACACGCCGGACGCGCTCGCGGGCACGCTGGACTTCGACGACCTGCCCATCCTGATGTTCCTCAAGGCCCAGAAGGGCGCGCTGGGCGCGGAGCGGCTGGCGCACGTGGTGCTGGACGAGGCGGAGGACTTCTCCCTCTTCGAGCTCTTCGTCGTGGGGCAGCTGCTGGGTGACAGCCGCAGCTGCACGCTCGCGGGCGACGAGATGCAACAGACGACCGCGGGCTTCGCCGGCTGGGACGCCGCGCTGGAGGAGCTGGGCATCCGCGACGCCGCCACCTGCCGGCTCCAGGTGTCCTACCGCTGCCCGCGCCCCGTGGTGGAGCTGGCGCAGCACGTGCTGGGCACCCAGGCCCCGGCGTCCCCCGCGAAGGCGGGCCGCGAGGGCGCCCCGGTGGGCTTCCACCACTTCCCCGACGAGGCCCAGGCCTGGCTGTTCCTGGGAGACGCCCTGCGCGACCTGGTGCTGCGCGAGCCGCACGCGTCCGTGGGCGTCATCGCCAGCAGCCGGGAGGCCGCCCAATCCGTCCACCGCGTCATCGCGGAGATGCCCTGGGCGCGGCTGGTGCTGGAGGGAGACTTCTCCTTCGAGCCCGGCGTGGACGTGACGGACGTGGACAACGTGAAGGGGCTGGAGTTCGACTACGTCGTCCTGCCGGACGTGACGGCCCGCGCCTACCCCGCGGACGACGAGGCCCGCCGCCGCCTGCACGTCGCCGTCACCCGCTCCTCCCACCAGTTGTGGGTGGCGTCCTCCGCCGTGCGCTCCCCGCTCATCCGGACCTTCCCCGGGGCCGTGGAGCCGGCGATGGAGCCGCTTCAGGGCTGACGGCCGCCACCCTGCTGCCACTCGCGCTGCCGCTGGGCATGGGCCTCGCGGCGCGCGAGCGCCTCCTCCTGCTGCCGGGGGAGCTCCGCCAGCCTCGTGCGGTGCATGCGCACGCTCAGCTCCAAGAGGCCCTTGTCCTGCGACGGCAGCTTGTCGCCGTAGTCCGACAGCATCGTGGTGGCGAAGGAGATGGCGTCCTCGGACACCTTGCGGCGGTGCTCGAAGTGCTGCTGCACCTCCTCCACGGTGGCCTCGTTGGACTGCACCCGGCCGAAGAGGGCGTTCCACTTCGCCTCCACCTGCGCGCGCCGACGCAGCTCCGCGGGCTCCTTCGTGGGCACGCCCGTGTCCCAGTAGAGGTTGTCCGGCAGCTTCGCGCGCAGCGCCTCCAGGTCCGCCGGGTAGGGCCCGGAGGGCTCCTCCTCCGGCGCCTGGGCCTGCACCTGGGCCGCCGCCGCGCCCGCCAGGTCCAGCCCGCCGTCCTGCTTGCGCGGCACCGCCGGCCCCGCGTTGAAGACAGGCGGAGGCGCCGTCACCGGCGTCATCGCGGCCGCGGGGGCCACGGGCGCCGGGGCGTCATCCGCCGGGGAGCCTCCGAAGGTCACCCAGGCCCCCACCGCCAGGGCCAGGACTCCCGCCGTGCCCAGGGGCAGCTTCCACCGCGCGCGCGTGCTCATGCCCAAGGCCATACCGCGCGCCGGACGCCCACCGCAACCCATTCACGCAGACACGGCGACGCGGCGCGCAAATGATACATTTAAGACTTGCCGCAACGCATCACAAACCACCCAAGCCGCATGAGAAGTTTTCTCTGGATGAGCCTTCTGGCCCTCGCCGCCCCCGTGAGCTCCGCTCGCGCCGAGGTGCTGGTGGAAGGCATCGTCGACGTCCTGGTGGACGGCGGAAACACGTACAACTGGCAGAAGGTGACGCTGCCCGGCACCAAGTGTGGCAATGGTTCGCAGTACAAGTTCTTCGTGCACCGCACGTCGTCGCCCAACCTGCTGTTCATGATGGAGGGAGGCGGTGCGTGCTGGGACTACGATTCTTGTAGCGGCCGCACGGGCATCCTGGGGGCGGCGAACCCCAACGGCATCTCCGACGACTACATGACGCAGTTCACGGCCAAGTACGTGTCCCCCATCGTCAACGGGGCGGACCCGGGCCTGCCCTTCCGTGACCGCAAGGACATCGTCACGAAGGACTGGAACATCGTCTACCTGCCGTACTGCACGGGCGACGTGCACATCGGCAACAACGTGAAGACGTACACGGACACCACGGGCGGCCAGGCGCCGCTGACCTGGTACCACTCCGGCTACACCAATACCATCGCCGCGGCCAACTACGCCAAGCAGAACATCCCCGGCGTGCAGAAGCTGCTGGTGACGGGCTACAGCGCGGGTGGCACGTCCACGTCGGCCGGCTACTACTTCATCCGCAAGGCCATCAACCCGGCGCGCGGCTACCTGCTCAACGACTCCGGCCCCATCTTCATGGCGCCCAACAGCAACTCCCTGTCGCGCCCCCTGCACGACAAGATCCGTTCGTCGTGGAACCTGGACTCGGTGTTCAGCCTGCTGCCGTCCAGCTTCAACATCAACGACATGGGCACCATCAACCGCATGGTGGCCACGGAGTTCCCGAACGACCAGCTCGCGTACACGGGCTACACACTGCAGCACCATCATCACGTTCGTGGGCGCGCACGCCTGCCAGAAGATGGAGAAGAAGTACTGGTACGAGTACGCCTCCAGCCCCTGGCAGTCCTACGCCTGCCACAGCGAGTTCGTGCCGATGGACGTGTTCCTCAGCCGCTTCATCAACGGCAACCAGCGCGTGCGCATCTACGAGCCGGCCAACAACTACAACAACGAGGACGCGGGCATGAGCATCCTCGCCCCCCTCATCAACGGCGCGCTCGGCGGGTAGTCCCACCGCTTCACGTCGTCCGGAAATGAAAGCGGGAGCGGGCCAGCATCCAGGCCCGCTCCCGTCGTCTTTTCAGGGCACCGCTTCCATGGGCCCCTGGAAGGGCCCTGGAGGGCCTCAGGTGAGGCCGGGCAGCGTGCCGGTGTAGTCCGGGTGGCCGAAGCGGTCCACGTTGACGCCGAAGGCCTGGGCGATGGAGGTGAGCAGCTTGTTGTGCTCCACCGCGCCCGGCAGCGGGTTGCCCGGGCCCTGCCAGTTGCCCAGCGGGTCGCGGTTGTTGGGGCGCAGGGACAGGTGGCGGCCCATGCGGAACTTGCCGCCCGCGCCGCCCGCCAGCACCGTGGGGATGGACACATTCATGTGGCCGGCCGCGTCCCCCAGCTCGTTGCCCCAGAGGATGACGGTGTTGTCGAGCACCGTGCCGCCGCCCTCCGGGATGGACGCGAGCGAGTCCATCAGGAGCGCCAGCTGTTCGGAGTACCACTGCTGCACGCGCACCATGCGCAGGCGGATCTCCGTGCGCTCCGGCTGCGACTGGGTGTCGGTGCGGTGCGCGATGTCGTTGTGGATGTCCTCCGGGATGTCGATCCACGGCATGGACGGCCCGGGGATGGTCATGGTCACCACGCGCGTCAAGTCACACGCGAACGCGCGGGCGATGAGGTCCATGTGCAGTTGGGTGAGGCCCGGCATGTTGTCCAGGTTGCCCAGGTCGCTCAGCGACTCCGACGGCTCCTCCGGCTTCACGCACCCCAGCGCGCCCACGTTGGTGAGCCGCCGTTCAATGTCGCGCAGCGCCGCCAGGTGCGTGTCCAGCTTCTGGCCCTCCGTGGTCGCCAGCCGCTTCTTCAGCCGGGTGGCGTCCTTGATGAGGTAGTCCATCAGGCTCTTGCGCTTGGAGAGGATGGCCTGCGCCTCCGCGCTGGAGCCGCCCATGCTGCCGAAGAGCCGCTTGTAGACGTTGGCGGGGTTCAGCTCGAACGGCACGCGCGAGCCGTTCTCCGTGAAGCTGATGCTGTTGTAGACGTGCTGGGCGCCGAACTGCTCGAAGGCGTGCAGTTGCAGGGAGCGGAACTGGGTGGAGCCGCCCACCGTGTTGCCAATCACCTGGTCCAGGGACGGGCCGGCGGGCAGCTCGTCGCCGCTGTCCACCACCACCTCGCTGCCGGTGAGGAAGGTGACGGGGCCGCCTTCGTGGCCGGTGCGGCCGTGCTCGTAGAGGACGCGGTAGTCCAGGCCGTCCAGCACCAGCAGCTTGGAGCGGTGGCGCTGCAGGGGCTGGAGGACGGAGTTCTCGAAGTCGATGTCGAAGTCCGTCTCACCGCCCTTGGGCGTCCAGTACTCGGGCAGGACGCCGTGGGGGGTGAACAGGGCGATGAAGCGCAAGGGGGCGGCGTCGGCCGCTTCGGCCACGGAGCTGGTGAGCAGGTGCGCGAAGGGCGCTGCCATGGCCGTGCCGGACAGGAGCTTCAGGATGCTGCGTCGGGAAAGGTCGCGGGGCATGGGGTTCTGGCTCAACGGGTGGGCAGACGCCGCTGCGTGAAGGAAGCCGAGCGCACGAGGCTGACGAGCGCCTCGGTGACTTTCAGGTGGTCCTGGCGATAGGTGCCCGTGCGCATGGCGTCGAGCAGTTGGGTGTCGGAGGCGTGTTCGTCACGTCCCATCGCGTAGCGCACCAGTTGCAGGGGCACGCAGTTGGCCAGCTCGTCGCTCGTCGCCAGGTAGCGCCCCAGCTCCGCGCCGCCCTTGAAGGCCTTCGTCATGGTGCCGTCCGGGGCGACCACGCCGCCGGTGTCATCCACGGTGCGGCCGTTCTCCTCCGTGCGGTGCTGCCCCAGGCCGTCGAAGTCCTCCATGCCGAAGCCCATGGGGTCGATGGTCTTGTGGCAGCTGGCGCAGGCCGGGTTGTTGGTGTGCGCCGCGAAGAGCTCGCGGGTGGTGGCGTTCTCCGACACCGCCGGAGGAATGGTGGACACGTTCGCGGGCGGCGGCGGAATCGTGCGGCACAAGAGGCGCGTGAGCACGAACTTGCCGCGCTTGATGGGCGAGGACGAGTCGAAGTGGGCGTAGGTCGACATCACGCCCGCCTGGGTGATGATGCCCAGCCGCTCCGGGGGCAGCGTGACGCGGCCCATGCCCTCGTCGTCCACGTCGGTGCGGTCCAGGCCGCCGTAGAAGTTCGCGAGCGTCTCATCCACGTAGGAGTAGTTCGCGCTCAGCAGCTCCTCCACGGAGCCCGCGTGGTCCTTCACGATGGAGTCGATGAAGGCGTTGCGCTCGCGCACCATGGAGTCGCGGAACTCCACGCTGTAGTCCGGGTACACCTGGTTGTTCTTGTTGACGGCCTGGGCGGCGGCGAGCAGCGTGGCGTCCGGGGGACCGCCGGTCACCATGAAGGACAGCTCGGAGGCGACCTCGTAGGGGGTCAGCTCCACGACCTGGCCCTTGCGGGCGGAGTCGGGGCCCAGCTCCGTGCGGTACAGGAACGACGCGGAGGAGAAGAGCGCCTGGAGCACCAGCTCCGCGCCCGTGCTCATGTTGCCGCCCTGCTTGCCCGCGTTGAAGAGCGCGAGCAGGTCCGCCTCCTCCTCCGCCGTCACCGGCCGGCGGAAGGCGCGCAGGCCCACCCGCTGGATGAAGGACTTCGCGCAGTCGTCCGCGGTGACCGTCTTGGGACAGGTGTAGAAGTCACTGAGTTGCGACTTGCCCTCTTCGGCCAGCGTGAGCGCGGCGGTGTCGATCTGATCCGCCAGCAGCGACGTCACCTGGAGCCGCTCGTGCGTGGAGAAGCCGAGGATGGTGTCCTCGGCCGCGAAGCCCTGGGCGATGTCCACGGGGGTGCCCAGCACGGAGGTCGCGGACTTGTTGAACTCCTCGCGCGTCAGCCGGCGCACGCGCGCGGGAGCCGCCGCGCTCTCCGGCGACTCATCCTGGCCGCCGATGTTGCCGGTGCAGGCGGAGGCGGACAACACGAGAGCGGAGGACAGGTAGAAACGACGCAGTGGCATGGTGTCTGGCATTCCTCGCACCCGCACGGCCTTGATGACCGGCGCGCAGGCGGCCTTCATCCTACTGTTTGCGGCCGACGCTTTCAGCGGGGATTTCATTTCCGCCCGTTTCGCCATTCCTGAGAGGAATCTCACCACCTCACGGGATTCAGGGTGGGGACGCACCTGTCAGGTACGCACACGGTGCGGTTGCGACTCAGGGAGGGACTTCCTCGCCTCTCGCGGTCCACCAGTTCTCGCCGTAGCTGATGAAGATCTGCTCACCGGGGTGGATGTCCCGCAGTGCGTGATAACGGAACACATCGCGGTCCACCGCGCGGCTGTAGGACGCGTTCGGTTCGCTGGCGTGGTTGTAGATCATCCCGTAGCCCATCACGAGCGCGACCCAGTCGCCCTTGCGGGGCTCCTCGTGGCGGTGCCAGCGGATCTCGAAGACGTAGTCGTCCAGCGGTTCGCCCCGGCACTGGCGCTGGGGGACCTTGAGGTAGTGGCACTCCTCGATGAGGTCGCCCGCGGGGATGAAGGCATCGGTGAAGACGCCCATGCCCCACTCGCAGGGCCGCACCTTCACCCCGGGATGGAGGAACAACGCCGGGCCCTGGTTCATCTGCGCTTCGTCTCCGCTTCCGGTGTCCACGGACGTGGACCATCGCGCACCCGGGGCCATGACGGGAAGCGGTCAGCGAGGAGGCTGGAGGCTTCCTGGAAAGCCGGGGAATCAGCGGACGTCAGCCCGGCTGCTGGCCGGGCGTGGGGCCCCGGCTGAAGGTGTGGCGCAGCAGGTACAGGCCGGGCAGCAGGGGCAGCCACAGGGTGAAGCCGCGCAGGAGCAGGGTGCCCGCGAGCGCGGCCTCCACGGGGACGCCGAAGAGGTTGAGCATGCCCACCGACGCGGCCTCGTAGGTGCCCACCCCGCCGGGGATGATGGACACGGTCTCCGCCATGGAGGCCACCATGAAGCTGACGAACACTGTGCTCAGCGGCGCCTCCTGGCCCAGCGCGCGCAACATGGCGCCCAGCGTGGCCGCGTCCAGCGCGTAGACGCCCAGTTGGAGGGCCACGCCGCGCGCGAGCAGTCCCGGCTCCAGCAGCATGCCGGGAGGCACCTCCGCGATGGCCTTGAGCATGGCGCCCAGCGCGGGGATGCGCCGGGCGAAGCGGCCCGGCTTCCACTCGCGGTGCCGCGTCGCCCAGAGGATGCAGACCGGGATGGCCACCGCCAGCACGCCGAAGCCGGTGACGAGCCACTGGATCCAGCCGCTCAGCTCCGACTTGCGCCAGAGGAAGAAGAGGCTCACGCCCACGCCCAGCGCCTGCGCGACATAGAAGCACAGCACCGTCAGCAGCACCGCGCCCGCCGCGGTGCCGGGGCTCGCGCCCTGCCGGCGCAGCCCGCGTCCGACGAGCAGCGAGCCGCCCACGCCTCCGGTGGGGATGACCTGATCGAACGCCAGCTTCATCAGCGACAGCCGCGCCAGCGACCAGAGCGAGGTGCGCAGCCGCGCGCGGTGCAGGACCATCCACCAGATGCCCGCCACGCACAGGTACGTGCCCAACTGGCACGCGGCGGCCACCAGCAGCCACGCGGGCCGGGCCTGCCGCAGCAGCTCCAGGAACTGCTTCTCCTCCGCGTGCCGCGAGAGGATGAAGGCGAGCAGCGCGACGAGCATCAGCGCGCCCGGGACCCACCAGCCCCGCCGCCGCTTCGAGGGCACCTCCAGCGGTTCCTCCACGGTGGAGATGGGTTCCGCGCGGGTGCCCTCCATGCGTTCGCTGCCTCCGGTGCGACACAGGTTTCCGGAAGGATGCGCTTCGACCTACGCCGGGGCAGCCAGGGGGGCACGCAAGCCCGGCTGCCCACCGGGAGGGAGGACGGGCCCCCGGCGTCCCGGCCGCAATCAGGGCGCGGTGTTAGCGCGCGCAGTCGCCGGTCACCTGGGGGGCGGCGGCGCCGTTGACGGTGTTGTTGCTGAAGGTGTTGCCCGCGCCCAGCACCAGTTCGATGCCGGAGCCTCCGCCGCGATTGCAGACGATGACGCCCCCGGCTCCGGCCTGGTTGCCGACGAACTGGTTGCCCCGGAGCGTGACGCCCGCGTTGGGCACGTCCTCCAGGTAGAGGGCCGCACCGGGCCCGCCCACGGCGGCGTTGGTGTCGAAGAGGTTGTTCTCGATGAGGTCGTTGTCGGGCTGGAAGTAGTGCAGCGCCCCGCCGCCGCCCAGGTCGTAGTGGTTCGAACCGTTGGGCCACACCTCGTAGGTGCGCGACACGAGCGCGTTGGACTGGCTGCCCCGGAAGGCGGACAGCGTGTTGTTGCGGAAGGTGTTGCCGCGCACGGTGGAGTTGCGACCGTGGGTGACGCACATCGCGCCGCCGCCGGAGGTGGCCCCGTTCCCGGTGGCGAAGCGGTCGATGTCGAGCGTGCGGTTGTTCTCGAAGACGGTGTCCGTCACCACCGAGCCGTCGGTGAACATCAGGTCCAACGCGCCGCACTTGCCGGAGGCTTCGTTGTCACGGAAGAGCGAGTGCTGGATGGTCACGGGGCCCGGGTAGTACGCCCAGAGCGCGCCGCGCGTGCGGTCCCGGTCGCCGTTGTATTCGTTCTTGCGCACCTTCTCGAAGACCATGTGCACGAAGGACGGATGTCCGGTTCCCTTCGACGCGTCCCCGAAGAAGTTCATGCCCCACCAGCCGTAGGGGTTGGTGGAGGTGAGCGTCACCGGCGCCTGCGCGGTGCCCTGCACCAGGATGCGGCCATACACGCGCAACTCCACGCGGCCGTTCTGGTGGTTCATCACGTCCCGGGGGCCATCCCGCACGTCCGCCGCCGTCACGTCCGGGTTGCCCTTGAAGTCGATGACGACGCCCGGATCCACCGTCGTCGTCTGGCCCGCGGGGATGGTGACGACGTACTGGCCGTTGCCCACGACTCGGTACGGAGAGCCGGCCAGCGTCAGGCGCGCGGGCATCGTGCCGGTGACCTGCGTGCCGCCGTCGGCGGGAATCGTCGCGCCGGCATCAGGGCCGCCCGCGTCGGGGGTCCCCGCGTCCGTGCCTCCGGAGGAACCCGCGTCGGTGGCACCCGCGTCCACCGCGCCCGCGTCCACCGCGCCCGCATCGCCACGACCGGCGTCGACCGCTCCCGCGTCGACCGTGCCCGCGTCGGTGTCGCCGGAGGTGCCCGCGTCCCGGTCCTCGGAGGGCCCAGCATCCCGGTCCTCGGAAGACCCCGCGTCGCGCTCCGGGGTTCCTGCATCGTCACGCTCGGACAGCCCGCCGTCGGGCACGTACCCGGAAGGGCCTTCCTCCTGCGTGCCGACGTCGCCCGCGCACCCCACCGCGCCCAGCATCACGCAGAGGACGGACAGGACGACGAAGCGGTTTGGCGAGCGGTTCATGTGCACTCTTCCCGGTGACGAGTCATGAGGTGCTAGCACACGCGTCCCACACGCTTCGGGTCTGCTAGAAGCCGCGCATGTCCGATGACATCCTCGTGCTCGCGTACTCCGGGTGTGACACCTGCAAGAAGGCCCAGAAGTGGCTGGAGGCGCGAGGCGTCTCCTACCGAACGCGCCCCATCGTCGAACAGCCGCCCACGGTGTCGGAGCTCCTCCTGTGGATCGCCCTGAGCGGCCTGTCCGTGCGCAAGTGGCTCAACACCAGCGGCCAGAGCTACCGCGCGCTGGGCAAGGAGAAGGTCGACGCGGCCTCCGACGCGGAGCTGGTGGAGTGGCTCGCCGCCGACGGGAAGCTCGTGAAGCGGCCCGTGCTCGTCACCCCCACCACGGTGGCCGTCGGCTTCAAGCCCGAGTCCTACGCGGCGCTCTTTCCCGCGCGCGGGTAGCAGGCGGGCGGACGGGCGCACGGCCGACGGTCGTCATGCGCGGGCCCGGTTGCCACGTTGAGAAGGCATGGAACTCGGCACCAGACGTCCGTTGGGGGAAATCCTCCTGGAGCTCGGAGTGGTCGACAAGGGCCAGCTCCGGCTGGGACTCGTGCACCATCACGAGGTCCGGGTTCCCCTGGGACGCGCGCTGGTGAGCGAGGGCGTGTGCACGGAGGCGGATGTCCTGCGGGGACTCGCCGTCCAGTTCGACGTGGATTCGGTCGACCTGGACCGGCACCCGCTCGACCGCTCGCTGACCGCGCTGGTGCCCGCGCGCATCGCCCGGCAGTACGGCGTCGTGCCGCTGGGGCTGGAGCAGCGCGAGGACCGCGAAGTGCTGCACCTCGCCGTGCCCGCGCCGCTGTCCCTGGACGCGGTGGATGACGTGCGGGCCGTGTCCGGCAAGGCGCGCGTGGAGCCGCACCTGGCCTCCGACGGCGCGCTGTCCCGCGCCCTCAGCGCGCTCTATGGCATCCGCGACACGGGGAGCGCCACGACGGAGCCGCACCGTCCCGTCGTCCCCAGCCCGCCGCTGATGCTCTACGGCTGGCCGCCCGTCACCGCGGTGCTGATCTCCCGCACGCTGGCGCGCAACGGCATCACATCGCGCGTCGCCACCCCGCTGGAGGTGCTGCACACGCGCGACAACGACGTGGTGCTCGCGCCCCTCCAGGCCATGGAGGGATTGCTCGCGGGCGAGGTCCACATCGAAGGCTCGCTCATCGTGCACGGCACGTCGGACGACGAGGGCTTCGAGCGGGCCCGGAAGCTGGGCGCGCGGGGCTTCCTCGCCAATCCGCGCGACGAGGAGCTGCTGCTGCGCGCCGTCCGGAAGCTGCGCCCGGATCCGGGCAGCGAGTCCTCCTGGCCCGGTCACTCCTGAAGCGACAGGCTCAGGGTGAAGCAGCGGCGTGGGCCTGCCCGCTCGCGGCGGGCGCTCCGGAAGGGCGCGCGGTGTGCTTCTGCTCGGGCTCCAGGCCCAGCACACCCAGCACCTCCGGGTACACCTTGTTCGCGAAGTAGCGTCCCCCCGCCACGGTGAAGTGCACGCCGTCCGTCATGCGCAGGCGCATGGGCTTGCGGAAGCCCTCCACGGGGGCCTTGTGCAGCGCCTTGCCGCGCGCGTCCGTGAAGAAGGGCCGCGTGTCCAGGTGCACCGTGTCCCCGCGGGCGGTGATGACCTCGCGCTGGAGGCCGCGGATCAACGCGAGCTTCTGCTCGAAGCGATGGCGGCCCGTCGCGGGCAGCTCCAGCCAGACGATCTTCCGGCCCGGCGCGGAGATGGCGGTGGTGAACTCCTGCACACGCTGTCGGTAGCCCTCTTCCCAGTCCGGCTTGCCCCACGCGACGGTGGCCTGGCCCACCTTGGTGTGCAGGGCCTGCCCGTCGTTGCCGCCCAGGATGACCACCACGACGTCCGGCTGGTGCAACTGCACCTCCTGCTGCCCCACCTCCAGCCAGTCGAAGAAGTCCGGGCGCGACAGCCCCGTGGACGACTTCGCCCGGCGCTCGCAGCGGATGCGCGGGTGCGCGGCGAGCTGCGTCTGGAGGTACTCCCCGAAGCCCGTGGCGATGAGGCTGTCGCCCAGCAGCAGCACGGTGCGCCGGGGCACGGGCGCCGGCGCGGGGGCCACCTCCCGGGTCGGCGTGGCGGGCAGCACCGGCGAGGCCGTCAGCCCGGGGACTGATTCCGAGCCGGCATGGGCCGCCGTGGAGAGGAACACCAGCAGGAGGAGCACACGCGCGGAACAGGTCGACATCGGCGGTCGCAAACTACCTCCACGACGCGCATCCGTACACCCCCCTGGAGGGAGGGCGGATCCGCCAGCGCGGCCCCGCGCGTCAAGGCTTCCACCCCCTCACGCGACCTTCAGGCCGCGGAGCCCACGTCCGCGCCCGCCGCCGCCCCGAGCCCCATGGGCACCAGCGCCTGGAGCCACGGCCCGAGCAGCCGCGCGCACTCCTCCGGATGCGAGAAGTAGGGCACGTGGCCCGCGCCCCGCAGCAAGTGATGGGGCGTGCCCTCCGGCAGCGACGCCACCAGCCGCGCCAGCGTGGCGGGAGGCACCAGCACGTCGCGGTCCCCCTGGATGCACAGGCACGACACCTTCGATGCGCGCAGGTCCGCGGGCGGAGGTTCGGAGTGGATGGCGAAGGCGCGACGCAGCGTCGTCAGCCGCTCCAGCGCGGTGGTGGGCACCACGTCCGCCACCTGCGCGAAGGGCACCGGCCGCCACGCCGCCAGCGACGCCGCGACGCGCCCCGGACGCCCCAGCACCGCGATGGGCCCCATCATCGCGATGAGCCTCCCGCGCGGGCCCACATGGGCCGTGCGCGTGAAAGAGCCCAGGAACGCCACGCCCCGCGTCGCTCCGCCCAGGGCCAGGTGCGCCGCCACCATTCCGCCAAAGGAGCTGGCCACCACCGCGTCCACCGGCCCCGCGGCCCGGAGCACCTGCTCCGCCAGCGCCCGGGCGCCGCACGCCGCATGCTCGCCCTCCGGGTACTCGACCAGGATGGGACGGGCCACGTCCGCCAGCCGCTCGGCCAGGGCCCGGAAGCCCACGCCCCGGGCGCCCAGCCCCGGCAGGAGCAGCACGCGCGGCCCCTCCTCGCATCCTCCACCGATGTCCGTCAGCTCCACCGCGCGGCGCATTCGCGTCTCCCTGTCAGGCGCGCCAGGGAACAGCGCTGGCGCCCGGACTCTGCCCGCTCACCCCACATGAAGGCTCGCAGGCTACCCGGGCGGCAGGAAGTCCCCCCGCCGTCTTGTCTCCTGAGACTCCGGGTGCCCCCTGGGTCAGCCCCACCACCATTTTTCATCACGCGACGCATAAAAGCCGTGAGCCAAGGATTTTGTTGTCGCGCGTTCTGACAACGAGGGGGCGAAGGTCTAAGAATGGTGATCGTGAATCTGCATGCCTTCGGGGAGTTCGTTCGCACGCATCGTCCGGCCCTGGAGGTTCGGGCCGCGAAGCTGTGCACGGGCAGCACCGTCGATTCCACGGAGCTGGTGGGCGAGACGCTGGAGCGCGCCCTGTCCGTGTTCGAGCGGTTGCAGGACCAGGACACCGCCACGGTGACGCAGTGGCTGGACGGTGCCATGGGCCGCTGCTTCGCGCGGATGGGGGGCCAGGTGCCGGACGCGAAGCCGGCGACGCAGGACCTCCAGCAGACGTTCGACATGCTGCGCGCCCGCTTCCGTGAGGTGTACGGACAGCCGGTGTTCGGCAAGCGCGCGAACGCGACGGGCGGCTGGCGGATGTAGTACCGCCGGGTGCCCTGACTTCAGGGCGCCGGACGGTGGCCGGACAGCGTCTCCACGTAGGACGCGACCACCTGGAGGAAGCGGCCTCCGCGCACGCCGGTGAGGTACTGGCGTTTCATGGCGCGGGTGGCCCCCACGTAGAACATCGCGCGGCGGATGCGTTCGTGTTCGCGCTCGGTGCGCTGGCGGGCGCCCGCCATCCACGCCTCGATGGAGTCCAGGGCCTCCAGGCCCGCGAAGAACACGACGGGGCACTCGTGGCCCTTGCACGAGAACACCGTGGTGGCGCGCACGTGGTCCACGCCGCTCACCCGGAAGTCCGCCACGTCCCGCCCGCCCTTGCCGCCATACGCCTCCGCGGGCACGCCCGCCTTGCGCAGCGCGTCCGTGAACGACGCGGGCATGACGGGCGCCACCACCAGGATGTCGCCGGGGTGGACGTGCTCCTCGCTCACCAGCCGCGCCACCTCCCTGGCCACCCAGCGCGCCTCGCTGTTGCTGGAGGCGAAGGCCTTCACCTGGGGCAGCACGCCGCCGCGCTCGGTGGACTGCACGCGGTAGAGCCCCTCCAGCGTCTCCTCCGGAAGCCACAGGAGCCGCTCGCGGGCCAGCTCCCCGGCCTTCATGTATTCGCGCATGCCGGGGTCGGTGACGCGGTGCTGTCGCAACGGATCCAACACCACGTTGAAGGCCACATCCAGGATGTCGCGCGTGGCGCGGAAGGTCTCCTTGAGCACGCGGGTGCGGCCCCGGAAGGACAGCCCTTCGGGGAGCTGCTCCTTCAGCGTGTCGATGGGCACCTGGCCGTAGACGTTCTGCGAGTCGTCCATGAACAACTGGAAGCAGCGCGACTCGCGGCCGTCCTCGCCCACGCGGGGGCGCACCAGCGCGTGCAGGGACGCCAGCGCCTTGGCGTCCATGTCCTGCGCCTCGTCCACGAAGACGGCGTCGAAGGCGTGGGGCTCCATGCGCCTGAGCGCGCCCACGTGCTTCACCGTCACCTGGGCCTTGAGCGGCCGCACCTTGTCCGCGCCCGCGCGCACGCTGAGCGCTTCGACGAGCAGCTTGTCCACGAGCGGCGCGAGCGAGCGGTTGTAGAAGGACACCAGCACCCGCGCGCGCGGATTCTCCAGCAGGTAGCGCGCGGCCCAGTGCGCCAGCACGTACGTCTTGCCGCTGCCGGCCACGCCGCGCACCAGGTGGTGGCCGTCGTCGAAGCGGCGCTCGAAGAGCGACACCTGCTCCTGGGTGAAGAGCGGCCCCACTTCGCGGCCGCCCTCGATTTCACCGCCCAGGCCCACCGGCACCAGCGGCGGCGGAGGGGGCGGAGGCGGACGGGGCTGCGAGGCGATGAGCTCCAGCCGGGGCGGAGTGCCCGGGTGCACGCGCACGGGGGGCAAGAGCGACAGGAAGCGCCGGGGCACGGGTGAGGCGCCGGCCTCCGCGCGCGAGGCGAGCACCAGCAGGTAGTCCTTCGCGCGGCTGGCGGCCACGTTGAGGATGGGCACCAGCGTGTGCGGCGGGAAGGGACGGCCTCCGGCCACGGTGTCCACCATCACCACGTCGTACTGCGTGCCCTGCTGGCGGTGGATGGTGGAGGCGCTGAACATGTCGTGGCGCAGGCCCGCCGCGTTGCCCAGCTTGCGCAGCAGGGCCGCCTGCGCGCGGTAGGGCGTCACGCACAGCACGGTGAGGCCCAGGCGCACGGCCTGCCGGGCCAGGGTGACGGCCAGCTCGGCGGACAGCTCTCGCTGGTAGCCGGAGCCCGTCTCGCCCCGGCCGTGCGTGAGGCGGCGGTGGTCGCGGCTCAGGCCATCCAGCACCAGCCACATCGCGCGCGCGGGGAAGGCGGGCACGGGCGCGGGCCTTTGGGCCCGGTCCTTCACGAGGTCGCCGTCCTCCAGCGCGCCGCCGTAGCAGAAGTGGCTCACCACGCGGGCGATGTCCGGGTGCATGCGGTGCTGGGTGCGCAGCAGCAGCACGTCCGGCCGCTCCGCGTCCTTCACCGCGTCCTCCAGGTGGGACAGGGCGCTGGCGCGCAGCCACGTCTGGGCGCCGCCGCCCGCGCCCTCCGCCGCGCGGCTCACGGGGCCGATCTGCTTGGGGTCTCCCGCGAGCGTCACCTGCTTCGCCAGCGGGGCGAGCAGCGCCGTCGCCGCGCGCGTCACCATGCCGGCCTCGTCCACGACGAGCCGCTGGAAGGTCTCCTCCCCTTCCAGCTCCGACACCAGCCGCAGCGCGCGGTGCACGGTGAGCACCATGAGGGGGCTTTCGCCCTTCTCCGCCTCCTTCAGCGTGGGGTCCTTCACGCGGCCGCGCAGCGTGCGCAGCTCCGCCTGCATCTTGGCCAGCTCCGGCGCGGCGCCGCCCCGGGAGCGCTCCAGGGTGAGTTCGCGCTCGCGCTCCTGGATGGTGCTGAGCAACTTGCTCGTCTTGTTCTGCTCCAGCGCCACGGTGGGCAGCTTCGCCAGGGCCTCGCTGGCGCCGGTGCCGCCCCGGAAGATGCTGCGGGCCAGCGGGCGCAGCGGGATGGGGTCGCGCTCCAGCAGGGCGCTGACGCGCAACACCAGCTCGTCCGCGGCGCGGTTGGTGGGCGCCACCGCGAGGATGCGCTCGTTCGGGTACGCGCGCAGGGCCCGGGCGATGAGGTCCGCGACGGCGGTCGTCTTGCCAGTGCCGGGCGGGCCCCAGACGCAGCCCCACGGCTGACGCCAGAGCCGATCCACGGGGATGAGCTCCGCGTCGCGGGGCGAAGGCGGGGACGCGCCAGATTCACCGCGCGCTCGGGCCAGGGCGGTGGTGAGCGCGGGGACTCGCTCCTCGTAGGCGGAGGCCGCGGCGCACAGGGCTTCGGCGAAGTCGTAGGGCCGGTAGCACCAGCGCTCACAGGAGAGGACGCGGCGGTCCAGGTCCTCCCCCGCGTCCGACGACGCGAAGACGCGGCCGGATTCGAAGTCCAGGTGGACGATGTCGCCTGCGAACACCAGCTCCTCGCCCACGAAGCCGAGCAGCGAGCCGCCGGACCAGTCCGGATCCGCGGCCGGCACCGGCACGAGGCCCAGCACACCGGGCCCGGCCAGCCCTACGTCACGCGCTTCCTGGATCCGCTGCGCGCGGTACTGGCTGCGCTCCGCCACGAGCGCGTCGCGCAGCTCCTCGGGGAGATAGGTGGGCGCGACCCACTGCTCCCTGCGGCGGCCGGAGGACACGGCGGCCTGCATGGCCTGGCGCTCGGCGGGGGTGACGTCCCCGGTGGAGGACACGTCCCGGGCCGGGGCTTCCTCGGAAGGACGGGCGTCGGCGGCGTCGTCCACGCGCACGAGCTCCGGCGTGGCAACGGCGCGTGCCGCGACCTTCGGGGAGTCCTCGCGGGGGGGCCTGGGCGCGGAGAGCCGCAGGGCCGCGGTGCGCAGGAGATCGAGCGTGGCAGGCCGGGTGGCGGCCGCGCGTGCGAGGTTCGAGGCCACGTCATCGCTCACGGGCCCCGAGGCATCGACCTGCGCGGAGTGCTCAACCGCGAGGCGCGAAGCAACACCCTTCAAGGCCACGTCATCGCGCACGACTTCCGCCGCGACAGCCCGTGCGGAGTGCTCGACCGCGAGGCGCGAAGCAGTGGCCTTCGGGGCCGCGTCGCCGCCGACAAGGTCCTTCGCGGCGTCACGAGCGAAGTTCGAGGCAGCAGCCTTGGGCGCGACTTCGTTGCGAACGACGTCGGACGCAACGTCGCGCGCGGAGTCCTTGTCCGCACGGTTCGAGGCAGCAGCCTTCGCGCCCACGCTGTTGCGCACGACGCCTGCCTGAAAGTCCCGCGCCTCCTCGCCCAACTCCGCCGGAGGCCACGCCGCGCGCACCCGGAGCACGGGGGCCACGTGCCCCCCGGCCTCGACGTCCGTGTCGTACTCGACGCGGAGCACGGGCATGAGGCCATCCGGAGCACGCTCGTCCCGTGGCGCCTCCTCCTGACCCGAGTCCTCGTCCGTCCTGCGCATCATGAGGGGTGTTCGCGACGCGGCCCTTCGGAAGCGGCGGCGCCGGGAAGCCGGCCAAGCTAGGGGAGGCTCCGATCTGCGTCAACGCACGCCGTGACCCGCTCGCACGCCTGCACCGCCGGTGAAGCCACCCTCCCCTTCACGCGACGACGGCCCGGGCCGCGCGAACCCTCCGCGCCTCCCAGGCCGTCCCACCCTCGATGCCAGCGGTGCGTGTCGGAACTACAGCAACGAGCAGAGCAGCCCGCTGCCCGTGCCCGCGGGGCAGGCCGTGCCCTGGCAGTACACCGGCCCCAGGCCCACGGAGAGGATGCCCTGGAGGCTGGGCACCTTCACCTTGCAGGTGCTGGTGGTCGCGTTGCCGAACGCATCCTTCACTTCATACACCATCGTGTAGACGCGGCCGTTGCCCAGCAGGCCCGACTCCGCGCGCAGCTGCGCCGACTTGCGGTCCGCGCTCAGCTTGATGTCCTTGCACGCCAAGAGCCGCAGCCCGGACAGCGCGTCCTCCGTCTCGTCCGACACGACGCGGATGATGGAGCCCGACTGCTGCAGATCCAACGCCCCGCCGCAGCTGTCCGTCGCCGGCTGCGCGCAGTCCGCCAGCGTCACCTGCTTGTACTCCGCCGCGGCGGAGAACGGCAGCACCAGGTCCTTGCTCGCCCCGGCCACAGGCGCGGTCGGATTCACCACCGTCACCGACGCCGAACACGTGCTCGAATCCTGCCCGTCCGACACCGTCAGCGTCACCGGCGTGGTGCCCACCGAATAGGGCCCCGCCGGGCTCTGCGACAAGCTCAGCGACTGAGGGAAGAGGTCCACGTCATACGAGCCGTTGTTGATGGACGCCTGGGCCGCGCACGCCGACACCGTCACGTTCTTGCAGAGCGCCACCGGCGGCTGGTTCACCACGCAGCCACCACCGGCCGCCAGCGTCACCGACGCGGTGTTGTTCAGCTCGTCGTCCTCCGGGTAGAAGCCGAAGTTGTCCGCGACCACGAACAGCCTCTGCGTCCCCTCCGGCACCTCCACCACCGCCTGGAAGGGATAGCGCTCCTTGCCCACCAGCCAGGGCACGTTCACCGTCGCCAGCAGCGTGCCGCCCTGGGCCGGGTCCCCGGCATAGATGCCCGCGATGGACGGGTCGATGCCCGTGGGCGCCTCGTTGCGGATGGCCCCCGTCACCGTCAGGACCTGGCCCTCGCACGTCACGCCCAGCTCGGAGACGCCCAGGTCGATGCCCGTCAGCGCCGCCTCGGACTGACGCAGGGCCGGGCTCCCATCAAAGGACTCGGTGCCACAACCCCCGAGCGTCACGAGGGCGGCGAACAGGGAAAGCGGGCGCAGGAATGTCATGTCTGTCTCCAGAGGCAACACGGCCAGGGGTGTGGGCACGGACCTGACGCCAGACATTGACAGCCAGGGCCCGTGAACATTCTTTGCCACAGCCGTAATTTTCTAGCAATACCCGAAAGACTGCACCGGAGGATGAAGTACCCAGACACCCACTTGGAGCACAAATGACCCATGAGCTGTCTTTGCGAGGAATTGAGAATTCCAGCACGGGCCGTCTGGCGTTGGGTGGTACTGGGCGTGCACCGGCCCTGTGGGGAGGGCCGGTGCACGCCCAGTACCACCCAACGCCAGACGGCCCGTGCTGGAATTCTCAATTCCTCGCAAAGAC
>SECN01000162.1 GCA_004173515.1 Myxococcaceae bacterium | reverse complement strand
CCCTGACACATGCCCTCGCGCTGGGACCACCTCTTCGACCTCAAGCCCATCCCGCTGGTGGACCACCTCCTGGAGGAGGTGGCCCGGCTGCTCGCCCGGGACCTGGGTGACTGGCCTCCGCCCGTGCAGGACCTGGACCCCACCACGCTGGGCGAGTTCGCCCCGCTGTTCGCGGAAGCCACCCGCCGCCCCGCCCCGGCCGTCTACACGGAGGCGCTGCGGCTGGCGCGCTGGGACCTGGGCCGCGAGTTCGACGCGTTCGACGAATACATGCGCAACAAGCGCTACCTGGAGCGGGGGCTTGCGCCCGACGACCGCGTCCCCCTGCTCTTCCTCACCCGCTGGCTGACGGAGCAGATGCTGGGCCTGGGCGAGGCCACCCAGGGACGCATCAAGCGCCCCCTGATGCAGGCCTGCCTGGACCGGGTGGAGGCCCGGCTGGCCGCCCCGCCCGCGCTGCCCCAGGCCTGAGTCCGGCCGGACGCCCGGAGGCCCGGACGGCCCTCTCGAGGGGCTTCCGGAAACCTTCCGGCGGCGTAGGAGCCGGGGGGCTCCAGGTGTTTCCTCCGGGAACTTGTCAGGAGGGAGGCGACTGCCCTAAGCCCACACCCATGTCGCAGCCCGTGGACACCGCCCCCGAAGATCGCCGCAAGCGCCTGATGCTCCTCGCGGGGCTGTGGGTGGCCATCGCGTTGATGCTCGTCACGCTGCGCTCGGTGGTGATGCCCTTCGCGGGCGCGGCGCTCATCGCGTACCTGGTGCAGCCGCTGGTGGGGCGCATCACCCGGTGGAACCTGGGCGGCCGCTCCGTGCCGCGCTGGGTGGCCATCCTGATGATCTATTCGGGCTTCTTCCTCGCGGTGTACCTGTTCTTCATCGCGCTGGTGCCGCAGCTCTACCGTGAGGTGGTGCGCATCAGCCGCGAGATGGCGGGCTTCGCCAGCGCGCTCACGCCCGAGCACGTGCAGACGCTCGCGCAGCGCGCGGAGACGTGGCTCAACGTGTACGGCATCCCGGTGGCCCTGTCGGACCGGGCCATGGAGGGCGCGGCGGCGGGCACGTCCGGCGGCTTCAGTCTGGCGCTGGACCTGGAGCAGATGCTCACCGACGCGGTGGCCCGGGGCACGACGCTGGTGCGCGAGAACCTGTCGGACATCGTCAACGTGTCGCGCCGCATCGTCGGCGAGGTGCTGGCCGGCGTCTTCATGATGTTCTTCATCCTGATGGTCGCCGCGTTCTTCTCCATCGACGCGCAGGCCATCCGCCGCTACTTCGGCACGCTGGTGCCCGCGGAGTTCCTGCCCGACGCGAAGACGCTGGTGGCGAACATCGACCGGTCGCTGTCCGGCGTGGTGCGGGGCCAGGTCACCATCTGCCTGGTCAACGGGGGCCTCACGCTGGTGGGCCTGCTGCTGTTCGGCGTGAAGTTCGCCTTCCTCCTGGCCACCATCGCCACGCTCTTCAGCCTCATCCCCATCTTCGGCACCATCATCAGCTCGGTGCCCATCGTCCTCATCGCGCTGGCGGACGGCGTGCAGAAGGGCTTCGCGCTCTTGTTGTGGATCGTCGGCATCCACGCGCTGGAGGCGTACTTCCTCAACCCGAAGATCATGGGCGAGGCCGCGCGCATCCACCCGGTGGTGGTGGCCTTCTCGCTCATCGCGGGTGAGAAGCTCTTCGGCCTGTGGGGCGCCCTCTTCGCCGTGCCGGTGGCCTCCATCCTCGTGGCCTGCTTCGACTACGCGCGCCTCAAGGCCCAGCCGCCCCCGCTGGTGCAGCCCGCCGTCCAGCAGGCCGTCGCCTCCCCGAACGCCGCGCCGGCGGCCTGATCCGTCTCCACCGGCCGGCCAGGCCCGAGCCACCAAGCGTCCACCGGTGAAAAACCCCGGCGTGTCCGGGCACATACCCCTGGTCATCCCGGGGGGCAGTGACTACTTCCACGCACTCCTCCGCATTCGAGGACCGCGTGATGCCCCCGAGCCCCCCCGACACCCCGGATTTCCGGAGCCTGTTCGAATCCGCGCCCAATCCGTACCTGGTGCTGACGCCCGGGCTCCTCATCGTCGCGGTGACGGACACATACCTGCGCGCCACGCAGACGCGGCGCGAGGCCATCCTCGGCCGCCACATCTTCGACGTCTTCCCGGACAACCCCCAGGACCCGACGGCCAGCGGCGTGAGCAACCTGCGCGCGTCCCTGGAGCGCGTGGTCAAGACGGGCGTCCCGGACGCGATGGCGGTCCAGAAGTACGACATCCCGCGCTCCGGCTTCGTGGGTGACGGGTTCGACGTGCGCTACTGGAGCCCGCTGAACTCGCCCGTGTTCGGCGCGGACGGCAAGCTGAGCTACATCCTCCACCGCGTCGAGGACGTGACGGACTTCATCCACCTGAAGAACCAGGACGCGGAGCAGAACCGTCAGCACGTGGAGCTCCAGGCCCGCGCGGGCGAGATGGAGGAGGAGATCTTCCGCCGCGCGCAGCAGATTCAAGAAGCCAACCAGCAGCTTCGCACCGCGAACGAGCAGTTGGGAGAGTTGGACCGACTCAAGTCGGAGTTCTTCGCCAACGTCAGCCACGAGTTCCGCACGCCGCTCACGCTGATGCTGGGCCCCACCGAGGACCTGCTCGCCGGCCGTTCGGGAGTGCTGCCGGACGAGGCCCGCAAGGAGTTGGAACGGGTGCACCGCAACGCGGGACGCCTGCTCAAGCTGGTCAACGCGCTCTTGGATTTGTCGCGCCTGGAGGCCGGCCCGAAGGAGGAGCGCTTCGTGCCCTCGGACCTGGCGGCGCTGACGGCGGATTCGGCGAGCAGCTTCCGCTCCGCCATGGAGCGCACGGGCCTGCAGCTCACGGTGGACTGCCCCCCGCTGTCGGAGCCCGTGTACGTGGCGCCAGACCTGTGGGAGCAGATCGTCCTCAACCTGGTCTCCAACGCGTTCAAGTTCACGCTCCAGGGCGGCGTCACGCTGCGCCTGCGCGAGCACGGCCGGAAGGTGGTGCTGGAGGTGGAGGACACCGGCTCGGGCATCCCCGCGCCGGAGCTGCCCCGCCTCTTCGAGCGCTTCCACCGTGTGCCGGGCACCGCGTCGCGCACGCACGAGGGCACCGGCATCGGGCTCGCGCTGGTGCAGGAGTTCGCCCGGCTGCATGGCGGCACCGTGTCGGTGCGCAGCACGGAGGGCCAGGGCACGACCTTCACCGTGGAGCTGCCGCTGGGCCACGCGCACCTGCCCCCGGAGCGGATCCGCACCACGGCCCGTCCCCGCTCCGCGGCGCGCGAGGCCACGTCCGCCTACGTCCAGGAGGCGCTGCTGTGGAACGTCTCCAAGCCGAAGGAGCACACGCAGTCGAACCACCGCCACCCGACGCCGTCCCAGGGCATCCGCGCCGTGCAGTCGCTGCCGCGCGCGCGCATCCTGCTGGTGGACGACAACCGGGACATGCGCGACTACATCCAGCGCGTGCTCTCCACCGACTACGACGTGGAGACGGTGACGGACGGTCAGAAGGGGCTGGAGTCCGCGCTGGCCCGGCCCCCGGACCTGGTGCTGTCGGACGTGATGATGCCGCGCCTGGACGGCGTGGGCCTGCTCCGGGCCCTGCGCGCGGCGCCGCACACGCGCGAGCTGCCCATCCTGCTGCTGTCCGCGAAGGCCGGCGAGCAGGCCACCGTGCAGGGCCTGGCCTCCGGAGCGGACGACTACCTGGTGAAGCCCTTCTCCGCGGGGGAGCTGCTCGCGCGCATCGCCTCCAACCTGAGGCTCGCGCGCATGCGCCGGGAGATGGCCGACGAGCGCGCCCGCGCGGAAGGCCTGGCCGAGGCCCTGCGCGCCCGGGATGACTTCCTCTCCGTGGCGGCGCACGAGCTGCGCACGCCGCTGGCCGCCTTCCAACTGCACCTGGAGCTGGTGGAGCGCAGCCTGGGCCGGGACGCGCCGCCCAAGGCGCTGGAGCGACTGAGGCAGGCCCGGGCCTTCATCCGGAGGCTGGCGCTGCTGGTGGACGTGCTGATGGACGTGTCGCAGATCACCAGCGGCCGGCTGAAGCTCACGCGCACGGACGTGGACCTGGCGGACCTGCTGGTGGAGGTGACGCGCTTCGCGGAGGAGGAGGCGCGCCGTGACGGCACGCAGCTCACCGTCTCCGTGAACGGGCCGGTGACGGGGCCCTTCGATCCGTCGCGCATCTCCCAGGTGGTGCACAACCTGGTGGCCAACGCGCTGAAGTTCGGCCGGGGCAAGCCGGTGGACGTGACGCTGCGACCGGACGGCGAGCAGGTGCGCCTGAGCGTCGTGGACCACGGCATCGGCATCAAGCCGGAGGACCGCGAGCGCATCTTCGAGCGCTTCGAGCGCGCGGTGTCCACGCACCACTATGGCGGCCTGGGCCTGGGCCTCTGGGTGTCACGGCAGGTGGTGGAAGCGCACCAGGGCCGCATCGACGTGGAGGACACGCCGGGCGGCGGCACCACCTTCCACGTGACGCTGCCGCTGAAGGAGCTGGAGGCCCCGATGCCCGAGGCCGCCACCGGGTAGATGCGAGGCAACGGAGCGCGCGCGGTGCCTGCTACTGGCAGGCGCCGGCGCACCGCGCGTTGCGGCACACCGGGATGCAGCGCCCACAGTCGATGCTGCCCTGGGGACACGTCCCGTCGCACCGCACCCCGGCGCAGTTGGGACCTTCCGTGCGGTGGGTGACGGCGTTGCCTTCACCACAGCACGCGTTCGCCACGCAATCCGAGTCGTCGTAGCAGACCTGGCTGGAGAGCACCGGGGGCGCATCGTCCAGCGGCAGGTCCTCCACGCCCAGGTCGCACCCCGCGAGCAACCCCAGGGTGACGCCCGCGACGGCGCGGGCGAGGAAACGAAGGACGTGGGTACGACGCATGTGGGGCTCCCGGGCCGGGTCAGCGGTTCATCGAGCCCAGGAACTCCGCGTTCGCCGCCGTCGGACGCATGTGCTTGAGCACGAACTCCATCGCGTCGATGGGGGTGAAGGGGTGGAGCACCTGGCGCAACGCCGTAATGCGCACCAGGTCCGATTGCGACAAGAGGAGTTCCTCCTTGCGGGTACCGGATTTGTTGATGTCGAGCGTTGGGAAGATGCGCTTCTCCATCAACTTCCGATCCAGGACGATTTCGGAGTTACCCGTGCCCTTGAACTCCTCGAAGATCACCTCGTCCATGCGGCTGCCCGTGTCGATGAGGGCCGTGCCGATGATGGTGAGGCTGCCACCCTCCTCGATGTTGCGCGCGGCGCCGAAGAAGCGCTTGGGCTTGTGGAGCGCGTTGGCGTCCACGCCGCCGGAGAGGATCTTGCCGGACGCCGGCACCACCGTGTTGTAGGCGCGGGCGAGCCGGGTGATGGAGTCCAGCAGGATGCACACGTCGTACTTCTGTTCGACCAGGCGCTTGGCCTTGTCGATGACCATCTCCGCCACCTGCACGTGGCGCGTGGCGGGCTCGTCGAAGGTGGAGGAGACCACCTCGCCGCGCACGCTGCGCTCCATGTCGGTGACTTCCTCCGGGCGCTCATCCACCAGCAACACGATGAGGTAGACGTCCGGGTGGTTGCGGCTGATGGCGTGCGCGATGTTCTGCAGGAGCACCGTCTTGCCCGCCTTCGGGGGCGCGACGATGAGACAGCGCTGGCCCAGACCGATGGGGCAGAACATGTCGATGATGCGCGTGGTCATCTCCGACGACTCGTGCTCCAGCTTGAGCTTGCGCGTCGGGTACAGCGGCGTGAGGTTGTCGAACAGGATGCGCTCGCGCGCAGCCTCGGACGTGGGGTCCGCGAAGTTGACCGTGTCCACCTTCTGCAGCGCGAAGAAGCGCTCGCCCTCGCGGGGCTGGCGGATGGGGCCCGTCACCGTGTCGCCGGGGCGCAGCGTGAAGCGGCGCACCTGGGACGGCGACACGTAGATGTCGTCCGGGGACGGCTGGTAGTCGCTGTCCGCGCTGCGCAGGAAGCCGAAGCCGTCGCTGAGCAGCTCCAGCACGCCCTCCGCGTGGACCTCGAAGCGCTTGTCCGCGATGCCACCCAGGAGCGCGAAGATGAGGTCCTGCTTCTTCAGGCCCTGGTAGCCGTCGATGCCCACGTCCTGGGCCATCTTCGACAGTTCGACGATCTTCATCCGCTTCAGGTCATTGAGCTTGATGACCTGCATCGGGGCGCCGTCGCGGTCGACCTCCGTGATGGCGGGGGACTCGGCGGACTCCTGCGGCGCGGGCGTCGCGGAGGCCGTGTCCTCGGGCTCCTCGTTGCGGATCTCCTGGAGCTCGTCGTCGCGCACCGGACGGGAGATGGGCGTGAGCACCGGGCGGGGCGCTTCGGCCACCACCTCCGCGACCTCCTCGGCGGGCGGCTCTTCCCTGCGGGCCGGGGCACGGCGCGCACGGGGCGCGGGCTTCTCCGCCTCCTTCGCCGCCGCGCGCTTGCGGCGGGGCTTCTCCTCCGCGGCGACGAACGCGGGCTGGACTACCTTCTCTCGGGGGGAACGGGCTTTGGCCATGACGGTCAGCAGACGGAATGGGGGGAATCGCCCGAAGGCTCGGGCAGGCTGTACGCGGGACGTTGTCCGTCCGCGCGGCGCTCGGAAGCACCTTCCAGGAGGGCAGCACCACCCGGGTCCCTGAAGGGGACCGGAGGGCGCGTGGGCCTGTGGTTGGGAAGAGACGGCGCGGGGGAACCCCTACGCCAGGAACCACTCCGGAAACTATTGACCCCCTCCAGAGCTGTCAAGGCATCCGTGCCTTGCACCACCCCGTTTTTCAGGGGGTTGCACTGGAGGGAGGGGGGATTGCGAACAGGGAATCCGCTATGTAGCTGAAATTCGGGATGACGGGGGCGCGGAAGTCCGCCCTCGCGGGTGGAACACGCATCCCCGGGTCCCCCTTCCCATCCCGGGGGAAGGCACGCGGACCGGGCGGGTGCCACCGGCCGGCGGCGGGTGGACGCGGGTGGAATGGCGCCGGGAGGGGTCCGCGCATCCAACGCAGCAGGTTGGCAACGCGCGACGGGGGGAGTCGCCCTGTCGGCCCCTCGTGGAGCGGTCCTGTCAGGTGGGCTCGCTAGAGTGGTCCTCCTCCGATGAGGGGCGTGCGCATCCTGGCCGCGCTGCCGAATTGGGGTAAGGACAACACCCCGTGGACACCTTCCCGAAAGCCGAAGCCCGCGCCCGAGCGCTCCGTCAGGAGCTGGCCCACCACAACCACCGCTACTACGTGTTGGACGCGCCGGAGATCAGCGACGCGCAATACGACACGTTGATGCGGGAGCTGCAGGCGCTGGAGGAGAAATACCCCCCGCTCGCCACGCCGGACTCGCCCACCCAGCGCGTGGGCGGCGCGGCGGTGGAGGACTTCGGGCAGGTGGTGCACAGCGCGCAGATGCTGTCGCTGGGCAACATCTTCGACGACGAGGGGCTCACGGAGTTCGACGAGCGCATCCGCAAGCTGACGGGCCTGACGCAGGTGGCCTACGTGTGCGAGCCCAAGCTGGACGGGCTGGCCATCTCGCTCAGGTTCGAGGACGGCCGCTTCGTGCAGGGCGCCACCCGGGGCGACGGCACCACGGGCGAGGACGTCACGTCCAACCTGCGCACCATCAAGAGCCTGCCGCTGGAGCTGTTCCCCCAGGACGGCGTGAAGGTGCCGAAGCGGCTGGAGGTGAGAGGCGAGGTCTTCATCCGCAAGGAGGACTTCCGCAAGCTCAACGAGAAGCGCGAGGAGCAGGGCGAGTCGCTCTTCGCCAACCCGCGCAACGCCGCCGCGGGCAGCCTGCGCCAGTTGGATCCCAAGGAGACCGCCGCCCGTCCCCTCTCCGTGTACCTGTACGAGACGGGCCCCAGCGACGGCCTGCCCGCCTTCAAGACGCACACGCAGAAGCTGGAGTACTTGAAGACGCTGGGCCTGCCCGTCAACCAGTACAAGCCCGCCGCGGGCGCGGACGGCATCCGCCAGCGCTACGACGAGTCCCTCAAGGGCCGCCACGCCCTGCCCTTCGAAGTGGACGGCATGGTGGTGAAGGTGGACGAGGAGGACCTGCGCCTGCGCCTGGGACAGGCCTCCAAGAGCCCGCGCTGGGCGGTGGCCTACAAGTTCCCGCCGGAGGAGGAGTCCACGCTGGTGCAGGACATCGGCATCCAGGTGGGCCGCACGGGCGCGCTCACGCCGGTGGCGCACCTGAAGCCGGTGAAGGTGGGCGGCGTGATGGTGTCGCGCGCCACGCTGCACAACGAGGACGAGCTGCGCCGCAAGGACGTGCGCAAGGGCGACACCGTCTTCGTGCGCCGCGCGGGTGACGTGATTCCGGAGATCGTCACCGTGGTGCTCTCCAAGCGCCCGGAGGACTCCCAGCCCTTCGTCTTCCCCACGAACTGCCCGGTGTGCGGCGCGGTGGCGGCGAAGGATGAGGACGGCGCCGTCATCCGCTGCACGGGCGCGTCCTGCCCCGCGCAACTGGTGGAGAAGGTGCGCCACTTCGCCAGCCGCATCGCGATGGACATCGAGGGCCTGGGCGACAAGCTGGCCACCCAGCTGGTCACCGCCGGTCAGGTGAAGACGTTCGCGGACCTCTTCGCGCTGACCAAGGAGTCGCTGCTCAAGCTGGAGCGCATGGGGGAGAAGAGCGCGGAGAACCTGCTGGCCTCCATCGAAGGGTCCAAGCACACCACCCAGCGCCGCTTCCTGTACTCCCTGGGCATCCGCCACGTGGGCGACTCCACGGCCCGGGCGCTGGCGGAGGCGTTCCCCCAGGTGAAGACGCTCTTCACCGCGAGCCTGGAGGACATCGGCCGGGTGAAGGACGTGGGCCCGGTGATGGCCCAGGTCATCCACACCTTCTTCCAGGAGCCCCAGAACCAGGCCACCATCCAGTCCCTGCTGGACGCGGGCGTGACGCCGGCCCCTCCGGAGGTCTCCACCGGCGGGCCCTTCGTGGGCAAGACGGTGGTGCTCACCGGGACCATGGCCGGAATGGCGCGCGAGCAGGCCAAGGAGGAGGTCGAGCGGCGGGGCGGAAAGGTGTCTGGAAGTGTCTCACGCAAGACCGATTTCGTGGTCGCGGGCGAGGACGCCGGCTCCAAGCTGAAGAAGGCGCAGGAACTCGGGGTAAGAATCCTGGATGAGCAGGCGTTCCTCCAGATGCTAGAAGGCAACGCCAGAGCATGAGGCCCAAGGCATGAGCACGCAGCGCCGGGCGACCCTGCGCATCCAGGGCACGGTCCAGGGGGTCTCCTACCGGGAGAGCTCCCGCGTCCAGGCGCTGCGGCTGGGCCTGAAGGGCTGGGTGCGCAACCGGAGCGACGGCTCCGTGGAGGCCACGGTGGAAGGCGAGCCCGCTGCGCTGGAAGAATTCGTAAGCTGGTGCCACCAGGGCCCCCGCATGGCGCGCGTCACGCACGTGGAGCACACTGTCGGTGAAGCCACTGGCGAGTTCCGCACCTTCACGGTGGAGCGCACCTCATGACGACGCCCTATGCCTTCGCGTCCCTGGCGCCCACGCTCGGCATCCGGGCCGGCACCAAGGTCTCCATCATCAACCCGCCCCGGGGCTTCGTGCAGAAGCTCAACCCGCTGCCGGACGGGGTGGAGTTCCTCGTCACCGCCCAGACGGGGCTGGACGTCATCCTCTTCTTCACCACCGACGCCACGGAGCTGGTGCAGCGGCTGCCCGCCCTGTCGCGCGCCACCACCCTCAACGGTGGCATCTGGGTCTGCTGGGCGACCGCCGAGGGCCCCAGGACGCACCTGTCCGAGGACTTCGTGCGGCACGCGGCGCTCGACATCGGGCTCGTGGACAACAAGATCTGCGTCATCGACGAGACCTGGACCGCCCTGCGGCTGGTGCGCCGGCCGCGCGGGAAGCTGGACAAGCCCGAGGGCCGCAAGCAGGCCCCCGCCCAGGCCTGACGCAGGCCTGGAGGCCCCTCCGGGAGGGCGGTCCTGGGGCCCCATGGGGCTCCGGGTCGGCCTGGATGCCCTGGGGGCGTGCCCCGGGGCCATCTGCCCGACAGTGGATGAACGGGCGCTTCTTGCCTTTACACACCTGGAGGGGCGTGGAAAACTCTCCGTGTTTCTGGGTGGTTGTGTGACGCCCCGCGTTGGCGGGACTTCAGGCCCAGGCAGGAATTTCGACGGGTTGCGCTTCCGGTCTCCTCCGGATGTCCCTGCTGCTCCGGGGCCCCCAGACGCCCCCCCAAGGTGGCCCACGATGGGCACCGACCGGGTGTGGAAGAGGGGGCGGACGGCACGGGCGTGGTGGAGACCTCGAGCGCTTGAAGAGAAGCAGCCCCGCCCGGCACGGTGCCGGTCGCAATGCGGGGCGACATGAACTCGGAGGAGCAGGCGGTGATGTCCTCGGCCCTCACCCAGACGATGCGTTCTTCCGCCGGTGATTCCGGTGGGCGTCCACACGTCGGAGGTCCACCAACCGCCGCTCCCCTCGCAGCGTGCTCGGAGGTGTGGCGTCTTGCCGCCCCCCGTCCGGTGAGGTCCCCCCTACCGCGCGCGCTTCCAGGATTCATCCATGAGCAGTGTGCTCGTCATCAATGCCGCGGGTCGGGAGACCCGGGTGGCGCTCGTCGAGGGCGGCCATATCGCGGAGTTCTACCTCGAGCGTAAGAAGGACAAGGGCGTCGTCGGCAACATCTACAAGGGCCGTGTCGTCCGGGTGCTCCCGGGCATGCAGGCGGCTTTTGTCGACATCGGGTTGGAGAAGGCCGCCTTCCTGTACGTCAGCGACGTCGTCTACGACCCGGACTTCGCCCGCGCCCAGTTCGAGCTGACCGAGGGAGAGCACGAGGACGCGCCGGAGGTCCCCACCGAATCCGAGGCCGACACGCTCGAGGCCGCCGCGGCCACGGTGCCGGACAAGGGCGCCCACGCGCTTGCCGCCGGCACGGAAGTCCCCCCGGCCCCCGTCGAGCCGTCGCTGACGCAAGACACCGCGCAGGCGCAGGACGTCCACGCGCAGGTGATTCCGGAGACGCCCGCGGAGGCGCAGGTGGCGGCCGCCCCTGTCGCCCCCGAGCCCTCCGCCGAGGCCCAGGCCGCGTCGCAGGCCCCGCAGGCCCCGGTGTCGGAGGCCGAGCTGCCCCAGGCCTTCGTCATCGAGGAGACGCAGATCACGGTGTCCACCGCCTCCGTGGCGGTGCCGCTGACGGACGCCGGCCTCCCCCTGGAGGCGGCCCCCGCGGTGGTGCAGGAGACGCACGCGGAGTCCGTCACGGTGGCCACCCTCGCCGAGGGCGGCGCGCCGCAGACCGGCGAAGGCGCCTCCGAGCCGCCGCCGCACGCCTCCGCCCTGGGCGACCTCATCCCCTCCCCCGAGTCCGCCCGCCCGGGCGAGGTCTCCGGCGAGCGCCGCACGCCGCGCGAGGCGCGTGAGGCCCGCGAGCCGCGCGCCCGGGACGGCCGCGAGAAGGACAAGGAGAAGGAGAAGGACAAGCGCCGCCCGGAGGGCCCTCCGCGCCGCGAGAAGCGCGACGACGACAAGGAGAAGCCCAAGCAGCGCAAGACGGACAAGATTGAGGACCTGCTGAAGGTCGGCCAGGAGGTGGTGGTCCAGATCTCCAAGGACCCCATCGGCACCAAGGGTGCACGGCTCACCTCGCACATCTCCATCCCGGGCCGTCACCTGGTGTTCATGCCCACGGTGGACCACGTGGGCATCAGCCGCCGCATCTCCAACGAGAAGGAGCGCCGGCGGCTGCGCGACATCGTGGACCGGCTGCGGCCGCCCGGCACGGGCTTCATCGTGCGCACGGTGGCGGAGAACGTTCCCCAGGAGAAGCTGGAGAGCGACATCCGGTTCCTCATCGAGGTGTGGAACCAGGTGGTGCGCCGCAACGAGAAGCGCGGCGGACCGGGCCTCTTGCACCCCGACCTGGACCTCATCCTGCGCGCCACGCGCGACCTGTTCGCCCACGACGTGGAGAAGCTCGTCGTCGACGACCCGGAGGAGTACGAGCGCATCCAGGGCTTCGTCACCGCGCAGGACCCGGCGCTGCGCGACCGCGTGGTGCTGCACGAGACGGACGAGCCCGTCTTCGACGCCTACGGCATCGAGCAGGAGCTGCAGCGCGCCACCCAGCGCAAGGTGTGGCTCAAGAGCGGCGGCTACCTGATCATCGACCAGGCGGAGGCGCTCACCGCCATCGACGTCAACTCGGGCCGCTACGTCGGCAAGAAGAGCCTCGAGGAGACGATCACCAAGATCAACGTCGAGGCGGCCAAGGAGATCGTCTACCAGCTGCGGCTGCGCAACATCGGCGGCATCATCATCTGCGACTTCATCGACATGGAGAAGGCGCAGAACCGCGACAAGGTCTTCAAGTCGCTGCAGGAAGCGCTGGGCCGCGACAAGGCCAAGACGAACGTGCTGCGCATCTCCGAGCTGGGCCTGGTGGAGATGACGCGCAAGCGCGTGCGCGAGTCCATTGGCCGCGTGCTGCACGAGGACTGCCCCTACTGCGACGGCAAGGGCTTCGTGAAGACGGCCACCACGGTGGCGTACGAAATCTTCCGGGAGATCCGCCGCGAGGCTCCGGGCTACAAGGACTCCACGCTCGTCATCAACTGCAACGCGGAGGTCGCGCGCCTCCTGCAGGGTGAGGAGCGCAACGAGCTGCGGCACCTGATGGACCGCTACAACAAGTCCATCCAGGTCAAGGCACAGCAGAACTACCACCGCGAGCAGTACGACATCTACGGCCGGTCGGCCACGGGCCCCGAGCACAAGGTGGCCTCGTCGCCGGGCTCCGGTGACGGCGAGCTGGCGATGCAGCAGCGCCGCCCGGAGAACGCCTACGGCGGTGGCGGCGGCGGTGGTGGCGGCGGCCGTCAGGACCAGGGCCGGCGTGGACGCGACCGGGACCGCGGCGGTGGCGGTGGCGGTGGCGCCGAACGCGGTGGCGAGCGCGGCGCGGAGAGCCGGGGCGGTGGCGGCGGCGGCGGTGGTGCCGAGCGTGGCGGCGGCGACCGTCGCGAGGGTCGGCGTCCCGAGCGTGGTGGCGGCGGTGGGGGCGACCGCAACCGGAGTGGCGAGCGCGAACAGCGTCGCGGCGGCGAGGGCCGGGGCGGAGAGCGGTCCGAGCGCGGCGGTTCCCAGGGAGGCTCCGGCAACAACGGCGGCGGCTCCGGTGGCGCGCCTCCGGCGGCATCCGGTGGAGGCTCCTCGGAGTCTTCCGGCGGGGGCAGCGAAGCCTGACGCCCATAAGCGACGCCGCAGTCTGAACGCGGCCCGCGTGTGACAGCGAAGGCCCGGTGGGATGCATCCCGCCGGGCTTTCTCCTTTGCGGGCCTCGGGGCCGGGTGTGTCCGGGTCGGCGGGCCTGCCCACCGACCGAGCAGGCACGCGGGCGGCTCGGGCACCGTGGTGGGGTCCACATCCCGGGGTGGGTGGACTGGTCCCCCGGGCCTGAGTTTGACTACGGTGGCACTTCCACACCGGGGGGTGTCGTCGCCCGTCGGTCCATCTGAAGCCCCCAGGATGACCCGCCCCCTTCC
>SECN01000003.1 GCA_004173515.1 Myxococcaceae bacterium | reverse complement strand
GGTGAGGTGCAGCGCATGACGGCCGGCACGGGCGTGATGCACAGCGAGATGAACGGCTCCAACGAGGACGTCCACTTCCTGCAGATCTGGATCATCCCTGACACGAAGGGCCTGAAGCCTGAATATGAGCAGAAGCTCTTCCCGGAGAAGGACCGTCAGGGCCGCTGGCGGCTGGTGGCGAGCCCCGATGCCCGCGACGGCAGCCTCACCGTGCACCAGGACGTGCTGCTGTCCAGCACGCTGCTGAGCCAGGGGGAGAAGGCGGAGTACACCCTGCCCAAGGGCCGGCACGCCTGGCTCCAGGTGGCCCGGGGGGCGGGCACGCTCAACGGCGTGGCCCTCAAGGCCGGTGACGGCGTCGCCGTGACGGATGAGTCGAGCCTCGTGCTCGTCGCCTCCGAGCCCATGGAAGCCCTGCTGTTCGACCTGGCGTGAGAGGCCTCGGCCGATGCGCCTCGACCCCGCACCCTGTGGTGCGGGGTTGAGGCGCACGGCGGCGGCGCGCGTCTGGACCTTCGAACGCGCTCATGGTTCGACTCAGGCCACGTCCTTCGCGTCCGGCGAGACGACCGCCACGACGTGGCGCGCCGGCACCTGCGCTCCGACGGCGACGTTCACCGCCGTGACGACCCCATCGGTGGGAGCCGCGAGCGAGGACTCCATCTTCATCGCTTCGAGCACCACCAGCACGTCGCCGCGCTTCACCGTGGCGCCGACCTCGGCGCTCACCCGGATGATGCGGCCGTCCATCGGCGCGCGGACACGGCCGTCGCTGGCGCGCTCACGCTCCGAAGGAAGCCGGAAGGTGACGTCGCGGAGCTGGCGCGTGACGCCGTCCAGCGAGCACCACAACGTCCCCCCCGCGCGCCGGTAGCGGACCGCGCGGCGCCGTCCTGAAATCTCGACCTCGGCCCGCTCGGCGCCCAGGTAGCGCAGGGAGAGCTCGACGCGCGCATCGCCGATGCGCACTTCGTACTCCTCCGGCGTGACGGGGCGGACCGAGGCGCGGAACTCCTTGCTCCCGTCGTGCAGGACGATGGGCACCGGCAGGGCATGGGAGCTGCTCCAGCCCGCGAGCGCCGTGTCGAAGCCTGCCCGCTGGGAGAGCGCCACCGCGTCGTCGTGGAAGAGCAAGGCGGCCAGGAGGGCCTGCTCCTCCGTGGACGTCTGGCCGAGCGTTCCCAGCGCCTCCGGGGGCAGGTGCTCCGCGACGAAGCCCGTGTTGTAGCGGCCGGAGCGGAACGCGTCGTGCGCGAGGACGTGCTGGAGGAAGGTCGCGTTCGTCGTGACGCCGAACACCGTCAGCTCCCGCAGCGCGAGGGCCAGCCGCTCGCGCGCCGTCTCCCGGTCCGGCCCGTGCGCGATGAGCTTCGCCTGCATGGAGTCGTAGAACGGCGTGATGTCCTGCCCTTCGCGCACCCCATGGTCGACGCGCAAGCCCTCCCCCTCCGGCGGCGCCCACGCGAGGAGCCGGCCCGTCTGGGGAAGAAACCCGCGCGCGGGATCCTCCGCGCAAAGCCGCGCCTCGATGGCATGGCCACGGAAGCGGATCTCCGCCTGCTTCAGCGGGAGCGGCTCGCCGTCCGCGACCCGCAACTGCCACTCCACCAGGTCGAGCCCCGTGACGAACTCCGTCACCGGATGTTCGACCTGCAGGCGCGTGTTCATCTCCATGAAGTAGAAGTCGCCGCCCGGCGAGAGGAGGAACTCGATGGTCCCCGCGCCCCGATAGCCGATGGAGCGGATGGCCTGCACCGCCACCGCGCCCATGCGCTCGCGAAGCTCCGGCGTGACGGCCGGGGACGGGCTCTCCTCGATGACCTTCTGGTGCCGCCGCTGGATGGAGCAGTCGCGCTCCCCCAGGTGCACGGCGTTTCCATGCGCATCCGCGAAGACCTGCACCTCCACATGGCGCGCGCCTTCGATGGCCCGCTCCAGGATGAGCTCGCCGCTGCCAAAGGCGTTCGTCGCCTCCGAGCGCGCGGAGCGGATGGCTTCGAGCAGCGCGCCCGGCTCGCGCACCAGGCGCATGCCACGCCCGCCACCGCCCGCCGCGGCCTTCACCATCAAGGGCAGGCCAATGCGCTCCCCCTCACGCACCAGGGCGTCGTCCTCCAGCGACTCGCCGGGACGGGCCGCCTCGTAGCCCGGAATGCACGGGACGTCCGCGGCCTGCATGCGCAGCTTCGCATGCCGCTTGTTCCCCATCAGCTCGATGGCGTCCGCTGGCGGACCGATGAACACGAGGCCGGCCGCCTCGCAGGCGCGCGCGAACCCAGCGTTCTCCGACAGGAAGCCGTAGCCGGGATGGATGGCATTGGCGCCGGACGCCGCCGCCGCCGCGAGCACCCGCTCGATGGAGAGGTAGGACTCCTTCACGGGCGCCGGCCCCAGACGCACCGCTTCATCGGCGAGCCGCACGTGCGGCGCGTCCCGGTCCGCATCGGAGAAGACCGCGACCGTGCGTACGCCGAGGGCACGGCACGTGCGCAGCACGCGCACGGCGATCTCCCCCCGGTTCGCCACCAGCACCTTGTGAATGCGCTTCATGGTTCCCTCGCTACAGCCGGGCGACGCCAAAGGTATTGGGAGACAGCGTGCGGCGCTCGGACTCGTCGCACGTCGCCAGGATGAACCCGAGGACCTTGCGCGTGTCCCTCGGGTCGATGACGCCGTCGTCGAACAGCCGCGCACTGCAATTGAAGGCATCCGATTCGCGCTCGAACTGCTCGACGAGCGGGCGCGAGAACTCGGCCATCGCCGCTTCGTCGAACGGCAGTCCGGCGCGCCGGGCCTTCTCCCCGTGGACGATGGACAGCACCTTCGCGGCCTGCTCGCCGCCCATCACCGCCGTGCGCGCGTTGGGCCAGGCGAAGATGAAGCGCGGGTGGAACGCGCGGCCACACATGCCGTAGTTGCCCGCGCCGAAGGCACCGCCCATCAGGAGCGTCACCTGCGGCACCGTCGCGTTGGCGACCGCCTGGAGCATCTTCGCGCCATGCTTCACGATGCCCCCCTGCTCCGACTGGGTTCCCACCATGTAGCCCGTCGTATTCTGGAGGTAGACGATGGGCGTCCGCGCCTGGCAGCAGAGCTGGATGAACTGCCCCGCCTTCGTCGCCCCCTTGGCCGTGATGGGCCCGTTGTTGCCGATGAGCCCCACCGCCCGGCCCTCGATGCGCGCCCAACCGCAGACGGTGAGCGCGTCGTAGTCGTCCTTGAACGGCGTGAAGTCCGAACCATCCACCAGCCGGGCAATGACCTCGCGGCAGTCGTAGGGCCGCTTGTGGTCGGTAGGGACGACGCCGCACAGCTCCGTCACCGCGTAGCGGGGCGGCTCGAAGTCCGCGCGCGCGGCCGGAGCCAACGCGTCGTTCCATCCAAGGGACGCGACGATCTCCCGCGCGATGCGGATGCCGTCCGCGTCGTCCTCGGCCAGATGGTCAGCGGTGCCGGCCACGCCAGCGTGCATCTCCGCGCCTCCCAGGTCCTCGTCCGTGGCGATCTCTCCGGTCGCCGCGCGCAAGAGCGGTGGGCCCGCGAGGAACACCTTCGCCTTGCCCCGGACCATGACGACGTGGTCGGAGAGCCCGGGGATGTACGCGCCGCCCGCGGTGCTGGAGCCGTGGACCACGGTGATTTGCGGAATGCCGGCCGCGGACAGCCGGGCCTGGTTGTAGAAAGTCTCCCCACCCGGGATGAAGATCTCCTGCTGGTAGAGCAGGTTCGCGCCGCCGCTCTCGACGAGCGACACGACGGGCAGCCGGTTCTCGCGGGCGATCTGCTGCGCGCGCAGCGACTTCTGGACACCCCAGGGCGTCGCGGTGCCGCCCTTCACGGCGGAGTTGCTCACGAACACCAGGCAGCGGACCCGCGACACGAAGCCGATGCCGATGACCATGTTTCCGCCGGCGAGCGAGCCGTCGGTGTCGTCATGGTGCTTGTAGCCGCAGAGCGTGGACAGCTCGAGGAAGGGCGAGCCCCGGTCCAGCAGCAGCGCCAGTCGCTCGCGAGGCAGGAGCTGTCCGCGCTGCGTGAACTTCTCGCGGGCCAGTTGCTCCGTGTCGCGCGACTTCTGCTCGATGGCGCGCAGCTCCGCGACGCGGGCGAGCATTTCCTGGCGCTGCGTGGTGAAGGCGGTGGAGGCCGGTTCAATCTGGGAGACGAGCGTCGGCATGTCACTGCTCCTTCGGATCATCGAGGATCCGCGGCGCCGCTGCGAGGTGGAATCCGTCGTACGGCTTCGAGTTCGAGTGCTCCGGCATCGGGAACGCCTTGGTGTTGCAGGACGCCCCGCCGTCGATGCGGATGACCTCGCCGGTGATGAACGCCGCCACGTCGGAGAGCAGGAACACGATGGCCCCGCTCACCTCCGCCTCGGTGGCCAGCCGGTGCAACGGCACCTGCTGGCGCAGCGTGGGGATGAGCGCGCGGACGGCGGGGTCCTTGTAGGTGTCGAGCCCGCTGGAGGCGACCCAGCCCGGGGCGACGGCATTGACCCGGACCCCGGACGAGGACCACTCCACGGCGGCCGTCTGCGTCAGGTTGAACATGCCGGCGCGCGCCGCGCCCGAGTGGCCCATGCCCGGCATGCCGTTCCAGGCGTCCGCCAGCATGTTCACGATGGCACCGCCGTGGTCGCACATGGACTGGGTGAACACCTCCCGCGCGACCAGGAAGCCTCCGGTGAGGTTCGTCGCGACGACCGCGTCGAAGCCCTTCTTGGAGATGAGCGCGAGCGGCGCGGGGAACTGCCCGCCAGCGTTGTTCACGAGCCCGTGGATGCGGCCCTGCGCCTGGACGACGGAAGCGACCATGTCGCGCACCGCGGCCTCGTCGCGGATGTCCACCGCGTGCTGCGTCGAAGCATGCCCTTCGGCCGCCAGCTCCCCCGCGACCCGCGCGAGCTTCTCCTCCTTGCGGCCGACGAGGACGACGTGCGCGCCCAGCGACGCGAGCTCATGCGCCGTGCAGCGACCGATGCCACTGCCCGCGCCGGTGACGAGGACGGTGCGGCCCGCGAAGGAGCCAGGAGCGAAGACTGAACGGTAACCCATCGTATTTCCCTCGATGCCCTGGGGCTCGCGGCTCAAAGAAGTGATTCGGGGACGTCGAGGTGGCGCGAGCGGAGCCATTCGCCCAGCGCCTTGGCCTGCGGGTCGAAGCGGGTGGACGACGAGACGCCCTCGCCCAGCAGTCGCTCGATGACGAAGTTCAACGCACGCAGGTTCGGAAGCACGTGCCGGTGGACGGTGAGCTCCCGCGCCTCCGGAAGAAGCTCCCGGAGCCGGTCCTCCGTGAGGGTGTGCACCAGCCAGTGCCACGCCTCTTCGGTGCGGACCCACACGCCCACGTTGGCGTCCCCGCCCTTGTCCCCGCTGCGAGCCAGGGCCACCCGGCCCAGCGGCACGCGCTTCGTGGCGCCCCGGGGCGGCGGGGCCGGCAGTGACGGCGTCGCGACCCCTTCGAGCCCGCGCGTCTCGTCGGGCGGCGCCACGTCGACGCGCGCCCCATCCGGAAGCACCGCGACGTGCGGCACCTTGCCAGCGGGGACGAAGGCCGGCGTGTAGACGCCGAAGGGCGAGGCGTCACCGGGCAGCCGGGGCAGGAAGAAGCCGGGGTAGCTGGCCAGGGCCAGCTCCACGACGGCGCTGGTGAACGGGCGTCCCACGGCCTTCGCGTCGGCGTCCTTCACGGCGACGCGCAGGGTCGCGGAGGCCTGCTCCTCGCTCGGTGCGTCCGGGCCTTCGGTGCGCGCGAGCGTGTAGACGACCTCCGACGGCCTCGGGCGGAGCGCCGCGTCCAGTTGCGCCCGCACGAGCGCGGCCTTCGCGTCGATGTCGAGGCCGACGAGCATGAAGTCCGCCTCGTTGCGGAACCCGCCGAGCCGGTTGAGGCACACCTTCACGTCCGGAGGTGGCGGCTCGCCCCGGGTGCCCCACAGGCGCACCCGGTCGGTGCCCACGGACTCCACCTGGATGCTGTCGAAGCGCGCGGTGGCGTCGGGGCCCGCGTAACGGGCACCGCCAATCTCATAGACGAGCTGGGCCTTCACCGTGTCGACGGTGACGGCTCCACCGGTGTCCGGGTGCTTGGTGATGATGCTGGAGCCGTCCTCGAAGACTTCCGCCAGCGGGAAGCCGGGGCGGCGCACGTCGAGCTCGTTGAAGAACGCGAAGTTGCCACCCGTCGCCTGGGCTCCACATTCGAGGACGTGGCCGGCGACCATGGCGCCCGCGAGGCGGTCCCAGTCATGGCGCTTCCAGCCGAAGTGGGAGGCCGCGGGGCCGACGACGAGCGACGCGTCCGTCACGCGCCCCGTGACGACGATGTCCGCGCCCGCGTCCAGGCACGCCGCGATGCCCCAGGCGCCCAGATAGGCGTTCGCCGTGAGGGGCTGGTCGAAGCCGAGCTCGTCCGCCCTACCGACGAGATCGTCGCCTTCGACATGCGCGACGCGCACGGACAGGCCCAGCTTCGCGGTGAGCGCGCGCAGGTCGTCCGCGAGCCCCGCGGGGTTGAGGCCACCAGCGTTCGCGACGATGCGGACCTTCTTCTCCACCGCCAGGCCAAGCGTGTCCTCCAACTGGCGCAGGAACGTCCGCGCGTAGCCGCCCGCCGGATTCTTCAGCCGGTCGCGGCCCAGGATGAGCAGCGTCAGCTCCGCCAAGTAGTCCCCGGTGAGCACGTCGAGCGGACCGCCCTCCAGCATCTCGCGGAAGGCGGAGAACCGGTCGCCATAGAAGCCGGATGCATTGCCAATGCGCAGCGAGCGAGCCGCCATCATTCCTGCCCTTCCTGTGAGCCTCGGAGTCTGTCCCGCCATCCCTAAAAAAGCAATCATGATTGCTTTTTTCCGTTCCATGCCCCAGCGTCGGGACATGGGCGGTCCGGAGAGCGGAGCGACGAGGCAGGAGCAGGAGCGCAGCCGAGTGACGCGGCAGAAGCTGATGTCGGCCGCCATCGAGGTGCTCGTCGAGCAGGGCTGGGCCGGAGCGACGGTGGGCGCCATCGCCGAGCGCGCCGGGGTGTCGCGAGGCGCCTGCCAGCACCACTTCCCGACGCGGGCGGCCCTCGTCGCGGCCGCGGTCGAGCACGTCTTCCATCAGCAGATGGAGGAGCTGTCCCGACGCGCGAAGCTCCTGCCGCCCAGCCGCAGGCGCGTGGAGCCCCTGCTCAACCTGCTCCACGACATCTACGCCGGGCCGCTCTTCACCGCCGCGACGCACCTGTGGGTGGCGGCCGTGGCCGACGCGGAGCTGAAGGCGCGCCTTCTCCCCCTCCAGGCGCATGTGGGCCGCGAGGTCCACCGGCTCACCGTGGAGTTGCTCGGACTCGAGGACCGCGACCCGGGAGTCCGCGACTCCGTGCGAGCGACGCTCGACCTCCTGCGGGGCCTGGCGCTCGCGAACCTGCTCCAGGACGACACCGCCCGTCGCCGCAAGGTCATCGCCCACTGGGCGCGGATCCTCGAGGCGCAGCTCCACCTGGACTGATTCACGGGCGCGCCTACGGCGTGAACGACGTGGTGTTGGGCACGGGGGGAATCGCGACGGCCTGGCCATACACCAGCGTGTTGCCCGTCACGGTGCCGGTCGCGTTGAGCTTGCTGGCATCCAGCAGCGTTCCGCGAAGCCCTTCCGCGTTGAAGGTGCACCCGGCTGAATCACAGTCATAGGCGACCAGCTTCGCGGCGTTGCTGGAGTACACGGCGATGTCCTTCGCCGTCGTGGCCCCCGAGTGCATGAAGAAGTGGCCGTCGCTCGGCTGGTAGCTGGACACGTTCTCCACGCGCGGGCCCGGCGTGACGGACTGCCACAGGCGGAAGTTGCGCTTGCACTCCGCGGCGACGGTGTTTCGGATGAGCATGTTGCGCACCTTGGTGTCCACGCAGCCATCCTGCGAGCCCCGGAAGTAGCTGTCCTCCAGGAGGATGTCGCTCGCGGTGCTCTCCCCGTCGATGCCGTCCCCCTGCGTGTAGCCCGTCTTCATGCCGACGACGTTCATCACGGTGGCCCGGCGCAGCGTCACGTTGTTCGTGGTGTCGTAGAGCGCGATGCCCACGGGGTAGTCACTGCCCTGCCCGCCCATCTGATCCGGCTCCATGTCCACGTAGACATCCTCCACGAGCGAGTGGTTCGTGCCCGAGGCGAGGAAGATGCCGCCGCGCGTGAACTGGAGGATCATCGCGTCGCGGATGGTCAGGTTCGTGAAGGCCGCGGTGCTGGAGCGCTCCATGTCCACGCAGGTGGCCAGGTTCTCCGCGCGGAAGCGGCTCAGCGTCACGTTGGACACGGGGTATGCGCCCTTGAACGCGAAGCACGTGCCCACGTGGCGGAACTCCAGGTTCTGGAAGACCAGGTTGCTGGCGCGCACCTGGAAGGCCACCGGCCCCGTCTTCGCGCGGGTGGAGGCCTCGAAGGTGGACTGGAAGACGGGCCGGCCCTCCACGCCCTTGAGGGTGACGGGAGCGCCCACCGCGCCGCCCTGGGACACCGTGGTGCCGGTGCCGTAGGTGCCCCCGTGGATGCACACCGTCCCTCCCGGGCCCACCGCCTGGATGAACGCGTTCAGGTTCGAAAGCGTGCCCGCGCTCTGAGCGGACAGGCCGTCTTTCGTCCCCGCGCCGGTGACGGTGATGTGGCGCACCGCCGTGCCCGTGCATTCCTCCGCCGTCGGGGTCGCGGACAGGCCATTCGAGTAGCCGGAGGTCGTCTCCCCCGTGGACCCCTTGATGCGCACGTGGAACTCGTAGCGGGTGCCGTTGGTCAGCCCCGTCACCACGTACGTCGTGGCGGTCCCCGCGCCCCGGTAGACCCAGGCGCCGGAGCCCACGCGGAAGCGCACCTGATAGCCCTGGGTGCCGGCGGGGCCCGCGCTCCAGCGCAGCGTCACCTGCCCGTCGCCCGGCTCCGCCTCCGTGAGCGAGGGAGCCGTGAGCGCCGCCGCCCGCACGGTGCCGACCATCCCCTCCCCTTCGTCCGCCAGGTCCCCTTCCGGAAGGGGACCGCAGGAGAGGAAGAGCAGCACCGCTCCCGTGAAACACAGCATGCGACCGCGGGTCTGGAAGCGCATCAAGGGCTGCTCCTCGTCTTCAGGGCCGTGAAGCCACGGCGTGCCCCTGAAGCCTAGAACAGCCGCCGTGTTTCACACCCCGTAAAACGAGCCAGCCCGGAAAGGAGTCAAGGGTCCCAGCGAACGCGGTAGGAGCAGGCCTGACCGTCGAAGTCGAAGGGCTCGACGCGCAGGTTGCGGGCGCCCGCGCGGGCGAGCCCCGCTTCGAGGATGCCCCGCAGGTAGCCCGGGTTGCCGTTGCACTCGCTCACGCGGATGAGGTGGTGCGCGGGGCCCTGGGTGAGCAGCTCGCTCTTCTGGTAGTTGTTCACGTTCGCGAAGCTCTCCTGGATGCGGACGACGACGCGCTCGGGCCCGAAGATGGGCCACATGGAGATGAGCGCCTTGCCCAGTTGGGTCTGCGCCATCCCCTGGATGATGCCGCTGCCGATCCGCCGGTAGCCCTCCTCCTCCGCGACGTCCGGATGCAGGTGCTGCACGGTGATGCGCAGGGCCTGGGCGAACACGGTCCTGGAGGTGTTGCCGGGCACTTCCGTGTCCAGATCCAACCCCACGTCGTGCAGCTTGTCTTTCAGGTCGGGCGTGAGACGGTCGCCAATGGAACGGAACAGCCCTTCAATCGTATGGCGATACACAATCTCTTCAGCCACGTTTCACCTGTCCACGTCGCGGCGGTCCCAGTTCCGCCGTACCCGTCCCCAGCGTAGCGCATTCCCGGCGCCAACCCGAAGCAGGGCCCGGCGCCACGCGGGACTCGAACCGACAAGGCTCCCGCACCGGGCGCGCGCGCGGAAGGACGTAACGGATCTGGTTACAAGTGCCGCCCGGGATGGGGCGCACTCCCCGGTTTTCGTCGGTTTCGGTACACGCCTATAGGGGGTTCCGGGAAACCCCGGAGTTGCACGACAGCTCCGTCATGCCTCGACACAGTCAGGAGCCGGACATGTCACCAACGGTGAAGTGGGTCCTCGGAGCACTCGTGGGACTGCCGCTGATGTGCTGCGGCTGCGGGGGCATGTGGTTCCGGGGCATGTTCCCCCACGAGGAGGCGTTGGCGCGGGTGACGAATCATCCGGGGGTCATCAAGTCCCTGGGTGCGCCTGTCAGCGGCGCCTTCTTCTTTTCGGGCAGCGTCAGCTCGCGCGATGACGACGGGCACGCCGAGATGAAGATCGACCTCTCCGGCAGCAAGCAGGACGGCGTGCTGGAGGTGAAGGCCGTGCAGACCAGCAAGGTCTGGGGCTTCAGCCGGCTGCGCGTGACGGCCCGGGACGGCAAGGTGATCAACGTCGTCGGAGGTTACTGAGCACCGCGCTCAGTAGGCCCACCGGCCAATGGCATACGCGTGGGTGACCTTGTGGTTGAGCCACACGACCAGCAGGGCCACCGTCCAGCGCAGCCAGACGGGCCGGGTGGCCAGCCAGTCCCCCGCGAGGAACATCAGCGGGAAGAGCACCGCGCCGAAGCGGAACGCGTTGCCCAGGTCGCCCTGCGGCAGCATCACCGCGAGCGACAGCAAGGCATACAGGCCCAGCGCCCGGTCCCGGCGAAGCAGCGCCAGCGCGGCGGCGAGCCACAGCAGGCCGAAGACGTGTCGCAAGAGCAACCAGCCATTGAAGCCCTGGTGCCAGGGATTGCCCAGCCACAGGCCCCGGATGGCGCCCCACACGGAGTCGACGTGGTTCCACTCGCGCTGCGCCTTCATGAACATGAAGGGGTCTCCGGCGCGGGCCCACTCGAAGGCCAGGAGCCCGCCGAAGGCCAGGAGGGCCAGGGCCCCCAGGGCGGCGAAGCGAACGCAGCGCTCCCGCCAGGAAGACCCATGTCGGGCGAGCAGGAGCGCGGCGGTGATGGCCACGAAGACGCCCTGGTTGCGCGTCCACACGCACAGCGCCACCAGCAGCGCGGTGGGCAGCAGGCTCCCACGTGAGGCGAAGGCCAGCGCGCCAAAGGACAGCAGGAGGAAGAGCCCCTCCGTGTGGTGCGAGTGCAGGGTGAAGCTCGCGGGCCCGTAGAGCAGCAGGAACCAGCCCCAGCCCGTGCCGGGCGTCAGCGTCCCCGTGAGCCGTCCCTGTCGGCTCCAGCGCGTGTTCCAAGCGACGAAGGCGACGAGGCACAGCGTGGACAGCAGGCAGCCCACCAGCTGCGGCGGGAGCGTCCCGCCTGGCCCCTGACGCAGCAACCACACCGTTCCCGGGTAGAGCGGCAGGAAGGCCCAGAGGGGCCACGTGTACCCATCGGTGACGATGCGGCTGTAGAGGTTCGAATCCCAGCGATCCAGCACCTGGAGCAGCGGGAAGCCCCGGCTGGCGGACGTCCGGGCCCACAGCCCGAAGTGGTGGGCCAGCATCAGCGCCGTGAGCGCCCAGGGAATCCAGTCCGGGGGCCGGGCAATCCCTGGCGAAGGGGCCTGCGAAGAAGGACTCATGCGAGAGGACCCACGGGCAGCCAGCCTGTAGCCGGAAGCCACCGTCCAGCACAAGGCTTGCCCTCGCGAGGAAGGCCCCGCCCGAAAACCGGAAGGGAGAAGGGTCGGGGCCGGGCTATCGTGGCCCCAAGAGGGGCACCATGAACTTCCCGAGGGAGCTGGTCGAAGCGGTCCGCAGGCACCAGGTCGTCCCATTCGTGGGCGCCGGCATCAGCATGGGGGTGAAGCGAGGCATGTTCCCGTCCTGGCCCCGCCTGCTGGAGGGACTCGCGGAGCGGATGCAGGAAGAGTCCCTTCCGGAGTCGGCCATCCAGGACGTGAAGCAGCGCATCGCGCAGGGGGACTACCTCGCCGCCGCGGAGCTGGCCTTCAAGGACCTGGGCGCCTACCGCTTCAACCGCTTTCTGCGCGAGCGCTTCCGCGTGCGAAAGCCGTCCGACGCGGACCTCTCCGTCATCCAGGCGCTGTGGAAGCTGCAACCGCCGGTGGTGATGACGCCGAACTACGACGACGTGCTGCTCTGGGGACGCGAGGACGCCGAAGCCGTCTCCAATGATCAGGATGACGAACTCAACCTGATGGACGCCGAGGCGTCCCCCGAAACACCGCGCGTCTGGTACCTGCACGGCACCGTCCACCGACTGTCCACGCTGGTGCTGGCGGGCGCGGACTACAAGCGCCTGTATGGGGACGGCTCCCAGCCGGCCGGCTATTCACAGTACACGAACGCGCTGGTGCGCCTGCGCGATTGGATCCGCTCCAAGCCCTTCCTCTACATGGGCTTCAGCTTCAGCGACCCCTACGTGCTCAAGCAGTTGGAGCACGTCATCGGCATCACGCGAGGCCGGCAGATGCCCAGCTTCGCGTTGATGAAGAAGGGGTCCATCGACCGCGGGGCGCTGTGGCCGAAGTACAACATCCAGCTCGTGGAGTACGAGGACCACGGCGCGCCGCTGGCGGAGTTCCTGCGCGGCCTGGGCGAGGCTGCCTTTGGCCCCAAACGGGTGAGCATGGATGCGGGGTTGGAGGCGCTGTCCTTCGGGATTTCGCCGGGACCGCCCCAGGCCATGTCGCCGCCCATTCCGGGGCCGGCCCCCGTGGCGCCCACGCCGGAAGCCCTGCCGATTGTTGCCCGCCCTGCCCTTGAGCAGGAATACGCGCGCATCCTCCAGGGACAGCACCGTCTGGTGTTGCTGTCGCCGGAGGATGGAGGCACCCGCGCGCTCGCGCGCCGTGTGGCGGCCCGGTACGGCAACCGTGTCACGTGGCTTGCGCCGCCCAACGTCCCGGACTGCACCGAGGCGGAGTACTGCCGCGCATTGGTTGGGGACGACGAGGGCGCGAACACCGTGACGAGCTTCGACGCCCTGGTGGAGCACCTGCGGGCGAAGGCGGCACGGCTGGGGCGCGACCACCTGATCATCCTGCGCTACGAGTGGGGACCCTTCGACCACCTGACGGCGCTGGGACGGCACCTGCGGCGGATGATGGATGAGCCCTCCAAGGTGCAGTTCCACTTCCTGATCGCGGGCGGCGAGCGCTCCGCGTGGCTGCTGCACAACATGCAGAGCTTCTCCGTGTTCAAGGACGCGCCGCGCCGCGAGGTGCCGGACCTCACGGTGGAGGAGGTCCGCCAGTTCCTGGACAGCGGGGGGCATGGAGGAGCGCGCTGGGCGCAGGGGGTCCACGAAGCCACCGGTGGGCATCCTGGATTGTTGCGTGAGGTGATGATCACCGACGGTGCGTTGGGCGCCGCGTCCATCACCCACAAGCTGGTGCGCGGTCCGTCGCTCCGGGGCGCCGTGCTGGAGTGTCTGCGCGAGGACGAGCGCAATGGCTACACGGGGGAGCGCGGCTGTCAGTCGGTCCTCACGAAGCTGATGGACGGGCAACGCGTGGAGGAGCTGGAGCCGCTCGACAACCGGGTGGAGCACCCGGAGGTCCGGCTGTACTTCGCGGGGCTTGTGCACAGCGATGCGGCGGGCAGGACCGTGCTGCGGTGCAAGGCGGTGGAACAGGTCGCACGGGAAGTGTTGGCGCGCAAGGATGCAAGGCCTTGAGCCGATACACCTGGGCGCTCTGCCTCGCCGTGGTGTTGATGGCCACGGGGGCATCCGCGGAAACGCTCGAGCCACTTGTTCCGGAGGGCGAGCCCGAAAGCATTCTCAAAGGGGCGGAATGGTCCTCCGTGGGAGCCATCTTCTCCGTGGCCCTCAGTCCGGACGGACGACTCCTCGCTTCGGGCTCCCTCGACCAGACAGTCCACCTGTGGGACGTGGCCACCGGACGCGAGCTACGGCTCCTGAAGGGACATACTGCGGAGATCTTCTCCGTCGCCTTCAGTCCGGATGGGCGCACCCTTGTCTCAGGCGGCAATGACACGACCGTTCGCTTGTGGGACGTGGCCACGGGCCGGGAATTGCGACGTCTGGGGGAAGGCAAGGGGCCCATCCTCTCGGTGGCCTTCAGCCCGAACGGAGCCACCGTCGCCACGGCAGGCATGAGCAACACGGTGCGTCTGTGGAACGTGTCCACGGGGACTGAGCAGCAACGGCTGGAAGGACATCGCGGGTTCGTCCATTCCGTGGTTTTCAGCCCGGACGGACGAGAACTCGCCTCTGGCGGTGATGACCAGACGATCCGGCTGTGGGACGTGACCACAGGCCATGAGCGCAAACGCTTGTCAGACTCCACCACCCGCATCTCCTCGGTGGCCTTCGGTCCGGATGGGAAGACACTCGCGTCGAGCAGTCGGGACGGCACGGTGCGACATTGGGATATCGCCAGCGGGAGCACGGTTCGACGGCTGGAGGGACACTCCGGCGAGGTGTACTCAGTGGCCTTCAGTCCCGATGGACGCACCTTCGCTTCCAGCGGCGCTGACAAGACCGTTCGACTCTGGGATGTCTCGACCGGGCGCGAGCTTCGGCGCATGGAGGGGCATGCCGCGTCTGTCTATTCCGTGGTCTTCAGCCCGGATGGGCGCACCCTCGCATCGGGCAGCAAGGATCAGACAGCCCGGCGGTGGGACGTGGCCACCGGCCGTGAAGTCCAGAGGCTGGAGGGGCAACACTCCGCCGCGGTCTTCTCCGTGGCCTTCAGCCCGGATGGGCGCACGCTTGCCTCCGGCAGCGATGACCACACGGTCCGGCTGTGGGACGTGACCACCGGCCGCGAGCTGCACCACCTGGAGGGCCATTCCACCGAGGTCTACTCCGTGGTCTTCAGCCCGGATGGGCGCACGCTTGCATCCAGCGATGACAACACCGTCCGGCTCTGGGACGTGGCCACCGGCCGTGAGCAGCCGTCGGTGGTGGGCTCATCCTCATCCATCCAATCACTCGCCTACAGCCCTGATGGGCGTCTCCTCGCCACGGGCGGCGGAGACAACACGGTCCGACTCTGGGACGCGGCCACCCGTGGTGAATCGCGACGACTGGAAGGCCATTCCGATTCCATCCTTTCGGTGACCTTCAGCCCTGACGACCGAACGCTGGCCTCGGCCAGCGACGATCACACGGTCCGCCTGTGGGATGTCGCCACGGGACGCGAGCTTCGGCGCATGGAGGGAAATGGGTCCCTCGTTCAGGCAGTGGCCTTCAGTCCGGACGGACGAACCCTGGCCTCGGGAGGCGATGACAACCTGGTGCGGTTGTGGGACGTCGCCACGGGGCGTGAGCGTCGACGTCTGAAAGGCCATGCCGACGTCGTGGTCTCCCTCCGCTTCAGTCCGGACGGGCGAACCCTGGCTTCTTCGAGCATCGACAAGACCATCAAGTTCTGGAACACCGCGACCGGAAACAATTCACGAACCCTGACGCTGACCAGCGATGTCCTGGCGCTCGCCTTCGCGCCCGATGGAAACACCCTCGCGTCAGGAAATCGCGATGGGGCCGTGAGCCTGTGGTCCACCCAGGGCGGCAAGGCACTCCGGGGCCTGCTGCGGGGAGCCAGCCAGACATGGCTGGGCCACATCGACGGCCAACCGGTCTTTCGTCACGAGGACGGTCGCTTCCTGTATCGACAACGGGCGGATGGCGCACTCGACCCCATTGCTCCACCAGAGTCCCCAGCCCAGCCCCGCCTCACCACGCACGCCGTGGTCGGCAAAGCTCCGGGGGATTTCGGGGATCCGGGAAGCCTCACCGTCACCGTCACCAACGCACCGGACGCGGAGCGGGCCTATTGGCTGCGGCTTGAGCCCGTGGAGCTTCCTCCTGGATTGATCCTCCTGACGCCAGCTCCCCTGTTGCGATTGGACGCAGGCAAGAACGTGAAGCTCCAGGTGGGCCTCTCCTTCCTGCGGCCCGAGCGCGGTCCAGCGCCTCGCTTCTCGAACGTCCGATTCAGGCTCGTTCATGCCTTCGGTACAGAGCCCACGAATGAGGTGCGCATTGAGTTGCGCTCCCCCCAACTGGAGCTGACAAATGCTCCGTCGCTCGAAGACAAGACCCTGAGCGTCAGCATCAAGAACACGGGAACGCAATCCATCGGGCCACTGCTCTTCAGGAGCACTTTCCAAGTGGGCGAGACGAAGCAGGCTGGTCCCCAGCAGGAGATCAAGGAACTCGGTCTCGGGGAAGGCCAGGAGCAGACGCTGAAGTTCGCCGTCCCCCCTGCCTTCCTGGAGAAGGGGCGGTTCTCCTTCAGCCTCGACGCGAGCTATCAGCAGTGGCCGCGCACGTGGACCTTCTCCGAACCCGACGTGAAGGTCTCCAGTCCGTACACGCTCTATGTGGCAGTGGCCCTTGGAGCGTGCCTGCTCTTCGCGGGCGTGTACTACGCGCGCGTCTACCGCAACCCCCTGGTGGTGGACGCCCAGCGGTCTCCCACCGCGATCAAGAACTACCCCCTGGAGCAGATGGTCGCGGCGGATCAGGCCCTGCGACGCGCGAAGCGGCTCGACTCCGTGGTGACGGCCGCCGGCATCCCCGCGACCCGCTGGGAGCGGGCGCTCAAAGGCTCCAGGGAACCCCAGGTCGGGGCCACCGCCTTCGCGGAAGCCATTGGCGGCAGGCTCGGCGCGAGCCTGGGCACGAACACCTGGGCCCTGTCCCTGCCCACGCTTCGGCTGCGCTTCTCGCGGGACACCGCGGTCGTCGTCATCGACGGAACGCGCCTGGAGTCGGGAGAGGCCGAGCGCCGCATGTCGGATGTCTTCCAAGAGGGCCTGGGCCCCAGTCAGGTGCTCGTGCTGGACCGCACCGAGTCCCAGAACGCGCGTCAGGTGCTCGAAGGCGTGCCGGGCATCCGCGCCGTCGTGCTGTCCGCCAACAGCCTGCGGGACCTGCTCCTCGCGGATGAACCCGTGCGCCTGCTGGAGACCACCATCTCCGAACAGGTCGCTGTCTCCGAACTGTCGCCCTATCAGGTCGCCGGCGGCGTGAAGGTGGACCCCCTCTTCTTCGGCCGTGAGCGCGAAGTGCGAGCCATCACCGACCGCACCGTGCGCAACTTCCTCATCGTGGGCCAGCGCCAGATGGGCAAGAGCAGCCTCATGCTCGCTTCACTCCGGCGCCTCCAGGCGCGGTCGGACCTGGACGCCAGCTACGTGGAACTCGCGGACGCGGACCTGCACCGGCGGATCGTCCGAGAACGCGAGCGGATGCCACCAACTGGTGCCGCCCTCCCCTCCTTCGAGGAGGTCGCAGCCGGAACAATTGCACGGCCCCGCGTGTGGCTCATCGACGAGGCCGACGAGTTCATCCGCACCGAAGCCCAGTCGGGCTACCCGGTGTTGCAGGCCATGCGCGCATTGGCCGAGGAAGGCCGCGCGTACTTCATCCTCGCGGGCTTCTGGGACCTCTACCGCGCGGTGGTGCTCGACGAGAAACAGCCCCTGCGCAACTTCGGTGAGCACCTGCGCCTGGAACCCCTGGATCCCCGCGCGGCGTTGTCGCTCGTCACCGAACCCATGGCCGCCCTCGGCCTCCAGTGGGATTCCCCCTCCACCCCCGAGCACCTCCTGGAGCAGGCCGGACGCCGGGCCAACCTGCTCGTGCTCGCCTGCAAGGGATTGGTCGAATCCATTCCCTCCGACCTCCACACACTCACGCGCGAACACCTGGACCGCGTCCTGCGCGAGGACAAGGACCTGCGCGACCAGGGCCGGCGCTGGCGCGGAGACCACCCGCTCCACCGCGCCGTCGTGCGACAGGCGCTGCTCCTAGGGCGCCCCACGCGCGGAGAAGTCCGACAGGCCTTGCTCGTCCAGGGCGCGGACATCCGCGCGGTGGACTTCGATGAAGCCATGGACCACCGCGAGCTGAGCTACGTGCTGGTGCCGGACGGCGACGGACGCCTCTACTGCCCCGTGCCGCTCATGCAGCGCTACATCGAATCCGAGCGGAGCCTGGAGACAGGGCTCACCGAGGACCTCAAGGACCTGCGCAGCCAGGGGCTCGCGGAAGTGCCCAAGCCCGCCTGACGCGAAGTCACTCCGCGCGCATCGCCTCCACCGGATCCAACTGCGCCGCACGCGCCGCCGGGTAGATGCCGAACAGCAGCCCCACCCCGGAGCTCATGAACAGCGACAGCGCCACCGCCCAGGGGGGCACCACTGCCGGGACGCTGATCACCCACTTGGCCAGCATCGTCAGGCCATAGCCCAGCCCCACGCCCAGCAGGCCCCCGAGCAGCGCCAGCATCACCGCCTCGGTGGCGAACTGCGCCAGGATGCGCCTGCGCTTCGCGCCCAGCGCCTTGCGCACACCAATCTCCCGCGTCCGCTCCATCACCGACACCAGCATGATGTTCAGGATGCCGATGCCGCCCACCAGGAGGGACAGCAGGCACACGCCGAAGCTGGCGGCGCGGATGACCGTGGACAGCTCGTTCACCATCCGCGTCATCGACTCGTTGGTGTGGATCTCGAAGTCGGAGGGCAGACCTTCGTGCACGGCCCGCCTCCGCCGCATGAGCACCGTCACCTCATCCTGCGCCCGGCCCATCACCTCCGCCGAGTGGGCCTGGATCTTCACGTCCAGCGAGCGGTCCTTTCCATAGAGCGTCTGGAAGGTGCTCATCGGAATGAAGACGATGTTGTCCATGCTCATCAGGCCCAGGTAGCTGCCTCGCGCCTGCAACAACCCCACGACCGTGAAGGGGCGGTTCTGGATGCGCACGGTGCGCCCCAGCGCGTCGTGCTTCTCCGGGAAGAGCGCCTCCGCCACGTCCACGCCCAGCACGGCCACGTAGCGCGTCTCCTCGTGGTCCATGTCGTTGAGGAAGCGGCCCTCCGACACGCTCAGCGAACTCGTGTCCGCCGCTTCCGGCGTGGCCCCCTTGATCTCCACCGTGGGCCGCGTCTGCGCCGAGGCCGACGCCACCTTCTGGCCCCACTGCGGAAGGCTGGCGGACACCTGCGCCACCGACGGGCAGGACTCGCGGATGGCCTCCACGTCCTCCAGCGTGACGTTCTTGCGCTTCGCGTACTGCTGCCAGTCGTAGCGTCCCAGCCCCAACGGCCACTTGTTCAACTCGAACGTGTTCGAGCCCAGCTGCGCCAGGTCCCCGTTCACCTTCAGGTGCAGACCTTCGATGAGCGCCATCATCACGATGACCGTGGTGACGCCAATCACGATGCCCAGCAGCGTGAGCAGCGAGCGCAGCGGGTTGCCCAGGAGCGTCGAGAGCGCGAGGCGCAGGTTGTCCAGGAGCACGGGCATGGGTGCCTACTCGTAGCGGAGGGCTTCCACCGGATCCAGGTTCGCGGCACGCGCGGCCGGCCAGATGCCGAACAGCAACCCCACCACGGCGGAGAAGAGGATGCTGCTCACCACCGTGAGCGGCTGGACCGCCGCGGCCAGCGGACTGAAGAGGGACACCAGCTGGGCCGCCGCCAGGCCCACCGCCGTGCCCAGCGTCCCGCCCAGCGCGGACACCGCCGAGGCCTCCATCAGGAATTGCAGGATGATGGTGCGCCGGTGGGCCCCCAGCGCCCGACGGACGCCGATCTCCCGGGTCCGCTCGCGCACCGACACCAGCATGATGTTCATGATGCCAATGCCTCCCACGAGCAGACAGATGAGGCCCACGCCCACCGCCACGCCATAGAGCGCCCCGGTGAGCTGCGCGTAGGTGTTCGCCAGCATCTCCGGGCGGTTGAGCGTGAAGTCATCCGGCTGCCCGGGCGGCGTGCCCCGCACGCGGCGCAGGATGCTCACCAACTGCTGCTCCGCCTGCTGCACGTGCTCGGGCCTGTCCACCTTCATGGAGATGGACAGCGACTTCTCCTGGCCGAAGCGATCCACGAACGTGCGGAAGGGCACGAACACCCGCAGGTCCTGGTTCGTGTCCAGCATCCGGCCCTTGGGCGCCAACGTCCCCACCACCCGGAACGCCCTGCCCTCGATGCGCACCTGACGCCCCAGCGCGGGCACCTTCGGAAACAGCGCGTCCACCACCTCCGAGCCGAGCACCGCCACCGCCTGCCCCGAAGCGTCGTCCTCCGGGGTGAGGAAGCGCCCCGTCTTCACCTCCAACGCGGTCGTCTCCTGGTAGTCCTGCGTGACGCCCGCGATCTCCACCTTGGAGACCTGATCGCCGTCCGCGGCCACGTCCGCCTGGCGTTGCACATGCGGCGACGTATGGCTGATGAACGTGGCCTGCAACCGCACCTGCTCCACCTGCTGCACCGTGAGCGGCTTGCGCTTGCGGTACATCCACCAGTCCCCGGTCATCACCCAGGGAAAGCGAGAGGCCACCACGGTGTGCGGCCCCAGCGAGGCGAGCTGACGCTCGAAGGAGCTGTTGAGGCCCTGGATGATGCCCACGATGGCCAGCAGCGTGGCCACGCCAATCCCGATGCCCAGCGTCGTGAGCCCCGTGCGCAGGCGGTTCGCCGCCAGGGAGAAGAGCGCGATGCGCGCCCCCTCATACACATCCACCCGCAGGCTCATGAGCAGACCCCAGCACGCCGAGCCCGCCGGACGCGGCGCACCGTCAGCGCCTGGGCCCTGTCACCACCTGCCCTCGGGCCTCGTCGCTTCTCGTGTTCCATGAAATCCGCGGCAACGTACCAGTGACGGAAAGAGGGGAACAGCCAGCGGGGCCGCGCGTGGGACTTCAAGGCGTGAGCCGGTAGAGCCGGTACTCGTCGTCGGAGTACAGCAGGGTGAACTCGGGGTGCGCCTTGTCCGTCGCCTCGAACACCGCGTGGGTGGCGCCGTAGCGGGCCCCCAGTTCGCGCAGGCGCGGGGCGTCCGCGTTCTGGTAGCCCTGCTTGAGCACCGCGCGCATCGCGTTCACGCGCTGCTCCCAGGTCTTGTCCCCGTTGTCGCGCGTGGCGAGCACGTCGAAGGGCTGGCACCCGCAGAGCGCCTCCATGCGCTGCTTCCAGTCGTGCATGAACGCGAGGCTGAAGGAGCCCTCCGCCCCGTCCTTGTACGTGGTGAACGTGGCGCGCTTCGCTCCGAAGCGGAACGCCAGGTCCCACTCGTGGAAGAAGGGAGGAAGCACCACCAGCGCGTCCTTGGGCAGGTGCTGCTCCGACCACGCCATCATCCGCCAGCCCTTGTACATGTCCAGGCGGGGCAGGAAGTTGGGCGGCACCTTGAAGTAGTAGATCCGGATCGCGAGGATGAGCGGCGCGGCCAGGACGCCCAGCGCCACCGGCCAGCGCAGGCCCAGCGGCCGGGGCGGCATCCGAGCGGCGGGCCGCAGCAGGAAGACCGCCAGCATCGCCGGGAAGGACACCTCCAACTGGACGGTGGAGAAACCCAGGAACAGCAGCGCCGCGGCGATTCCAGGGAGCTTGCGCTCGCCGGGAGCAGGCCACGTCTCCAACAGCCACGCCGCGCCGCAGATGGCCGCGAGGTAGGGCACGAAGCGCAGCACCTCCAGCAGGTGCAGGTGCAGCGCCGTGGGCACGTGCAGCACCTCCGTCCCCAGCACGCCCAGGACGCAGGTGAAGACGACCCCGCACAGGTAGGCCTCCACCGGGCGGTTGCGGCGCGCGCGCAGGGAGATGCCCAGCACCACGAACGGCACCAGCAACTGCAACCACACGACGGCGGTCCAGTCGCGCGGGTAGTGGTGCCAGCTCACCAGCACGCGCGTCAGCAGCACCCATTCGTCGGGCGGCGGAAACGGCACCCCGGCCGCGGCCCCCTGACGCAGCATGGGCACCAGCAGCGGTGAGGCCGCGAGCATGCACAGGAGCGGACCGGTGACGACCGACAGGCGCTTCTCCCGGTCGAAGAGCGCGGCGAACCACAGCAGGATGGCCGCGTGGATGGCCGTGGTGGGGTGGATGAGGAACACCAGCCCCGTGAGCACGAAGGCCGCGCCGTAGCGGCGCTTCACCCCCAGCACCAGCGCGAACAACAGCGGCCCCAGCGACACGGTGCGGTTGAGCACCAGCTCGTCCAGCATGGGGATGCCCGCGTAGCTGCGCGGAATCAACACCGACAACATCGCGACCGTCGCCACCCACTCCGAGTTCCGGCCCGGATAGAGCGCGCGCGACAGGGCGGCGGTGCCCGCCAGCATCAGCGCCACGGAGATGACGTGGACCCCCGCGTACAGCACCTCCACCGGCATGTGACGCACCAGCGGCACCTGCAACGTCCAGAAGAAGCTCGGGTGGTTGGCGGCCGCCTCGATGAGGGGATCGCCCTTGAGCAGCGACGGATCCAACTCCCGCAGCAGGAAGCCCAGGTGGATGGCGTGGTCCACGATGCCAAAGGAGTAGCCGTTGATGACGAACCAGGTGCAGGTGAAGAGCGCCAGCACCGCCAGCCGGAACCCCCAGCTCACCGGTTCCTGAAACACTTCACGCCGAGGGACTTCCGCTGACATGACTTGCGTTGCTCTCCGGCGGCCAGGCACCCGCGCGGAAACCGCGCTTCCTCTCTCTACCGCAAGTTCACCGGTATCGGGGAGTATCTGGGGCTTCCGGGCCTTCCTTTTTTGTGAGATGCAGGGAGGGCTTGTGCGTGTGACACGCGGCGAGGCATTCGTCGCGGAGCGCGCCTTCCTGGAAGACTCGCATGACCGAGCCCGTCGGCCACTCCCGCCGTTTCCTGTTGCTCTGGGTCGCCCAGACGGTGTCACTCGTCGGCTCGCAGCTCACCGCGTTCGGCCTGGGCGTCTGGGTGTATCAGCGCACCCAGTCGACAATGATGTATTCATTGGTGGCCCTGGCCAACCTGGCCCCCCGGGTGCTCTTCGCGCCGCTGATGGGCGGGTTCGTGGACCGCCGCGATCTGCGCACGGTGCTCATCGCCGGCCATGTCGGCGCCGGGGTCTGCTCATTGGCCATCGCCCTGCTCTTTGGCACCGGCAGGCTGGAGGTCGCGGCCATCATCGGGCTGGTGACGCTGGGGGCCGCCTTCAACGCCATCCACCTGCCCGCCTTCAGCAAGGCCACCGCCCTGCTGGTGCCTCCCGAAGGCCTGGGCAAGGCCAACGGGCTGGCGCAGTTGGGGGTCGCCCTGGGCTATCTGGTGGCGCCGCTGCTGGCGGGCCTGCTGATGCCCTACATCGACGTGCTGGGCATCCTGGTCATCGACCTGACCAGCTTCGTGTTCGCCGTCGCCGTGCTGGGCGGCCTGCGGCTGATCCCCTTCGACACCTCCGTGGGCACGCAGGGCCATGCGTCCGACCCGCTCCTCTTCCTGCGCGACGCGGCCGAGGGCTGGCGCTACATCCGCGCGCGCCGGGGACTGCTGGTGCTGCTGCTGCTCATCACCGCGATGAGCTTCAACCTGGGCATGGTCCAGGTGCTCATCACCCCGCTGATGCTGTCCTTCGCCAGCGTGCCGGTGCTGTCCATCGTCCTCTTCGTCGGAGGCATGGGCATGGTGGTGGGCAGCGTCGCCATGATGTCGTGGGGCGGGCCCCGCCGGCGCGTCCAGGGCGTGCTCGGGTTCCTGCTGCTGCAGGGGGTGTTCCTGCTCGTCGGGTCGCTGCGTCCGCTGGCGCCGCTGGTGGCGGCCGGGGCCTTCGGCGTGCTGCTCACCGTCCCGCTCATCACCGCGTGCGACCAGTCCATCTGGCAGCGGCTGGTGCCCACGGAGATCCACGGGCGCGTGATGGCGGTGCACTCGGCGGTGTCCGGAGCGTCGGTGCCGGTGGCGTACCTGCTGGCCGGCCCGCTGGCGGACCGCCTCTTCGAGCCCTGGATGATGTCCGGAGGTCTGCTGGCCGCAAGCGTCGGTCCGCTCATCGGCACGGGCCAGGGCCGGGGCATCGGGCTGCTGTTCGCGGTGCTGGGCTTCGCCACGTTCCTGTTCGTGGCGCTCGGGGCGCTCTCCTCCAGCCTGCGCCGCGTGGAGGATGCGCCCGCGGTGCCCTTCGCCGCCGCGCCGCCGGCCGAAGCCAACCCCCTGGGTCTCGTCGAGGTCGCGGGCTCCGACCGCTCCTGACCGGAGGCCGTCGCTATCCCCGCGACGCCTGCTTCGGCTGGGAGGCCGGGGACAGCGTGCGCGACCCGTCCCGCATCGGGAGCGACACCGTCCGCCCCTGTGCCTCCGGGGGCAGGGCCACGTCCGGAAGGCGGTCCAGGCGCTGCCGCAGCCGCGCCAGCCCCCAGAGCATGCGCAGGGCGTCCATGCCGGGGACGATCTTCGAGCCCTCGACATCCGCCCAGTCAATGGGGACTTCCAGCGCCCGGGCCTGGAACCGCTTCATCAATGCCAGCAGCTCCACGTCCAGCAACCAGCGCTCTTCCTTCAACACCGGCAGCAGGGGCCGCAGCAGCGAGGCGCGGAAGAACTTCACCCCGCATTGGGTGTCATAGAAGCGCAGTTGGAATTGTAAATCCGTGAAGGTGGCGAAGAGCCGCCCCTGGAGGTGACGGAAGAGATTGCGGCTCACCTGCCGCCCCGCCATCAGGATGCGCGACCCGGCCAACACATCCACGTCCGGGGACGACGCCGCCAGCGCCGCCAGCCGGAAGAAGTCCGCCGCGCACACCGAGCCGTCCGCGTCCAGGAAAGCCAGCCACGTCGCCTCGGGCGAGACATTGCGCCAGCCGCGCCGGATGGCGGAGCCCTTGCCGCCATTGCGCTCGGCGGCCACGTAGGCGACGCGGTGGGGAGCCCCCGCCTTCTCCAGCATCGTCTGGGCGGCCGTCACGGCGGCGCGCATCCGCTGCGCGTGCTCCGGGGTGCTGCCATCGTCGGAGACGATGATCTCCACCACCGGAAGGGGCTGTCCAATGCCCGCCTGGACCAACTCCCCCACGTAGGGAGGCAGTCGCTCGCCTTCATTGTATGCAGGGATGATGACGCTGACGGTGACCGGGCTCACCGGATCAGCATACACACCTCTTAGACTGATTTCTCCTGTTTTATGAAATAAACCGGTTGAAACAGGAGTCTGCATATTCACGGCTGAAGCCAGAAGACGGCGATAGCAACTCTCTCCGCATATCCCCTATTATCGATGTCCATGATGGACACCGAACGGGCCCCCGCTGGCGCCCTCCCGCATTCTCCGGAGGCCGCGCCTCCGCCTTTGACTACCTCTTGGATTGGCTCGCGCGCCGAAACCTATGGCGCCGCCGCGATCATCATCCTGACGTGCCTGTGGGCCTTCCTGCGCCTGCGCGATGGTGAGGTGGCCGCGGACGAAGGGGTGCATGGCCTGCAGATCGTGACCCTGGCGGGCGGCAAGCTGGAGATCGCCAAGGGCCTGACGATGTTCCCCGGGTATCACGTCGTGCTGGTGTTGCTGGCCGGGCTGACGGGGGCGCGCACCTCCACGGGCATCCGCACGCTGAGCATCCTGGTGAGCCTGCCCGTCATCCCCGTCTTCTACCTGCTGATGCGGCAGGTGAACCCGCGCTTCTCCGCGGTGGCGACGGTGCAGCTGGCCTTCCTGCCCATCCTGTTCCCGTTCTTCTTCCTGCTCTACACGGACGCGTTCTCCCTGCTGCTGGTCCTGGTGTCGGTGCTGCTGGTGTTGCGCCAGCGCCGCAAGGCCGCGGCCGCCGTCGCCATCCTCTCCGTACTGGTGCGGCAGACGAACATCATCTGTCTGGCGTTCGTGATGGGGTTGGCCTACCTGGAGGATCACGGTCTCACGCTGTCCCGCCAGCAGCTGGTGTCGTTCCTGCGCCGGCACCTGCTCTTCGTCGTGGGACTCGTGGGGTTCGCCGCCTTCGTCGTGTTCAACGGGGGGGTGGCGGTGGGGGACCGTTCAGCGCACCCGCTCAAGTTCACCCTGGGCAACGTCTACCTGTTCCTCTTCCTCTACTTCTTCCTGTCGCTGCCCACCCACCTGGCGGCCCTCCCCGAAGCGCTGGCGAACCTGAAGGACAAGCGCGTCCTGGCGTTCGCGGTGCTGCTCTACGGGGTGTTCATGTACACATTCGTGAATACCCACCCCTACAACCAGCTCAACGTGGAGGCCTTCCGCTTCTCCGACGACGCGAAGTTCGTGGGACAGGCGCCCTTCCTGCGCAACCAGTTGTTGCACCTGGCGACCCAGGGGGCCCTTCACAAGACGCTGTTCTTCATTCCCGTCCTGCTCTCCAGCCTCCTGTTGCTCAAGATGAAGCTGGTCCAGCCGCGCTTCCTGCTCATCTATCCGCTGACGCTCCTCCTGCTCACGCCGTCGTGGCTCATCGAGCAGCGCTACTGCCTGGTCCCCCTGGCGCTGCTGCTGATGGCCCGCGAGCGCACCTCGCCGAAGCTCGAATACGCCACCGCCGCGCTGGCCTTCGTGGGCGCCGTGTTCTTCGCCTACGGAATCGACCAGTACCTGTTCTTCCTCTGAGAACACGGCCGGCGTGCCTTCACGTCTCATCCGGCTTTCACGACGAAACCCACTGAGATGTTTTTCCAGTGAGTATTGACAGTCCGGTGAGACCCGGTTTATCAGAATGACTTGGTGTGCCATCTCCGGGAAGCGCCCTTCTTCCCGGTGGTGTGACGCCATCCTCACGACCCTCCGACAGGCTTCAACCCCGTCACCTGGGAGCGGCTCCTGTCGCCGACGCCCGGGGATTCGACCCTCCGTCCAGCCGTGATGCGCGCCCCTGCCCCCGAGCCCGATTCGTTCGCGACCCTTGTCGACGTGCTTCGCCACCGGGCGGAGCACCAGGAGGCGGCGCTGCTCTACCGCTTCCTGGAAACCGGAGACGTGGACGGTCCGACGCAGGAATGGACGTTCGCTCACCTGGACCGGCTGGCGCGAGGCATTGGCGCGGTGTTGCAGGAGGCGGGGGCCACCGGAGAGCGGGCCCTGCTGCTGTTCCCGCCGGGGCTGGAGTTCATTTCCGCCTTCATGGGGTGTCTCTACGCGGGCGTGGTCGCGGTGCCGGTGTATCCGCCGGAGCCGGGCCGCCTGGAGCGCACCCTGCCCCGCCTGCGCGCCATCGCGCAGGACTGCGGCGCGCGCTACGTGCTGACGACGTCCTTCCTGCGGGAGATGGCGGAGGTGATGTTGCCGCAGGCGCCGGAGCTGGCGTCGCTCACGTGGCTGGCGACGGACGCGACCACCGACGCGCAGGCGGAGGGCTGGCGCAAGCCCGAGGTGGGCGCGAACACGCTCGCGTTCCTCCAATACACCTCTGGCTCCACCGGCACGCCCAAGGGCGTGATGCTGAGCCACGCGAACATCCTGCACAACGAGCGGCTCATCCGCCGGGGCTTCGGGCACGACGCGAAGCACGCGGTGGGCATGGGCTGGCTGCCGGTGTTCCACGACATGGGGCTCATCGGCAACGTGCTCCAGCCGCTGTACCTGGGCTTCCCGTGCACGCTGATGTCGCCCATCGCCTTCCTCCAGCGGCCCCTGCGCTGGCTGGAGGCGGTGTCGCACTACGGCGCCACGACGAGCGGCGGTCCCAACTTCGCGTATGACCTGTGCATCCGGAAGGTCACCCCCGACGTCCTGGAGCGCCTGGACCTGAGCCGCTGGACGGTGGCCTTCAACGGCGCCGAGCCGACGCGCGCGGAGACGCTGCGCCGCTTCACGGAGACGTTCGCGCCCAGGGGCTTCCGACCCCAGGCGTTCTATCCCTGCTACGGCCTGGCGGAGGCGACGCTCATCGTCACGGGCGGCACCGCGATGGCCGGGGTCCAGGAGCTGACCGTCGACGCCGGAGCGCTGGCGCACGACGAGGCCCGCAAGGTGGCGCCGGAGGACGCGGGCTCGCGCGTGCTCGTGTCGGTGGGACGCAGCGCGGAGGATCAGCAGCTGCGCATCCTGCACCCGGAGAAGCGCACCGCGTGCGCTCCCGGGACGGTGGGGGAGATCTGCGTGGCGGGACCGAGCGTGGCCCTGGGCTACTGGAACCGTCCGGAGGAGAGCGAGCGCGCCTTCGGCACCCGCCTGGAAGACGGCAGCGGGCCGTGGCTGCGCACGGGGGACCTGGGCTTCATCCTGGACGGTGAGCTGTTCGTCACCGGCCGCCTGAAGGACCTCATCATCCTGCGCGGGCGCAACCTCTACCCGCAGGACATCGAGCTCACCGCGGAGCGCGCGCACCCGGCGGTGCGTCCGGGCTGCACCGCCACCTTCTCCGTGGACGTGGAGGGCGAGGAGCGCCTGGTGCTCGTCACCGAGGCGGACCTCCGCGCGAGCACCACCGGGGCGGCCGGCGTCATCGAGGCCATCCGCCGCGCCATCGCGGACGAGCACGCGGCGCACGTCCACGCGGTCGTCCTCGTCGAGCCGCGCACGATTCCCAAGACGTCCAGCGGGAAGATCCAGCGCCGCGCGTGCCGCGACGCCTTCCTCCAGGGCACGCTGGAGGTGGTGGAACAGGCCGTCGCGACGCTGGCGGAATCCGCGCCCCAGGAGGACGGCGGTGAGCGGCTCGCGCCGCTGCGCGACGTGCTGCCCGGGACTTCCGAAGAGGAGCGAGCGGCGCGGGTGGAGGCGTTCGTCCGGGCGGAGGTGGCCCTTGCGAGCCGCGCGGATCCGGCGAGCCTGTCGCGCGACGTGCCGCTGGCCGGACTGGGCCTGGATTCGCTGGCGGTGATGGAGTTGCAGGGACGCCTGGAGGCGTCGCTCGGCACGTCGGTGCCGACCACGTTCCTGTGGGAGCACCCGACGCTGGCGGCGGTGTCGTCCGCGCTGCTGACCACGTGGGAGCGCTCGCGGCTGGGCACCGTGGTGGAGGGCCCGGCGTTGCGCGCGGGGACGCTGGAAGGCGACCTGCCGCTGTCTCCCGGCCAGTTCCGGCTGTGGTTCCTGGACCGGCTCATGCCGGGCGTGCCACTCTACAACGTCCAGTTCGGGCTGCGGATGGAAGGCGCCCTGGACGCGGGCGCGTTGCAGCGGGCCCTGGATGCGCTGGTGCGCCGCCACGCCATCCTGCGCACCGTCTTCCCCGAGGTGGATGGCGAACCCCGTCAGCGGGTGCTCCCCCCTGCGCCGTTCGCATTGGGTCGGCATGACCTGACGGCGGTCGCGGCGGAGGCCCGGGAGCAAGTGCTGCGCGAGTACGCCCTGGCGCTCGGGCAGCGGCCGTTCTCCCTGACCGACGGTCCGCTCTTCCACGCGGAGCTGGTGCGGCTGTCGGACACGGAGCACGTGCTGCTGCTCACGCAGCACCACCTCATCACGGACGGGTGGTCCATCGGGGTGCTGGCCGGGGAGCTGGCCGCGCTCCATGCCGCCTTCGCGCGCGGGGCCGCGGATCCGCTGGCGCCGCCCGCGCTCCAGTACGCGGACTATGCGCGCTGGCAGCGGGCGCTCGTGCCGACCCTCCAGGCGCAGCGCGCCTTCTGGGCCCGGGGCCTGAACGCGCTGCCGCGCCTGGAGCTGCCGACGGATCACGCCCGCCCCCGGGAACAGGGCTCGCGCGGCGCGACCGTCACGTTCCAGGTGCCTCGCGACCTGACGGACTCGCTGCGGGCCCTGGGCCAGCGCGAAGGCTGCACGCTCTACGTCACCCTGCTGACCGCGTACGCGGCGCTCCTGCACCGCTACTCGGGGCAGGAGGACTTCGGCGTGGGCACGGTCGCGGCCCACCGTGAGCGTCTGGCGGTGCGGGAGCTGGTCGGGTTCCTGGCGAACACGCTCGTCATCCGCTGCGACGTGTCCGGCGGCCCCACGTTCCAGCAGTTGCTCAAGCGCGTGCGCGAACAGGTGCGCGAGGCGCTCACGCACGGCGAGCTGCCCTTCGAGGAGGTCGTGGCCGCGACGAACGCCTCGCGCTCCGGTGACGGCAGCCCGCTGGTGCAGACGAGCTTCATGCTGGAGAGCCTGCCGGCGGTGGCCACCGACGTGCCGGGCATGCGGTGGCGGCCGGAGCTGTCCACGCCGGATGGCGCCGTGGCGGGGACGTCCAAGTTCGACCTGTCGCTGGTGTTCGCGGAAGGTCCCGAGGGCCTCGCGGGCGCGCTGGAGTTCCGGACGGACCTCTTCGAGGAGGCCACCATCCGCCGGCTCGTCGGGCACCTGGAGGTGCTGCTGCGCGGCGTGGTGGAGGCGCCCGGCCTCCCCGTGGGCGCGCTTCCCCTGCTGACCGGCCTGGAGCAGCGGCGGGTGCTGGAGGACTGGAACAACGCCGCGGACAACCTGGGCGGCGCGGCCTGCATCCACGAGCAGTTCCTCGCGCAGGCACGGGAGACGCCCGACGCCATCGCCGTGGTGCACGAGGACGAGGCGCTCACCTACGCACAGTTGCGCCGTCGCGTCGGCGTGCTCGCAGCAAGGCTGCGGACGCTGGGCGTGGGGCCGGAAGCGCGCGTGGGCATCAGCGTGGAGCGCTCGCTGGACACGGTGGTGTCGCTGCTCGGCATCCTGGAGGCCGGTGGCGCCTACGTGCCGTTGGATCCGGACTACCCGCGTGAGCGCCTGCTGTACATGCTGCGCGACTGCGGCGCGAAGGTGCTCGTCACGCAGTCGCACCTGGCGGGCGCGCTCGCGGGTCCTGAAGTGACGGAAGTGCGAGTGGATGCGCTGGAGGAGGAGCTGGCGCCGGTGGGCATCGGCATCGCCGCGGCGCCCTCGAACATCGCGTATGTCATCTACACGTCGGGCTCCACCGGTCAGCCCAAGGGCGTGATGGTGCCCCACGAGACCGTCGCGCGCTTCTTCGCCGCGATGGATCAGCGGCTGGACGGCACGACCGCGGGCGCGTGGCTGGCCGTCACCAGCATCTCCTTCGACATCTCCGTGCTGGAGCTGCTGTGGACGCTCACGCGCGGCTTCAAGGTCGTCCTCCAGGGTGACGAGGCCGCCACCCTGCGCGCCCGCCGCCGCAAGCAGGGCGCGGCGAAGCCCCTGGACTTCAGCCTCTTCTACTTCGCGGACGATTCAGATCAGCCGGGTGATCGCTACCGGCTCCTGCTGGAGGGCGCGAAGTTCGCCGACCGCAATGGCTTCGCGGCCATCTGGACGCCGGAGCGCCACTTCCACGCCTTCGGGGGCCTCTACCCGAACCCGTCCGTCACCGGGGCCGCCGTGGCCGCCGTCACGCAGCGCGTGGGCATCCGCGCCGGCAGCGTGGTGCTGCCCCTGCACCACCCGGTGCGCGTCGCCGAGGAGTGGTCCCTGGTGGACAACCTCTCCCGGGGCCGCGTGGGCATGTCCATCGCCTCCGGCTGGCACGCGGACGACTTCGTCTTCGCCCCCGAGCGCTACGCGAAGCGCAAGGAAGTGATGATGGAGAGCCTGGACGTCATCCGCCGGCTCTGGCGCGGGGAGACGGTCAGCTACCCGGGAGGCGCGGGCACGCCGGTGGACGTGCGGCTGCGGCCCCGCCCCATCCAGCGTGAGCTGCCCGTGTGGCTCACCGCCGCCGGCAACCCGGAGACGTTCCGGGCCGCGGGCGCCGCGGGCGCCTTCGTCCTCACCCACCTGCTGGGCCAGGGCCTGGAAGAGCTGGGCGGGAAGATCGCCCTCTACCGCGAGGCATGGCGCGAGGCCGGGCACTCCGGCGAGGGCCACGTCACCCTCATGCTGCACACGTACGTGGACCACGATGTGGAGCGCGTGAAGGCCCGCGTCGAGGGCCCCTTCAAGGCGTACCTGCGCAGCTCGCTGGACTTGATGTCGGGCATCGGGCGCAGCCTGGGGATGGACGTGGATGCGAAGTCGCTGCGTCCGGAGGACCTGGACCGCATCGTCACGCACGCGTTCGATCGCTACTTCGAGACGAGCGGCCTCTTCGGCTCCCCGCGTGGCTGCCTGGCGATGGTCGAGCGGGTGCGCGAGCTGGGCGTGAACGAGCTGGGCTGCCTCATCGACTTCGGCATCGACGCCGACGCGGTGCTGGAGAGCCTGCCCGCGTTGGATCAACTCCGCCGCCTCAGCGAACACGATGGCCGCCGCAAGGGTGACGTCCCCACCCTGCCCGACCAGCTGCGCCGGCACGGCATCACCCACTTCCAGTGCACGCCCTCCCATGCGCGCGCCCTCACGCTCGACACAGAAGCCGCGCAGGCCCTCTCCGGACTGCGCCGGATGCTGGTGGGAGGCGAGGCGCTGCCCACCGCGCTCGCGAGCACGCTCCAACAGGCCGTCCCCGGCGGGCTCGTGAACATGTACGGCCCCACGGAGACCACCGTCTGGTCCTCCACGCATGACGTGCGGGATGCGGCGGGGCCGGTGCCCATCGGCCGTCCCATCGCGCGCACGCGGATGTACGTGCTGAACCCGTTCCTCCAGCCGCTCCCGGAGGGAGTGCCCGGCGAGCTGTTCCTCGCGGGCGGCGGCGTGACGCGCGGCTACCACGAGCGGCCGTCGCTCACGGCCGAGCGCTTCGTGCCGGATCCGTTCAGCCACGAGCCGGGCGCGCGCATGTACCGCACCGGCGACCTGGCGCGGTGGCGCGCGGACGGCACGGTGGAGTTCCTGGGCCGCGTGGACCATCAGGTCAAGGTGCGCGGCTTCCGCATCGAGACGGGCGATGTGGAGACGGCGCTGTCACGTCACCCCGGAGTGCACGAGACCGTGGTCGTGGCCCGCGAGGATTCGCCGGGCGACGCGACGCTCGTCGCCTACGTGGTGGGCGCGGCGCAGGCGACCCCCGAGTCCTCCGTGCTGCGCGCATTCCTCCAGCAGCACCTGCCCGAACACATGGTGCCGTCGCTCTTCGTGGCCTTGGAGCGGCTGCCGCTGACGCCCAACGGGAAGGTGGACCGCAAGGCGCTGCCCGCCCCTTCACAGGCGCGGCGCGACACGGCCACCACGTACGCGGCCCCGCGGGGCCAGTTGGAGGAGCGCATCGCGGGCGTGTGGCGCGAAGTGCTGCGGCTGGAGCGCGTGGGCATCCACGACAGCTTCTTCGATCTGGGTGGGCACTCGCTCCAGATGGTGCAGGTGCACCACCGGCTGAAGACGGATCATCCGGAGTTGCAGTTGGTGAAGCTGCTGGAACATCCCACCATCGCCTCGCTGGCCACCTGGCTGGGTGAGGCACCGACCGCGCGGGTCTCCATCGAGAGCGCCCAGGACCGGGCCCGCCGTCAGGTCGAGGTCCTTCGTCGCCAGCGCCAACGAGCCACTCGGAAGGAGTGAGCGGCCCATGATGGACGAGCAGAATCCCCCGGACGGAATCGACGAGCTGGCCATCGCCATCGTCGGCATGGCGGGACGTTTTCCCGGGGCCCCCAACGTGGAGGCGTTCTGGCGCAACCTGCGCGAGGGCGTGGAGGGCATCCGCGCCTTCACGGACGAGGAGCTGCGGGCCCGGGGCGTGCCGGAGTCCGCGCTGCGCTCGCCGGACTTCGTCAAGGCCGGCGCGGTGCTGGAAGGCGTGGACCTCTTCGACGCGGGCTTCTTCGGGTACTCGCCCCGGGAGGCCGCGCTGATGGATCCGCAGCACCGCGCGTTCCTGGAGTGCGCGTGGGAGGCGCTGGAGCGTTCGGGCTTCGACCCCGACACGTCCCGCTCCGTCGGCGTCTTCGCCGGCACCAGCCTCAGCACCTACCTGCTCTTCAACCTGCTCACGCACCGCGAGCTCATCGAGGCCGGCGACACCTTCCAGGTGATGCTCGGCAACGACAAGGACTTCCTCGCCACGCGGCTCGCGTACCACCTGGACCTGCGCGGCCCCAGCCTCGACGTGCAGACCGGATGCTCCACGTCGCTGGTGGCGACCCACCTCGCGTGTCAGGCGCTGCTGGGCTTCCAGTGTGACGTGGCCGTCGCGGGCGGCGTCTCCGTGGATGTGCCCCAGCGCACCGGCTACACGCATCAGGCGGGGGGCATCGCATCACCCGACGGCCACTGCCGGCCCTTCGACGCTCGGGGACAGGGCACCGTCTTCGGCAGCGGCGTGGGCATCGTGGTGCTCAAGCGCCTGGAGGACGCGCTCCGGGACGGCAATCCCATCCACGCCATCCTCCGGGGCTCCGCCATCAACAACGATGGCGCGTCGAAGCTGGGCTTCACCGCGCCCAGCGTGGAGGGCCAGGTGGAGGTCATCGCCCGCGCCCAGGCCATGGCCGGCGTCACGCCGGATCAGATCGGCTACGTGGAGACGCACGGCACGGGCACGCTGCTGGGGGATCCCATCGAGGTCTCCGCGCTGACGCAGGTGTTCCGCGAGTCCACCGACGCCACGCGGTTCTGCGCGCTGGGGTCGGTGAAGTCGAACATCGGGCACCTGGATGCCGCGGCCGGCGTGGCGGGGCTCATCAAGGCCACGCTCGCGGTGGAGCACGGCCTCATCCCTCCGACGCTGCACTTCCAGACGCCCAATCCCAACATCGACTGGGAGCACAGCCCCTTCTTCGTCAACGCCGCCCCCCAGGAGTGGCGCGCGAAGAACGGCCCGCGCCGCGCGGGCGTCAGCTCCTTCGGCATCGGCGGCACCAACGCCCACGCCATCCTGGAGCAGCCACCCGTATTGCCCGCGAGTGGACCGGGACGACCGTGGAAGTTGCTGGTGCTGTCCGCGAAGACGGAGGCCGCGCTGGACGCAGCGACCGTGCGGCTCGCGGATCACCTGGAGCGTCACCCCGAGGTGGAGCTGGCCGACGTGGCGCACACGCTCCAGCGGGGCCGCAAGGCCTTCGCCCACCGCCGTTTCTTGGTGTGCGAGGACACGCGGGATGCCGCCGCCGTGCTCGCGTCGGGAGACCCGGAGCGGCTGGTGACAGCGAACGACCGGCTGGAAGACCGGTCGGTGGTCTTCATGTTCCCCGGCGGCGGCGCGCAGTACCTGCGCATGGGCGAGGCGCTGTACGCGCAGGAGCCCGTGTTCCGCGAGCACTTCGACGCGTGCGCGGCCCTGCTCAAGCGCCATGCGGGCCTGGACCTGCACGACATCGTCTACCCGGTAAGGACGGCCGAGGAGACCGAGGGCAAGCTGACGCGGACCTCCACCGCCCTGCCCGCCCTCTTCGTCGTCGAGTACGCGCTCGCGAAGCTGTGGATGTCCTGGGGCATCGAGCCGCAGGCGATGATCGGCCACAGCGTCGGTGAGTACGTCGCGGCCTGCCTCGCCGGAGTCTTCTCGCTGGAGGACGCGCTCAAGCTGGTCTGCGAGCGCGGCCGCCTCTTCGAGCGGCTGCCCCGAGGCGAGATGGTGAGCGTGTCCCTCTCCGAGGAGGCCATGCGCCCCCTGCTGGGAGACCACCTCTCGCTCGCGGCCCTCAACGGCCCGGAGCAGTGCGTGGTCGCGGGAGACAGCGCGGCGGTGGAGCGGCTCGTCACGGAGCTGGGCACGCGGGACGTGGAGTTCCGCCGACTGCACATCGACGTGGCGGCCCATTCGCACCTCGTGGAGCCCATCCTGCCGGCCTTCGGGGCGTTCCTCGCGAAGCTCAAGCTGGGACAGCCCACGCGGCCGTTCGTCTCCGGCGTGAGCGGCACGTGGATCACCCCCGAGGAGGCGACGAGCCCGGACTATTGGGTGCGTCACCTGCGGCACACGGTGCGGTTCGGCCAGGGCATCCAGACGCTGCTCGCGGAGCCGAAGCACGTGCTCCTGGAGGTCGGTCCGGGCCGCACGCTCAGCTCCCTGGCGCGGTTGCAGATCGACCGTGCGTCCACGGTCCTCACCGCCGCGTCCATGCGCTCCACGCGCGAGTCGCAGCCGGATGGCGCCTTCCTGCTCACCACGCTGGGGCGGCTGTGGCAGGCGGGCGTTCGTATCCCATGGTCACGCGTCCACGCGGATGAGCAGCGCCGCTACGTGGTGCTGCCCACCTATCCCTTCCAACGGCAGCGGCACTGGATGGATCCGCGCCCCGTGCACACGGCGGCGCCGGTGGCCTCGCTCCAGAAGCGGCCGGACCTTGGAGACTGGTTCTACCTGCCTTCGTGGAAGCGGGCCCTGCCGCCCGCACCGCCCGCGGAGTTCGTGTCCCAGCGTTGGCTGCTATTCGTGGATGCGCAGGGGTTGGGACAACAGCTGGCCCGCCGGCTTCAGGAGGCAGGCCACACCGTCACCACCGTTTCAGCCGGCACGTCCTTCGGCCGCGCGGGTGACTCGGCGTATGAGCTTCAGCCGGACCGTCGGGACGACTACACGTCGCTGATGGCCTCGCTCACCGAGGAGGACCGTCTGCCCGAGCGCATCGTCCACCTGTGGAGCGTGGAGGAGCCCTCCAAGGCGGAACCGGAGCGGGTGCAGCAGCTCGGCTTCAACAGCCTGCTGATGCTCGCGCAGGCATTGGGCTCCGTGCCCCAGGCCGTACGCCATCTCGACATCCTCTCCACGGGCGTGCAGGCCGTCACCGGGCATGAAGCCCTGTGCCCGGAGAAGGCCACCGTGTTGGGGCCGTGCCGCGTGCTTCCTCGCGAGATGCCGCAGCTGACGTGCCGGAGCATCGACGTGGAGCTGGGGCGCACGGAGGCGCTGGTGGAAAGGCTGCTCGCGGAGCTGGCCATCCCGTTGGCGGGCGCGACGGTCGCCCTGCGGGGACATCACCGCTGGGAGCAGGACTTCGAACCCGTGAAGCTGCCTCCCACGGTGTCCCGGCTGCGGCAGCGTGGCACGTACCTCATCACCGGTGGACTCGGTGGCATCGGACTGGTGCTGGCGGAGCACCTCGCGCGCACTGTGCAGGCGCGGCTCGTGCTGCTCGGACGCTCCGCGTTCCCCGAACGCGCGGAGTGGGCGGGCTGGCTCACGGCGCATGGTGAGGCGGATGCGACGAGCCAGCGCATCCAGCAGCTCCAGGCCCTGGAGTCCCTGGGCGCGGAGGTGCTCGTGTTGCGCGCGGACGTGGGGGATGCCTCGCGGATGGAGGCCGTGCTCCAGCAGGCAAGGACTGCCTTCGGGGAGCTTCACGGCGTCATCCACGCCGCGGGCGTGCCGGCGGGCGGGCTGAGCCAGTTCAAGACGGCCGACTCCATGGCCACGGTCTTCCGGGCGAAGGTCCGGGGAACGCGCGTGCTGCACGCGCTGCTGCGGGGCACGCCGCTGGACTTCTTCATGCTGTGCTCATCGCGCACGGCCATCGTCGGTGACTTCGGTCAGGTGGAGCACTGCGCGGCCAATGCCTTCCTGGATGCCTTCGCCCAGGAGCGCGCGGCCGAGGGCGACGGGCCGGTGTTCGCGGTCGGCTGGGACACATGGCAGGAGGTGGGTCAGGCCGTCACCACCGCGATGCCGGATTCGCTCAAGCATCTGCGCGACGCCCTGCTCGAACACGGCCTGAAGTCGGCCGAGGGCCGTCAGGTGTTCGACCGCGTGCTGGGTGCGAAGCTGCCCCAGGTGCTGGTGTCCACGCAGGACCTGACCGCCGTGCTCGCGAACCACTCCAATCCCTTCCAGGTCCAGGACCTGATGCCCTCGCTCGCGGACGCGCTGTCGTCGGCCGTGGCCGCCGGGGACGTGGAGGCCGCGGAGGGAGACCCGGGGCAGAAGCTGGCGGGCATCTGGCAGCGGCTCCTGGGGGTGGAGCGGGTGAACCCCCACGACAACTTCTTCGATTTGGGCGGCAACTCGCTCATCGGGTTGAAGGTCATCGCGGAAGTGAAGCGCTCGATGGGCGTGGACCTGCCCGTCGTCAAACTCTTCGAGAACCCCACCCTGGGCGCGCTGACCCGGTTGCTGGGCGGCGGCCCGGAGCCCGAAGCGGCCCCCACCTTCACGGAGCGCCGCACGCGCGGCGCCCAGCGCAGGGAGCGGTTCCAGCGCAAGCTGGATCCGAAGTAGGAGTCACCTCATGGCGGACACCCTGACCGGCGCGGAAGTCGCCATCGTCGGCATCGCGGGACGCTTTCCCGGCGCGAAGGACCTGGACGAGTACTGGCGCAACATCTGCGACGGTGTCGAGTCCATCGTCCGGTACACGGATGAAGAGTTGCTCGCGCTCGGCGCGGACCCGTCGCTGCTGCGCACGCCGGGCTTCGTGAAGGCGGCGGCGCGGCTGGAGGACTGCACCCGCTTCGACGCGGGCTTCTTCAGCTACACCCCGCGCGAGGTGGAGCTGATGGATCCGCAGCAGCGCCTCTTCCTGGAGTGCGCCTGGGAGGCGCTGGAAGGCGCGGGCCACCGGGGCACGCCAGACGAAGAGCTGCTGGTGGGCGTCTTCGGCGGCGCGGCCCTGAGCACCTACCTGCTGGTGAACCTGGCCTCCAACCCGGCCGTGCTGCGCTCGGTGGATCCGCTCCAGCTCAACCTGGGCAACGCCGGCAGCTTCCTCACCACGCGCGTCTCCTACAAGCTGGACCTGAAGGGGCCCAGCTTCAACGTGGAGAGCGCCTGCTCCACGTCGCTCGTCGCGGTCCACGTCGCCTGCCAGAGCCTGCTCAATGGCGAGTGCGACCTGGCGCTCGCGGGCGGCGCCTCCATCAACCTCACGCAGCAGTACGGCTACCCGTTCATCGAGGGTGGCATCCTGTCGCCGGACGGGCACTGCCGCCCCTTCGACGCGGACGCGAAGGGCATCGTTTTCGGCAGTGGCGCGGGCGTGGTGGCGCTGCGCCGTCTGTCGGATGCACTGGCGGATGGGGACTTCATCCACGCCGTCATCAAGGGCTCGGCCGTCAACAACGATGGCGCAAACAAGGTGGGCTACACCGCGCCCAGCGTGGATGGACAGGCGGAGGTCATCGCCGAAGCGCTGGGCAGCGCGGACGTCGCCCCGGAGTCCATCGCGTACGTCGAAGCGCACGGCACCGGCACCTCGCTGGGGGACCCCATCGAGGTCCAGGCGCTCAACAAGGCCTTCGGTGGCACCGAAGCGCCGAAGCGCTCCTGTGCGCTGGGCTCCGTGAAGGCGAACATCGGCCACCTGGATGCGGCGGCCGGCGTGGCGGGGCTGATCAAGACGGTGCTGGCGCTGCGTCACCGCAAGCTGCCGCCCAGCCTCCACTTTGAACAGCCCAACCCGCACATCCCCTGGAACAACGGCCCCTTCTTCGTCAACACGGACCTGAAGGAGTGGAAGGCCGGCAAGACGCCGCGCCGAGCGGGGGTCAGCGCATTCGGTATGGGCGGCACCAACGCGCACCTGGTGCTGGAGGAAGCGCCGACGCGAGACACCGCTCCTGCCTCACGTGCGACGCAGGTGCTGGTCCTGTCCGCGAAGACGCCCACGGCACTGGACGCGATGACCGCGAACCTCGCGACGCATCTGCGCGCGCGGCCCACGGCCTCCCTGGCCGACGTGGCCCACACGCTCCAGACGGGGCGCCGCCAGTTCGCGCACCGCCGAGCGGTGGTCTGCGACAGCGTACCGGACGCGGTGGAAGCGCTCGCGGGCGAGTCGCGCGCCCGCCGTCAGCTCACCGGTACGGAGGAGCGCACCGGTCGGCCCGTGGTCTTCCTCTTCCCGGGACAAGGCACGCAGTCCGTGCGGATGGCGGCGGACGTGTACCGGGGCGAGCCGGTGTTCCGCGAGCAGGTGGATGCCTGCGCGGCGCTGCTGAAACCGCATCTGGGGCTCGACCTGCGGGAGGTGGTGTACCCCGCCACGGATGCCACGGCCGACGCCGCGAGACAGCTTGAAACGACGCGGGTGACGCAGCCCGCGCTGTTCACCGTGGAGTACGCGCTCGCGAAGCTGTGGATGTCCTGGGGCATCGAGCCGCAGGCGATGATCGGTCACAGCGTGGGCGAGTACGTCGCGGCCTGCCTCGCGGGCGTCTTCTCCCTGGAGGACGCGCTCAAGCTGGTGGTGGATCGCAGCCAGTGGATGCAGGAGCTGCCGGCGGGTTCGATGCTGTCCGTGGCGCTTCCGGAAGCGGAGGTCCTTCCGCTCCTGTCGGCGGACGTGTCGCTGGCGGCGGTCAACGCGCCTTCCTTCTGCGTCGTCGCCGGCCCTGCGCCCGCCGTGGAAGCCCTCCGTTCGCGGCTCGTGGAGCGACAGGTCGCCTGCCGTGTCCTGAAGACGTCGCACGCATTCCACTCGGGGATGATGGAACCCATCCTCGAACCCTTCACCGCCCGGGTGCGAAAGCTCAGCCTCAAGGCCCCGCGCATCCCCTACGTGTCCAACGTCACCGGCACGTGGATCACGCCCGCGGAAGCCACGTCACCGAAGTACTGGGCCACACACCTGCGCCAGCCCGTGCGCTTCGCCGCGGGATTGGAAACGCTGCTCCAGCAGCCGGACCGCGTGCTGCTCGAAGTCGGGCCCGGCCGCACCCTCACCACCTTCGCCAACCAACTGGGAACCACGCGGGCCATCCGCGTTTCGGCCATCACCTCCCTGCGCCACCCGGACGATGCGCAGTCCGACCTGAACGTGCTGCACGGGGCCCTGGGCCAGTTGTGGATGGAGGGCGTGAAGCCGGACTGGAAGCGCTACCACCGGGACGAGTTCCGCCGCCGCCTGCCATTGCCGGCCTATCCCTTCGAGCGGCGCCGCTACTGGATCGACGCCAGCCACGTTCCCCCGGTAGCCACGGGGGTGACGGAGGGGCATGCGCCAGCGGTGGTGGTCTCGGCGACGTCCGCGACACAGCACCCGCGCCCCGCACTGCGCACCACCTACGTCGCGCCCCGCACCGACCCGGAAGGCGCCATCGTCCGCATCCTCCAGGACGTGCTGGGCATCGATCCGGTGGGCATCCACGACAGCTTCTTCGACCTGGGGGGCCACTCGCTGCTCGCCACCGCCGTCGTCGGGCGGTTGCGCGACACCTTCGGCGTGACGGTGCCGCTCCAATCGCTGTTCGAGGCACCCACCGCCAGCCAGCTCTCGGCGCTGCTGAACAACCTGGGCGTGGCCCAGGAGCCCCGAGACGAAGACGCGCAGAAGGACGCCCTGGTGCGCGCGTTGGCGGCGCTCCAGGAGTCGCAATCCCTGGTCAGGCCCCCGGAAGCGCCTGCCGGTGTCGCCGTCCAGACCTCCAGCACGGGCCGGCCGCTCCATGTGCTCATCCTGGCCATGGAGTACACGCCCAACATCGCGGGCGGCGTCGGCACGTATGTCTATGAGCTGGCCAATGGGCTCGCGCGCTCCGGCCACCGCGTGACGGTGCTGTCCTATACGCCTGGGGAAGCCAACATCGTGCGCCAGCCCAACGGGGTGTCGGTGCACATGGTGCCCCCCGGCAAGGCGAGCTTCGCCAAGGCGGCGCACCTGACGCTGGTGCAGGGCATCCGCGCCTTCAACGAGGACCTGTACCAGTACGGCCGCGCGCGCATCGCGGAGGAGAAGCCGGACCTCCTGCACTTCCACCAATGGCATACACACGAAGCCGCGCGTCGGTTGGGCCGTGAATCCGGCGTGCCCGTCATCGGAACCAGCCACTACATCTCCGAGCCCGTGGAGCGGTGGTGGGGGCAGCAGCCGGATCCGGAGATCGTCGAGCAGGAGCGCAGCTTCTACGACGGTGGCACGCACGTCGTCTCCGTGAGCGCCTCCATGAGCACGCTCATCCGCGAGCAGTGCCGCCTGCCCGCGGAGAAGCTCCACACCATCCACTGCGCGATGGAGCTGGAGCCCTTCATGAAGTCCCCGCACGGAGCGAAGGCCTTCGCGAAGCTGCGCGCCACGGTGGCGGGGCCAGAGACGCGCGTCGTCCTGTACACCGGCCGGCTCCACCCGATGAAGGGCATCCCCGCGCTCTTCGCCTCCGCCGAGCGCGTGCTCGCCGCGAGGCCGGACACCGTCTACCTGCTCGCGGGCGGCACGGACTCGCGCGAGTCCACGCAGATGGTCCACCGACTGCGCGAGCAGTACGCGCCCCTGCTCGGCCGCATCAAGCTGCTGGGCAAGCTGCCGCGCACGCAGTTGGCACTCCTGCACCGCATAGCGGACGTGGCGGTGGTGCCTTCCATCTACGAGCCCTTCGGCTACACCGCCATCGAGACCATGGCTTCCGGCGTCCCGCTGGTGGCCACCGACGTCGGAGGGTTGTCGGAGATCCTTCAGCACGGCGAGGCCGGCCTCCACGTCCCCGTCCGCCCTGTGTCCGGCAGCGAGTTGCACGAGGTGGACGTCGGTGAGCTCGCCAACGCCACGCTCGCCCTGCTCGATGACCCGACACGGGCGCGGCAACTGGGCGAAGCCGGTCAGCGCCGCGTGGCCGACCTCTTCGGCCTGGAGCGGATGATCACCGCCAACATCGCCCTCTACCGCCGCGTCCTCGGCGCCCCCTGAACCGTCCCCCCTCATGAGACCCACAATGGAGCCCATCCCGAACGCCACCGAGTCCTGGCTCTCCCACCACACGCCCAGGCCGGAGGCGCGCGTGCGCCTGTTCTGCCTGCCGCACGCGGGCGGAGGGGCCTCGCTGTTCCGCACGTGGGCCCCGCACCTGGCGCCCGACGTGGAGGTGCTCCCCGTCCAGCTTCCGGGCCGGGAGAACCGCCTGCGCGAGACGCCCCTCACGGAGGTGCCCGCGCTGGTGGAGCCACTGGTGGACGTGGTGCGGGCGCGACAGGACAAACCCTTCGCCCTGTTCGGGCACAGCATGGGCGCGCTCCTGTCCTTCGAACTGGCCCGGGCGCTGCGCCGCCACGGGCTCCCCGCGCCGATGCACCTGTTCCTCGCCAGCTACACCGCGCCGCAATTGCTGACGGGTACGCCGCCCAAGGCCAGGACGCATGAAGCGGATCCGGAAGTGGTACGGGCCCTGCTCACCGAGCGGGGCATCCCCGAGTCGATGGGTGAGGAGCTGAAGCAGCTGGTCCTGCCGTCGCTGCTGGCGGACACGGCCGTCTGCGAAAGCTACCAGTACACCGAGGAGGCACCACTGGAGTGCCCGGTGTCCGCGTTCCGCGGCAGCGAGGACTACGTGCAGGAACACCACCTGGAGGGCTGGCGCGAGCAGACGCGCGGTCCGTTCACGGCGCGCTCGTTCCTGGGCGACCACTTCTTCCTCCGGGACACGCCCCGGGGACTCTTGCAGACCCTGCGCCGCGCGCTCGCGAGCACCGCGGGTTCAGCCCGGGCCGCCTGAAGCGCCCTTCCCCCTTTCTCACCTCAAGGAGTCAGCAGCGATGAAGTTCCTCATCTTCGCCAAGGATCGTCAGAGCGGCCCGCAGCCCCCGGATCCGGTCGCCCTCAACCGCGACGTGCGCGACTGGGTCGGCGCGCGGCTGATGGATGGCACCATGGACTGCGCGTACTACGTGCTGCCCAAGATGGGCATGTGCATCCTCAATGCGGAGTCGCACGAGGCCCTGTTGACGCGGCTGCGCGAGTGGCCCTCGTTCCCCTACCAGGAGTTCGAGGTGCACATGCTCGCGGACGTGCGCCACGGCATCGACAACAACTTCGAGCGGCTGAAGAAGGCCGCCGCGCCGCAGGAAGCCTGAGAAAGGCCGGGAGCCCCCATGAGCACCAGTGCCGCGATGAAGCGCCCCGAGCCGCAAGCGCCCGAGCGCATCCCGATGATGTCCCGCCAGGAGTTCTACGCCAGCATCGGCGGCCTGGATAAGCCGGTCATCTTCGTGGACGCCATGAAGGACTGGCCCTCCACGGCGAAGTGGACGTTCGACTACTTCCGCGACGCGCACGGCGACAAGGAAGTGACGGTGGAGTGGCTCAAGTACGCGCACGGAGACAAGACCTCCGTGAAGCGCACCGGCACGGTGAAGAAGGTGAAGCTGCGCGAGTACGTGGACGCGCTGAAGGCCCGGAACGAGCCGGAGGTGGGCTACCTCATCGGCAAGGACATGTACGCCGTCCTCCCGGAGCTGCTGGGCGACCTGCGCTTTCCGAACTATGCCTCGCAGAAGCGCCTAACGGAGCAGCTCTTCTTCATGGGACCCAAGGGCTCCTTCACGCAGCTGCACCTGGATCGCGCGCACAACCTGCACGCCCAGATTGTCGGCAGCAAGCAGTGGCAGCTCTACTCCCCGGCGAGGGACGCGCAGTTGCGCCCCCGGAAGCTGGACTTCGTCTGGTCCGTGGTCAGCGAGTACGACCTAGTGCCCGGCGGCGGAGACCCGGACGTGCTGCCCAACGGCGTGACGCCGGACTACGACTTCACGCTGGAGGCCGGGGAGATCCTCTACGTCCCTTACGGCTGGTGGCACCGGGTGCTCACCACGGAGGCCTCCATCTCCACGAACCTGTGGTGGTGGACCTATTCGATGCTGGGACGGATTGGTCCCGTGCTCGTGCCGTCACTGGCCAAGGGCTTCGTGAAGGGCCTGAAGAAAAAGTCCATCCGCCGTGGGTATTACGGCGACAAGGGCTGACACCTGGCAGGGCCAGGGTGCTGAAGCAGTAGTGCCGAGAGCGGCAGATGCCAGGAGTCACGAGGCTATACTGCCGCCCGGTCCGTGGCGCGAGCGTCCCCAATGCCCGGCCACGGGAGGAGGGGCATGCGAGAGAGCCAGTCCGAGAAAGGATTCATTCTCACCGACGAAGCCTCGGTCGAGCTGGAGCTGGAGCGGCTCCTCCCTGGAACGCGGGAGACGCTGGCGAGACTGCTTTCATTCGATACGAGTCCCGAGGGCGCGGATCACGAGGCGTGCACGAGGTGGCTCGAAGGACGCCTCTCGGCGCTGGGTTTCGATTGCCAATTGCATCGGCCCATCGATAAAGCTCCGGCGCTGCTCGAAGCACACCGGCCAGCCCGAGGCATGGGCGGGCATGTCGTGATGTACGGCCACTATGATGTGACCTCCTATCCTCATGGAGCACACGATGGCGCCACCCCACCTCCTGTGTTGTTCGAAAGGAACGGGCGCTGGTGGGGCAAGGGTGTGAGTGACAACAAGGGTGCTCTCACTGCCCGCCTCGTAGCATTGGGCCTCATCGAGGACACCCCAGCGCTCACCTGGTTCATCCAGGGTGAAGAAGAAACCGGCTCATCGGCGGCCCGCCGAATCATGGGCACGCGACTGCCAGGAATCGAAGCCGACCTCTGGCTGGACGAGACCGGATACCACGACCATGAGGACGGAACGCTCCGGCTCATCGCTCGCAAGATCGGCACGGAACGAACGGGAAGCGAGCCCCCCGATGTAGCGCTGCAGGCCCTGATCGACAGTCTGGGTCAGCTCGCAGGACGCTGGGGGATTCACGCTCGACTGGAGGTGCGTGGACTCAACAAAGCGGCGGTTTTCGGTGGATGCCCCTTCAATCAGAACCTGCCGGTGGGTGCTCGCTATTTCGCGCTAGGAGTCAATGACTCGCACTCCCGCATCCATGACGCGAATGAGTCAGTTCCCCTGTGGACCTTCCCGCTCCATGCCGAGGAGTTGCGGACGGTGTTCCAGTGGCTCAAGCAGCTTCCCTCTTGGGGGGCCTGATGTTGCCCCGACTCAGACCAGAGACAGTACGAGCGTACCTCGCGCGACTTGGCAACCCCGGTGTCTCGCTGGATGCCAATGGACTGTCGTGCCTGCTGCGGGCCCATCTACGCGCGCTGCCGTTCCACAACCTCGCCCTGCTGGACGAAGAAGCAAATGTTCCCGGAGTTCCTCCGGTCGAGGCAGCGGTGGAAGGCAACCTCGCCGGGATTGGCGGCACATGCCACCTGCTGACGACTCCTTTCGTCGCGCTCCTTCGAACCCTGGGCTTTGAGGCGTGGCTCGCGGGAGCCACAATTCGCGAAACCGGCGACCACGTCGTCGGGGTCGTCCGCCTGCCAGAAGGAAGATTCGTCGTCGATGTCGGAAGTGGGCATCCCTGCATGCATCCGCTCCCGCTGGACGGAGCAGGGTTGGACTTTACTGCTTACGGAACAACCTTCCGCTTCGAACAGGATGGGCACGAGGGACACCGGCTGCGGCGCGCTCTGCCCCATGGACCGTGGGAGACCCTCTATCGCCTCACGCCGGAGCCCCGTTCGCACGACGCGTTCTCCCACCCCAATACCAGTCCTTCCCTCCGAGCAGTCCGGCTGAGCCATTGGGCCCTGGCTTCGGTCCAGGATGGCAGCTACCAACGTTTCGCGGGCGGATTCGCAAGCACGCGTCCGGTGCATGGATGGGAGGCCATGGCCGAGTTGCTGCACATCACCTTCGGGCTGCCCGAGCCATTGATCCAACAAGCCCTCCATGCATTGCGGCGGCGCGTGCCCGACCTCTTGGAGGGAGTCCGGCATTCCCACCCCCCCTTGCGCGTCATCGTGTCACTGGCCGTCACGGACAGGGCCGAAAGCGCCGACGAGTTGCTCCAGTCCCTTATTGGGAACCTCGGCACTCGTGAGGAGGGTTCGGTGGGGGTGCTCATCCTCGACAACGGGCAAGGACGCGAACGGGAGCGCGAAGCAGCGCTCGAAGGAATCATTGAGAGGTCCCGGGGCAAGGGGCTTCAAGTCACCCGCCTGAAAGCACGGGACGAACTTGAGCGCCTCGCCCCATCCCAGCAGTGCGGCCTGCTCCCCTTCGGCCTCGATGTACCGCTCCCCATTGGCGCCTCCCGCACTCTGCAGACATCCCTCCTGCATGAGCACCTACGCACGGGCGTTCTCGGGCTGCCTCACCCAGGCGATGGCCGAGGGCCAGTGGCCGTCTGGATGCTGGACGACGACCTGTCCTTCCGAAGGCTTCGGGGCACATCCGAAGGGTTCTTGGATGAACCCGTGAAGGACCTGCTCGACCGGGTCGAAACGCTCTGGACACACCACCCCGAGGTATCCGTCGCGCTTGGCACCTGCACTGGGGCTCCTCCCATTCCGGGCTATGCGACCCTCCGCGTCCAGGTGCATGACCTGGCCGGCAACCTCCAGGAACTGGCGGAACGAGAGCCCGACACAACCTGGTCTCCCGAACCAGGGCCTCGCCACCTACCCGACTACTACTACGACCATGCCCGAGGCTCGGCGGATCACCTCCGGACTGTCTTTGCCTGGACGCCTCCGGGACGTGCGCCCTGGCGGGTGCGAGACGCCTTCCGAACTCTCTGTGTGGCGTTCACCCAGGTGCCTCACGGGCAGCAGATCACCCGCCCCTTGCTCTACCAGCCGGTGGAAACCCTGGCACCGAGCCGTCACCGAGGAGGCAACACGCTGTTCCTCGATCTGGACGCGCTTGTGGCGGCCCCATACCCCGTGCTCCGTGGCGAGGATGGAGTGATGACTCGACGTGCCGACACGCTCTGGGCCCACCTTCTGGCGCGCGAGCCCCTGCTCCGCCTTGTTCAAGCGGAGCTGGACCTGCTCCACGGTCGCCGCGACGGAGATGGGAACTCACCGCTCGCCACACATCAACCAGACCTCGTCGCGCTTCGGAATTTCGTGGAAGGCCAGGAGCGAGGCGTGGTGCTCGCAAGGCTCCTTGAACGCGAGTCCCCCGAGAAGCCTCTCGCTGCCGAGCAAGAGGTGTCTTCACGGCGCGACCTGCTCGCCCACGGACGGGAAGGCTTGCGGCGGGAGGCAGAGCAGGCCCGACGCGCACTGCTCCGTCCCGAGGCCTGGTGGTGGCGCGACGAGGCAGATGCTACGACGGCCCGTGCCTGCGTTGTAGCGTTAGAGCAGGTGGAACTGCTCGCGGGCGCAGTGGACGCACTCGCAGATCCATCGCTGCCCGAACGACTGGCGGACTTCGCGCGCCACGTGGTCTCGATCCTGCCGATCTGGAGGACGACATGGGGCTGAAATTTCTCGTCACCGGCGGGTACTATGATTCCTCCGGCGAAGGGGTTGTCTGGCATGTCGACCTGGAAAGTGAGCGGGCGGAGCCATTCATCCGTTGGATCCCCCCGGAGCACCTGCATGTGCCACGCAAGGGCTTCGCGGGCGGGTGCAGGGCAAGTGATGGTCACCTCTACGTCGCCGCGCACTGTGCCGTTGTCCGCGTAGACCTGCCGCGCGCTGAAATTTCGGGGGTGTTGCACCAGCCAAGCTTCAATGACATCCATCACGTCGCCGAGTCGTCAGGACGTTTGTACATCGCCAATACCGGTCTCGATGCCGTGGACCTCCTCAGCCTGGAGGGGCGCTTCATCGGCTCGCATGCCCTGCTGCCGACCTGGGCGAACCATCGGAGGATGGCAGGACAGGATCCGGCACATTGGGATGAGGTGTTGAACACTGGTTGGAGCGGCGAGGCACCCACTCAGTGGCCCTCACCGCGGCCAGGGGATGGCTATCATGATCTCGGGGCCCAGCGGGGAGGCGCACCCTTTGCCCGACTCAAGGTTCCAGACCACCTCCATCCAAACCACGTCTGCCCGACCTTGACGCAGACTCTGGTCACCTGTCTTTACGATGGCACGGTGCGCGATCTCCGCACATTCGAGACGGTGCTGACCCTGGTCGGGATGAATCCCCACGACGGCTTCCTCTCCGCCGACACGTTCTGGCTGACGACCATCGACGGGCGGGTGCACACCGCCCCCATGAGGGATGGCCGGGTCACGGGAGAGGCCAGGTTGCGACGCTCCGTCTTCGAGACGGGTCATGCGGGCTGGTGCCGCGGATTGTGGACGAATGGCCGCCTGCTCGTCGTGGGACTCACAGAGCTCCGACAAAATCGAATGCCTCGCTATCACTGGGCGAATCGAGATCCAGAAGGCACGGAGACTTCGTTGCTGTTGTTGGATCTCGCCGAAGGACGCCTGCTCGCGCGCGTCGATCTCACTGACGAAGAACGGCACTCCAAAATCTATAGCATCGTACCATTGGAGACCTGAGATGAGCGTGCGCCGGAAACAGACCGCCGAGAACGCGGCAGCCTCATGCGAAGCCAAGGGGCTGCTTCGCGCCGCGAAGGTGCTACCGAAGTCGCCACACCCCCCAAGCCCTGGCGTCGTGACAAGGCAGGAACGATGACCCACGTGCTCATGCTGCATCGGGTGATGCCGAACCAGCCGACGGCGTTCGGTCTGCCGTCCTGCTACCGGCTGCGTGGAACGGCACTCACGCCAGAAGAATTCAGCCAGGTGCTGGAGACCGGCCCCTTCCGAACGCTTGATGAAGTGGTGGATGCACTCGTTCGCGGAGAGCCACCCCCGCCAGGGCAGGTGCTCACCTTCGATGATGGTTACCTCGAGTGGGGAGAGTTTGTCGCCCCCCGACTCAAGGAGCGGGGACACCGCGCGACGTTCTTCGCCTGCCCGGCGTTCCTCGCAGAGGCGAAGGAGGCCCATCCGGTGGATGTCTTCTACTGGCTGCTCGACCATGCAGAACGCCCACGCTTCGAGTGTCAACTGCCCGATGGCGCCCTGGTGCAGGGCTCCCTCGAGAGCCAAGAGGGCAAGAGTACATTGGTGACCGGCGCGCTGAAGCGCTTCGTGGTGCGGGGCGAGCGTGCCCAGGTCCGAGAGGTCCTTCGGGGGCTGGCCCAGGCACTGCACCTCGAGATGCCTGATGGGCTGGCAAAAACGCTCTACCCCTCGGAGCGTGAGTTTGCGGGATTGGCGTCGGCTGGGCATCTTCTTGGCGGGCACGGGATGAGCCATCAGCACTTGCCGTTCTTGAGCAATGCCGAGGCAATGTTGGAGATCTCCAATGCCCTGGCTTGGGTTGGGAGACTGTCGGGTGGGCATCCTGCGCCGTTCGCATATCCGGATGGCGCCTTTGATTCGGCCACCGAACAGCGCGTCGCGCAGGCAGGTGCCACGTGTGCCCTCACCTGCGTTCCGGGAGCCATCACGCGCGAGTCAGCCCTCTTCCGATTGCCCCGGGAGTTCGTGACGCCCTGGCATCCACGGGTCGCCTTCCCTGCTGTTTCAAGAGAGGGCGCCGTTTGAAACGCCCCTCGCGGGTGCCAGCGTCCGATGCTCGCGAAGTCCTGGCCCTCGCCCACAGACTCCCGGTGATACGGACATGACAAGGTGCGTGCTTGTGACCGGTGGCGCCGGATTCATCGGCTCCCACGTGGTTGAAGCCCTGCTCCGTGAAGGGCGCGAAGTCGTCGTCCTCGATGACCTGTCAACGGGGCGAATGGACAACCTCCCAGCGCGTGAACCTCACCTGGAGATCCTCGTGGGCTCGATCCTCGACCCGGAGTTGTGCGCCAAGGGTATGCGTCACTGCGAGGCCGTGGTGCACCTGGCGGCTCTCAACTCCGTGCAGCGCTCGCTGCACGACCCCAGGTCGGTGGTCGACGTCAACGTGCTGGGCTCCCTCAACGTGCTGGAGGCCGCGCGGGCCGCCGGCGTGTCACGGGTCGTCTACGCAAGCAGCAGTTCCGTATATGGAGCGTCCCTGACACTGCCGAAGCGGGAGGACCAACCGATGGCCGCGGGCAGCCCCTACGCGGCGACCAAGGCGGCTCTGGAGCAACTCGCCCAGGCATGGACGCGCGGGTTCGGACTGCCAACGGTAGGCCTGCGCTTCTTCAATGTCTTTGGTCCACGGCAGAGGCCCCATTCTCCCTATGCGGCGGTCGTTCCCCGCTTCATCGAAGCCAACCTGCGCGGAGGCGAATGCATCATCCATGGAGATGGGGAGCAGACGCGCGACTTCAGCTATGTGGAGAACGTGGTCGAAGCGAACCTGAGGGCATTGGTCGCGGGGGAGGCTTGTTTCGGAAACGTGTACAACATCGCCGCTGGGGGACGGATCTCCGTTCAGGCGCTCCACGAAGCAATCGCTACCCTCTTGAAGCGCAATCAGCCTCCGCGCTACGAGCCCTGGCGCCGGGGGGATACGCGGCACAGTCAGGCCGATGGCACGGCAGCAGCGCGGGACCTGGGTTGGACCCCGAGCGTGACCTTTGGACAAGGGATTCGACGGACAGTGGCCTGGTATGCCGAGCGCGAAGAGTCCTGGTGGCGCGACGGGTGAACGCGGACGGAGCTACCCCGGAGGAGACTCCCCTGTCAGCAACGTGACCGGTAGGCCTAGCGCCTGCCACCGGGCATGTTCTTCATACCAACGGAGGGCATCATCCAGTTGCATGGGGCGACTCCCGGGCATGTGAAAGGGAAGACGGCCCAGGAACCGGCGCTCCCAGACATCTTTCGGAGGAAGCATCAGCAAGACCTCTTCATCCTGGGAGAGGGGAAACAGGGTCTTTTCGTCCACCATCGCCATGATGACAACCAGCGGAGGCAGCCCGTCATTGGCGGGATCCAACTCCACCCTCCGGATGGCCTGCATCACCAGGGACTTGGCTTGCATCATTCCCTGCCGCTGCTTCATGGGGTCGACCAATGGATGGAGCATCTGCGCGAGTTCCAGGACACGTGGGGCAGGAAAAAGAGCCTGGAGGCCCAGCGCCCAGGTCGTCTTGCCCGCCGCAGGAGGTCCCACCAGCCACGATAGACGTTTCATGGATCCACCCCGAACAACCGTCGCGCGCGCTCCCTGAAGGCAGACACTCGCTCGGGGCCCATGATCCCAGCGTGCTTGGCGAGAAATGCCCGTATTCCGGCCACATTGGTGGGCGAGCCCGCGGTGGACAAGCGGAGTTCCGGATGGACGTGGAAATGCACCCGAGGTCGCGTGTTGCGTCCATACCGAAGCCCTGGAAGAGCGGCCAGCCGGATGCCGAGATCCATGTCGTGGAAAGAAGGCAGGGCCGGATCAAAACCTCCCGACTGTAGGAACGTCGCTCGGGAGATGAACAGGTTCGACCCCCTGAGCCCTGGATTGCGAACCAGGAAGTCGTCCGGATGAAGGTAGGCCGGCGGAACCTTCTCCGGCACCACCTCTTGCGCGCCCTCTTGGTGTCGGACCTTGAGGAAGGCGGTGAGCACCAGTTCCAGCCGCTCGGTGAGAACCAGGTGTTCGGCCTCGGCCAGGTAGGCCGGGTCCCAGGTGTCGTCATCATCAAGGAAGGCAAGGAACCGTCCCTGCGCCAGCAAAGCGCCCAGGTTGCGGGCACGCGCTGCTCCGTGAGGCGCTTCGTGACGAACCCACCGCACCCCTGCGCCAGGAATGACGGGTTGAGGCGCGTCTCCATCATCAATGACGAGGACCTCGTCGGGACAACGGGTCTGAGCCTCCACACAGGTCAGGGCTTGCCGCAGGAGGTCCGGACGATGTCGTGTTGGGATGATGACGGAGAGCGTGCAGTCACTCACCGGCGCGCGCCCTGCCCAGGTCGCTGGGCCGCAAGTACCCTCCGAACCTCTTCGGCCGCTGCCGCCCCGCCTGGAGGACCGAGTCTCCGCAGGAAGGCCTCCTGGGCCGCTACGTGTTTCACAAGCTCCGAGGGGCTTCGGTTGAGTTGCGCCACCACCTGCTCGCGCACCAACGCCCGAGCCTTGGAGTCGGCATCGAAGCGAGCCACCAAATCCAGCAGCCGGGCCGTTCCCTCGGCCTCCGGAAGCAATGGAGCAATGGGGTGCTCCGGGTACAGCTCCGTGAGGTTCAGGCCTCGAGGTGCCAGCCCGTGCTCCTGGTAGACGGCGAGCTGACAGACCTGCGTGAGATTTTGGGGAGGGAGAAAGCTGGTGGGGATACCCAACGCGAAACCCTCGAAGGGCGCATTCAGTCCCGGCGAGGTCAGCAACTGACTGGAGGAGGCCAGCACGGCCAGATACTCATCCTGGGGCAAGGTCTCCACCCGCAGGCCGCCATCGGCACCTTCTTCCCGGATGCGTGCAACGGCCTTCGCTCCAGTCGCGACAGTCACGGCCTCGAAGCCCGGCCCTGCGAAAGGCAGTACCTCCCGCAGCAGGCGCGTCATGGAAGACGGATAGCGTGTGTTCTTCCCAGGGACGATGTCCGGAGAGTGGGCGCCGCCGTAGTTCACCAGGAGATGAGCCGAGGCACGCTGACGCTGTCGGAGAACAGGGCGAGCGATGAGCGGCCCCACGACCTTCGGTGCGACCATTCCCCGGCCATAGCGTTCGAGAGCTTCATCCACCCCTGGAAAGTTCTCGATGATGTAGCCACCTGCATGCCGCATGGCGGGAGTGATCCGTCGCTTCATCCAGAACAGGATGTCGACAAAAACCAGGGGTAGCTTCAGTTCCTGCACGAGGCCGATGTTGGTGTTGTTGGAAACGGCGAGATACAGGTCGGCGGCTGCCAGGATGGAAGCATGCTGGCGCACCGAGGCGGGATCCTTCACGTCACAAGGGAGAACCCGGTCGAACGTCGCAGGATCGCATTGCTCCCGCACCGGCCCGGTAGCCAGCACCGTGAACGAAGCCTCCGGCAGATGACACGCCAGCGCCCGAAGCGCGGAGATGGCTCCGTAACAGAACGGGTTTGGGTCACAGATGATCTGGAACGAGCGGACCATGGGACGACTCACTCTAGTGGCGTCGCCCTCTCACCGCGCTTCCTCCTGGCGGCATTGATGGTCAGTGGATGAAGGTCCGCATCCCAGATGCCCAACCCCCGAAACGAAAAAAGCCCCCGAATCTTTCGATTCGGAGGCTTCTCTTCGGAGTGCCCAGGGCGGGACTCGAACCCGCACGCCTCACGGCGCCACCACCTCAAGATGGTGTGTCTACCAATTCCACCACCTGGGCTTGCTCGCGGGGCTCATGTACCGAACCCCGCTGACTCGCGCAACGACAAAATCACCGACGCGCGAGCCTGAAACGAACTGACGACTACGGCGCGGGCGTCGTCGGCGCGGGAGCCGGCTGGCCCTCGGCCGGCGGGGTCGCCGTGCGCTCCTGCTCGACACTGCCCGGAACCGCGGGCGCTGGCGTCGTCGCCGGAGCCGCACCCGTCGCGGGTGCCGCACCCGGCGTCGCAGGTGCCGTGGCCGCCGGAGGAGGCGATGCGACCGAGCCCCCCGCCGCCACGGAACCGCGCAGGCCCACGAACGACAGGCCCAGCGACGTCAGGAAGAACAAGCCGGCGCAGATGCCCGTCAGCTTGCTCAGGAAGGTCACCGCTCCGCGCCCACCGAAGGCACTCGTCGCGGCGCCGCCACCCAGGGCGGAACCCATGCCGGCGTCCTTCCCCGGCTGTAGCAAGATGACGAAGATCATGAACACGCAGAGCAGGACGTGCACGATCGTAAAGAAAGTCAGCATGGCGCTTCCAGACGCTCCGTGGAAAGAGGGCGCACCCTACACAATGTGGTCAACGGGTGACAACTTCCAAAAGGGAATCTTCCTTTAGCCCGCCGCCTTCACGATGGCCACGAAGTCGGCCGCCTTGAGGCTCGCTCCCCCCACCAGCGCCCCGTCCACGTCCGGCTGGCCCAGCAGCTCCGCCGCGTTGTCCGGCTTCACGCTGCCGCCGTACTGGATGCGCACCCGCCCCGCCGTCCCCTCGTCGTACAGCCGGGAGAGCAGGCCCCGGATCGCCGCGTGGACCTCCTGCGCCTGCGCCGTCGTCGCCGTGCGGCCCGTCCCGATGGCCCACACCGGCTCGTACGCCATCACGAACGTCGCCACGTCCGCCGCCGTGAAGCCCTCCAGCGCCCCGCGCACCTGACGCTCCACCACCTGGAGCGTCTGGTTCGCCTCGCGCTCGGCCAGCGTCTCGCCCACGCAGATGATGGGCGTCATGCCCGCGGCCTTCACGGCCTTCGCCCGCTTGTTCACCGTGGCGTCCGTCTCCCCGAAGAACTGCCGGCGCTCCGAGTGCCCCACGATGACGTAGGCGCACCCCAGCTCCACCAGCATCCCCGCAGAGATCTCCCCGGTGAACGCGCCGGACGCCTCCCAGTGGCAGTTCTGCGCCGCCAGTTGGATGGGCGCGCCCTCCAGCGCGATGTGCAGGGGCTGCAACGCCACGAACGGGGGCGCGATCACCACCTCCACCGCGTCGCCCAGCGCCGCCACCGCGCCGCGAAGCTCCCGCACCAGCGCGAGCGCCTCCGGCACCGTCTTGTTCATCTTCCAGTTGCCAGCGACGATCTTTCGACGAGCGTGGGCCGTCATGGTGTCTCCCCCGGTACCGAGCGTTTGAGGAACTGCGGGTGCGTTGCCGCCTACTTCGTCTCCAGCGCCTTGATGCCCGGCAGCTCCTTGCCCTCCAGGAACTCCAGCGACGCCCCGCCGCCCGTGGACACGTGGCTCATCTTGTCCGCGTAGCCCATCTGCTCCACCGCCGCCGCGCTGTCGCCACCGCCGATGACCGTCGTGGCCTGCGTGTTGATGGACATGGCCACCGCCACCGACTTCGTGCCTTCCGCGAACTTCGCCACCTCGAAGACGCCCATGGGCCCGTTCCACACCACGGTCTTCGCGTCGCGGATGCGCTGCGTGAACATCGCGCGCGTCTTGGGCCCGATGTCCAGGCCCATCATGTCCGCCGGGATGACCTGGTCGGGCGTCTCCTTGGCCACGCTGTCCGCCGTGGGCCCCGTGCCGACGATGTGGTCGATGGGCAGCACCAGCGGCGTCTTCAGCCGCTTCGCCGTGTCCAGCAGCTTCGCCGCCAGCGCCAGCTTGTCGCCCTCTTCCACCCGGCTCTTGCCCACCTCGATGCCCTGCGCCTTGAGGAAGGTGTACGCCATCGCGCCGCCGATGAGCAGCGCGTCCACCTTGGGCAGCAGGCTCTCGATGACCTTGATCTTGTCGCTCACCTTGGAGCCGCCCAGGATGGCCACGAAGGGCTTCGCGGGGTTCTTGAGCACCTTGTCGCCCAGGTACTCGATCTCCTTGCGCATCAGGAAGCCGGCCGCCTTCTCCTTCACGAACGGCACCATGCCCGCCGTGGACGCGTGCGCGCGGTGCGCCGTGCCGAACGCGTCGTTGACGTAGACGTCCGCCAGCGCCGCCAGCTCGCGCGAGAACGCCTCGTCGTTGGCTTCCTCCTCCTTGTGGAAGCGCAGGTTCTCCAGCAGGACGACCTGCCCTTCCTTCAGCTCCTTCACCTGCTTCTTCACGCCGTCGCCCACGCAGTCGTCCGTGAGGATGACCTCGTGCTTGCCGCCCAGGAGCTTCACGAGCTCCGCGGCGACCGGCTCCAGCGACAGCTTCGGATCCGGGCCCTTGGGCCGACCGAGGTGGGACGCCAGGATGACCTTTCCGCCCATCTCCAGCGCGCGCTTGATGGTGGGAAGCGCTTCACGGATGCCGGAATGCGAAGCCGTGCCTGACGACTACAGGCCCTTGGACACGAGGAACTTCGCCGTGTCGACCATGCGGTTGGAGAAGCCCCACTCGTTGTCGTACCAGGCCATGACCTTGAGCAGGTTGTCGCCCATCACGAAGCAGTTGGTGGCGTCGAAGATGGCCGAGTGCGGGTTGCCGTTGTAGTCCACCGACACCGTCTGCGCGTCGCTGAACTCCAGCACGCCCTTGAGCTGCGTGGCCGCCGCCTTGCGGAACGCCTCGATGACCTCTTCCGCGGTGACCTTCTTGGTGGTGTTCACCGTCAGGTCCACCAGTGACACGTTCGGGGTGGGGACGCGCACCGACAGGCCGTGCATCTTGCCCTTGAGCACGGGGAGCACCTCCTCGATGCCGAAGTTGTCCACCAGCACCTTGGCGATGGGCGCCAGGCAGTTGGTGGTGCACGAGGCGTTGGACACGATGTGGTGCTTCTTCGGGTCGTACTGGTCGTGGTTGATGCCGTACGCGATGGTCAGGTCCGGGCCCTTGGCCGGCGCGGAGATGATGACCTTCTTCGCGCCCGCCTTGAGGTGCTTCTCCGCGCCCTCGCGGCCGGTGAAGCGGCCCGTGCACTCCAGCACCACGTCCACGTCCATGGACTTCCAGGGCAGCGCCGTGGGGTCCTTCTCCGCGGTGACGGCGATCTCCCGCCCGTCCACCACGATGCCCTTGTCCGTCGCCTTGACCTCACCCGGCCACGTGCGGTGCACGGAGTCGTACTTGAACAGGTGGGCCAGCGCCGAGGGCTTGTCGAGATCGTTGATGGCGACGATCTCCAGGTCTTCCTTGCGGCTGAGCGCGGCGCGAAGGATGCAGCGACCGATACGTCCAAAGCCGTTGATGGCGATCTTGGTGGCCATGATGTCCGTTCTCCTGGTCAGCAGGAGTGGGCCCTCAAGGCCCACCCGTCATGAGTCTCGTAAAGAAGGCGGGCGACCGTAGGCAGGCGCCCCCGCCGAGTCAACGCTTCGCGTGGGCCTTCGCGCGCGCACGCCGGAGCTGAACAATCACCCCGACCAACACCCAGAGCCCGGAGGCCGTTCCCGCCTCCGCCGCCCCGCACCCACAGCCGGTGTCCGCCTTGCCGAAATATTCGTTTGGCAGCAACGGAACCACCGTCGGTTCGGGAGGGGGAGGGTCCACGGGCGGGTCCACGGGAGGATGCGGGTTGCGCTCCTGGACCTCCACGCAGGACGTCAGCGGCCGGGGGCTCACCGCCGGCGTCACGTCCGCGTCCGGCAGGGGCGGCAGTTGAAGCGCCAGTCCCGTCTTCAAGAGGAACGCCCCCGCCAGCCGCGCCCGCTCCCGGTTCGACGCGAGGCCCTCGAAGGGGAAGCCCAGCACCAGCACCTGCCCCGCCGGCGTCGTGGCGGACGACACCAGCGCCGCACCGTAGGCCGTCCCGGCGTAGCGCAGCACGTCCCTGCCCCCGCCCGTCGGCGCCAGCACGTCGGTGACGCCCACCGGATAGGCCCCGAGCGTCCCGTCGTCCAGCGCCGTGGCGGCCAGGTCCGAGAGGAAGCCGCCCGCCGAGCCCTCCACCCGGGGGAGCGTCGCGCCAATCAGGCGGGACGCCTGAAGGATGTCCGTGAGGAAGAGCTGATCCTCCGCGCTGCCCGTCGAGAGGGCGTGCACGGTGCGGCTGCCGGACAGCATCAGGTGTCCGCCCCCGGTGACGAACGCGCGCAGGGCGTCCTGTTCGACGCGGGTGAGGCCCGCTCCGGCCACCCCGCCGCGCCCGGTGGACCAGTCCACCAGCCGGTAGCCGGAGACGGACACGAGGCCCGCCGCCACCGCGTTGCCCGTCGCGCTGTCGAAGGCCAGCGCAGACGGGGCGAACGCCGCGCCGTGCTGGCGCAGGTAGCTGCCGTCGTTCATCGCCTCCAGGTAGACGCGCAGCGGGGCGGACAGGTCGTACGGCGTCAGCGTCTCGCCGCAGGCCACCGTCGCGTCCAGCCGCTCGTACGCGTTGACGAGCAGGACCTGCCGGGCGCCTCCCACGCGCACGGCCACCGTGGCGGACGGGAACGATTCGCCGCCCGCGTTCACCGCGGCGACGCGGAAGTAGCGCAGCGTGCCGGCGGCCAGCGTGACGGTGGCCTCGGCGGCCTGCACCGCAGTGCCCTCGTCCCAGGCCCGCCCGTCCGCGCTCTGGTAGAGCCGGTAGCCCGTCGGGGCGTCGCGGCCCTGCTCCGAGGCGACCTGCACCGGCGCGGTCCACTTCACCTCCACCGCGCCCGGCGTCGCGTTGCGCGCCACCACCGCGCCCGGAGCCTCCGGCGGAAGGTGCACCGCCGCGCCATCCCGCGCCGCGAAGTACTTGATGAGGCCCTGCACGATGGCGCGCGCGGCCACGTGGCGCATGCGGGCCTCCTTGAGCTTCGCCGCGTCCGCCGTGTTGTCGTGGTACGCCATCTCCAGCAGCACGCTGGGCATCTCCGGGTTGTGCGTGGGGTTCACCTCGCCCAGGTTCGCCGAGCGCAGCGTGCGCACGCGCCAGGCGGGGTCCACCTCGCGCTTCAGGTCCGTTTCAATCTGCGCGAGCAGCGCCTTGGCCATCACGTCGCTGTCCTTCACGCCCGTGAAGTTGAGCGTGCCGTCCACCGGGTTCGGCCCGTAGACGTATGCCTCCGTGCCCACCACGTTGCCCGTCGTGGACGCGTTGGTGTGCCAGGCGACGTAGACGGCGTCCTCGCCCTCCTCGTGCAGCCACGCGGCGAAGCGCGGCCGGGCCGTCACGTCCGCGTTGCGCTCGTTGGACAGCGCGTTGGCCCCCGTCGGGGCGTACACGGTGAAGGGCGCGCCGCTGTACTGCACATGGTAGCGCCCGCTCTCCTCGAAGCGCGGACGCGGAAGCGGCCCCTGCGCCGCGTCTCCCATCAGCCCACGCCCGCCGCCCAGCCGCACCGCGTCCACCGACAGCGTCGCGCCCGCGCCGGCCGCCGAGTCATTCTCCAGCACCACCGCGCCCGAGTCCGGGTGCTGCCCCGCCTTGAAGTAGAAGTGGCCCAGCAGCACCCACGTCCCGCCGTGGCGGCGCTGGTTCACGCGGAAGTGGCTCTCACCGCCCGCGTGCTTCACGACGTAGTGCGCGTCCTGCGCGCGCGTGGGGTCCGCGCCGTACGACACGTAGACGTTGTAGGCCGCGTCCGCCGGCACGTCCGGGGTCCACGTCGCGCTCGCGGTGACGGTGGCCGCCGTGTCCAGCGTGCGCGTGGTGCCCAGCGTGAAGGGCTCCACGTTGTTGCCCATGGGTACGGGCGGCGCGCCCCACCCCTTCTGTTCGGAGGCGTGGAAGCGCGCGGCGTCGCCGGCCTCCGCGTAGCCCGTCTGTCCGTCATCCACGAGGGCGAGCAGCGGGTTCAGGTCCGTCTCGCGCACCGGCACCACCGTGGCGCCCGCGCCCACCAGCAGCGGCAGCAGCTCCTGGGACACCACCTCCGCGGAGATGAAGTCCTCCACCACGCCCCAGCTGTTGCCCCGCTGCGTCGCCCAGCGCTTCAGCCCGTTGTCCCGGTAGAAGCCGTGTCCGGGGCTCAGGTAGATGACCTTGCCGGACAGCGCGCCTTCGCCCAGGCGCGTCTGCGGCACGCCGGCCGTCTTCACGTCGCCCTTCGCGCCGCGCGCCTCCCGCCGCACCACCGGCGGTTCCCAGGCGGACAGCCGGCGCTGCTCGTGCGCCCGGGGCCCCGGAGCTGGCAGATAGTGAACACCCGGCGGCTCCAGGCCCAGGTCATCCCCTTCGAAGCTTCGTGGAGTGCCCTGCGCCTGCGCGAGGACGGAGGTGCACAGCAGGGCCAGCGCCACCGGGCGCGACCAGGACGGAAAGGACGTTCGCATCACGCGACCGACCTTACCCGTTCACTCAGGAGCGGCAATCCGACCGGTGGGTGCTAGCCTGCCGCACCCTTCACCCTCCGATGACCGTTCCTGCACCACACCGCCCCCAGTTTCCCTCCCGCCGCAGCAACGGACTGTTCGCCTCGTTCGGACATGCGTGGGCGGGCCTCATCCACACCGTCGCCTGGCAGCGCAACATGCGCGTCCACCTCATCTCCGGCGTGCTCGTCGGACTGGTGGGCAGCGGCATCCCGCTGGGACTCGCGGAGAAGGTCACGCTCATCTTCTGCGTGCTGCTCATCTTCTTCGCGGAGATCCTCAACAGCGCGCTGGAGCAGCTGGTCGACCTGGCCGTGCAGCAGTTCGACGAGAAGGCCCGGCTCACCAAGGACGCGGCCGCCGCGGGCGTGCTCGTGCT
>SECN01000161.1 GCA_004173515.1 Myxococcaceae bacterium | reverse complement strand
TCGTCTATTACAAGATGACGGCGAAGCTGAACGACGTGCGCACGGGCACCATCGCCTGGACGGACGAGAAGCAGATCCGCAAGAAGTTCGAGAAGCAGGGCGTGAGCTGGTAGTCGCCTTCCGTGTCCAACGTGTCCGACATCGCCTCGCGGGCCCCCCGTGCTTCCGTCCGTCCGACGGGAGCGCGCTGGGGCCTGTTGTTCATCGCCGCCCTGGGCCTCTTGAGCGGCTGCGCCAGCGACTACGTGGCGCGCACCGCGTCCGCGCGCTCGGCGTACCAGTCCTCCGACTATCCGCGCGCCCTGCGGGAGCTGGACGACGAAGAGAAGGACGCCCCCCAGCGCGACCAGCTCCTGTTGCTGCTCGACCGGGGCATGGTGCTGCACGCGGCCGGCCAGTGGGAGCAGAGCACCAAGGTCCTGGCGGAGGCGGACCGGCTCAGCGGCGAGCTGGACATCACCTCCGTGAGCGAGGAGGCCGGGGTGCTGCTCAGCAACGAGCGCCGCCGCGCCTACCGGGGGGAGGACTTCGAGAAGCTGATGATCTCCGTCCTCCAGGCGCTCAACTACGCGGAGCTGGGCCGGGACGAGGACGCGCTCGTGGAGGTCCGCCGCGTCAACGAGCGCATCGAGAAGATGATCACCGAGGAGAAGAAGCCGTACGAACAGCTCGCCATCGCCCGCTACCTGGGCGGCGTGCTGTACGAGGACCAGCGGGAATGGGACTCGGCCTTCATCGACTACATGAAGGCGTATGAGCTGGAGCCCCGGCTGGGCGGGCTGGTGGAGCCCCTCTTGCGGCTGGCGAAGAAGACGGGCCGCGACGACGCGTACGCCATGCTGTCGCAGAAGTTCCCGGACGTGGCGCATGCGCCGCTGGCCCCGGGGGACGGGCAGCTCGTCGTGGTGGTGGAGGCCGGCCTGTCGCCGGAGAAGATGTCCACGTCGCGCGACTACAACGACTCCGGGGAGCTCATCTCCGTGCCCGTGTACCGCGACCGGGGAGGCACACCGCCGGTGCGCGTGGCGGTGGAGGGCCAGTCGGAGCGGGCGGTGACGGTGACGTCGCTGGCGCGCGTGGCCCAGGTGCACCTGAACGACCGCATCGGCCGGATGCTGGCGAAGCAGCTCGCGGGCGCGGTGGCCAAGGCGGGCGTGGCCACGGGCGTGGGCGCGCTGACGAAGAGCAAGGAGCTGGGGGTGCTCACCTTCCTGCTGCTCAACGCCGGCAACCAGCCCGACCTGCGCTCCTGGCTGTCACTGCCAGCGGAGTTCCAGGTGGCGCGCTTCCGGCTTGCCCCGGGAAAACACACCGTCCAGGTGGACGCGCCGGGCCGTCCGACGACCCACTTCGTGGAGGTGAAGCCGGGCCGCGTGTCGGTGCTGGTGGTGCGAAGCTATTGAACGCCGCGATTTGGGGTTAGGGTGCGCGCCCCATGTCGTCGGTCGTGGCCGAAGTCCTTCTCTATTCCTGCATCGTCGTGGTGAGCGCGCTCGCTGGCGCGGCGGTGGTCGTCTTCAACGAGCGCTCCACGCGGCTGGTGACGTTCCTCGCCTTCGCGGCGGGCGTGATGTTCGGCGCGGCCTTCTTCCACATGCTCCCGGAGGCGTACGAGGGTGGCGGGTGGTGGGCCTTCGCGCTCGTGCCGCTGGGCTTCCTCTTCGTGCTGGTGCTGGAGCGCTACCTCGTCGCGCACACCTGTGAAGAGCCGCCGGACTGCGCCGAACACGTGCACGGCCACGCGCTGGGGCTGAGCGCGTTCCTGGGCCTGTCCACGCACACGCTCTTCGACGGCATCGCGCTGGGCTCCTCCGTGAAGGAGGGCGTGGGGGCCATGGCGCTTTTGGCCATCACCGCGCACAAGATTCCCTCGTCCCTGTCGCTGGCCTCCATCCTCCAGGCGGAGGGCAAGAAGCGCCGCACCATCCTCGCGTACACGGCGCTGTATGGCGCCATGGTGCCGGTGGGCGCGCTGCTCTACTTCGGCTTCGACGCCGTGCTGCGCTTCGAATCGCTGGCGCCCAAGGCGCTGGCCTTCTCCGCGGGCACCTTCCTCTACATCGCCGTGTCGGACCTGCTGCCGCATGTGAACAAGCACGGGCGGGACAAGCCCGGACGCAACCTGGTGGCACTGGCAGCCGGGTTGCTTGTGATGTTCGTGCTGGCGCGCCTCTTCGGGCACACGGAGCACTGACGCACCATGGAACGACGCAAGGAGTGGTACGACCATCCGGAGTACTACGAGGCCATCTTCGGCACGGACACCGTGCGCGAGGCGGACTTCCTCCAGGCGCTGAGCCAGCGCTACGGCACCGGCGGCAAGCAGTGGCTGGAGCCCGCGTGCGGCGCGGGCCGGCTCGTGGAGGAGGCCGCGCGCCGGGGCCTGCGCGTCGCGGGCTATGACTTGTCGGAGGCCATGCTCGCGCACGCGCGCAAGCGCCTCAGTCCCGCCGAGCGCCGCCGCGTGAAGCTGTCGCGGGCGCGCATGGAGGACTTCTTCGACCCCGCGCTGGAAGGCCGCGTGGACCTGGCCCACACGCTGGTCTCCACCTTCCGCTACCTGGACAGCGAGAAGGCCACGGTGGAGCACCTGGTGGGCACCCGGCGGCTGCTCAAGCCGGATGGCATCTACGTGCTGGGCTTCCACCTCACCGACTACGCGCGCGCGGCCCCGGAGCACGAGCGCTGGGTGGGGCAGGTGGGCCCGGACAAGGTCGTGTGCAACACGCACGAGGGCCTTCCGGAGAAGCGCCTGCGCCGCTCGCCCATGCGCAACCGGCTGCGCGTCACCGGTCCCGGCAAGGACTGGCTCATCGAGACGACGTGGTACTTCCGCACGCACGACGAGCCCCAGGTGAAGCGCATGTTCCGCAAGGCGGGGCTGCGCGTCGTCGCCACGTTCACCTTCGACTACGACCTGGAAGCGCCGGTGGGGCGCGGCAGCAACCGGTTGGACCGTGTCTTCGTCCTCCAGCCGGACGCTTCCTCCACTGCCTGACACCGGGCCTGCCTTGAGGGGCAGGGTGGGGTGTCCGTCGGTGGATGGACGCCCGGGCCCATGCGGCGGGGCGCTGGAAGCCGGGTGCTAGCGTCACCGGGATGGAAGCCTCGCCCGGGCAGGAGACGATGGCGCGCGTGGACGGCCGCGAGGTGCGGCTGCTCCTGGGCTTCGACTTCGCCGGCACCTTCGTCTTCGCGGTGGAGGGCGCCATCGCCGCCATCGCGGGCGGGTTGGATCCGCTGGGCATCATGGTCCTGTCGTTCACCACGGCGCTGGGCGGCGGCATCATCCGCGACGTCCTCATCGGCGCCATTCCGCCCAATGCCATCCGCGACCAGCGCTATGCCCTGGTCGCCTTCGCGGGCGGAGCGACGGTGCTCTTGCTCCACCGCTTCGTGACGTCCGTCCCCGCCGCGTTGCTCGTCACGCTGGACGCGGCGGGCCTGTCGCTGTTCGCCATCGCCGGGGCCCGCAAGGCGCTGGACTTCGGGCTGCGTCCGCTGATGGCCATCCTCATGGCCGCCATCACCGGCGCGGGCGGCGGCACCCTGCGCGACCTCTTCCTGGCCCACGTCCCCACCGTGCTTCGCGCGGACATCTACGCGCTGGCGGCGCTCTTCGGCGCGCTCGTCATGGTGGTGGGACAGCGCCTGGGCCTTCCCTCCCGCACCATGGCCTTCGTCGGGGGCGCGGCCTGCTTCGCCTTGCGCGTCATCAGTGTCTGGCGCGGTTGGAACCTCCCGCACCTCGTGGCGATGGGGGGTGGAATGGCGTAGCTTCTTTGTTTGTAGAGCAAGCAGGTGACGTGTCAGCGCCGGACGCTGACGCGTCTGCGTTCCGTTTGGACGCGTCCGCGTTCTGTCAGGACGCATCCGGGGCGAGGCTGTGCCTGTAACTCCTCTAGATTATTGGAATCCGTTGCCTGGCACGGCATCCGCAAGAGGATGTCGGCACATGCTGGCAACAGCGTGTACCGCATCCGATAGCACCCGGAGCGCGGAAGGAGGGGCCGCTCCTTCCGCGCTCTCCATCGCTCATCTCCGATAGAGTCCGCGCCTGATTTCAGGACGGCTTCGCCGGTCTGCGGTGGCGCGGCATCCGCACGGAGGCGAAGGGGATGCGAGACGAGTTGGCGCAGCTCATGGCTGCGCTCAGGGATTCCAGGGACTTCGAGTCGGCCGCGGCGGCGACGCTGCGCCGGATGCTGGCCGCGGCGGAGAGCGCGGTGGCGTCCAGCCGCTACGCGGGTCGGGCCCGGGTCCTGCGCGGCATCGTCCATCTGCGTCCCGGAGAAGCGTACCGCCGTCTGGCGGCGCTGGACGTGGGCGCCAAGGAGACGACGGACGCGGGTGTGGGGACGCCCTTCTTCACCTCCGCCACGGCGTGGCGCGCGGTGGTGGAGCACCGCTGCGCGGTCTCCATCGACGTGAACATCGGCACGGTGCAGCCGCACGCACCGGACGCGCCGGTGACGGGAGACCCGGGCCTCGCGGGCTTCCACAGCAACGAAAGCAAGCAGCGCTTCCTGGGCCGCCATGCGACGCACGTGTGCGTGCTGCCCCTGCGCACGCCCGCGGGCATGGAGGGCATGATTTCGCTGGAGGCCGAGTGCCTGGCCGCGATGGGCCAGGAGTTCGTCTGGCGCGACGCCGGGGACCTGCTCCAGCTCCTCACGGACATCGCCGCGCCGTACCTCACCGCGCTGCCGCAGCGGCCGGTGGCCACCCCGGAGGTGGACGAGTTCCTGCCCGTGGTGGGCCGCTCCATGGCGGAGCTGCTGCCCATCCTCAAGGTGTTCGCGCTGCAGGACGAGACCATCCTCGTCAGCGGCGCCACGGGCGCGGGCAAGTCGCGGCTGGCGCGCTGGTGCCATGAGCGCTCCAACCGCCGGGGCAAGCCCTTCGAGACGCTGGACCTGGTGACGGTGCCGGAGGACCTCCAGATGGCGGAGCTCTTCGGCTGGAAGAAGGGCGCCTTCACCGGCGCGACGCGCGACGCGCCGGGCGTGGTGGCGCGCTCGGATGGCGGCACGCTGTTCATCGACGAAATCGACAAGCTGTCGCTCAAGGCGCAGGCGGGCCTGCTGCACCTCTTGGAGTCTCGCAGCTACCGGCCGCTGGGCGAGGGCACCGGCGAGAAGCTCGCGGACGTGCGCTTCATCATCGGCACCAACGCGGACCTGCACGCGCAGGTGCGAGCCGGCCGCTTCCGCGAGGACCTGTACTACCGCGTGAACGTGCTGCCCGTGCGCATGCCGCCCCTGCAGGACCGCAACGACGAGATCCCCCTCTGGGCGCGGTACATGGTGAACCGCCGCCACCGCGAGCGGCTGCCGGACGGCTCCGCGCGGCTGGCACCGGAGGCCGAGCACCTGCTCGTCACCAGCTCCTGGCCGGGCAACCTGCGGCAGCTCGACAACATCGTGCGGCGCGCCTACACGCTGGCGATGGTGGAGCACGCCGGGGCCGCGGGCGACCTCGTGTTGCAGGAGAAGCACGTGGCGCGGGCGCTGGACTACGAACAGGCGCCGGGCGGGCGTCCGCTGCCGGAGGCCCTGCGCGCCGCCGCGCAGGCGTTCGTGGGCGAGGCGCGCCGCCGGGGCGGGCCGCTGGACCTGGATCTCGCGGACGGCTTCCGGGGACTGGTGCTGGGGCTGGCCATCCGCCAGGTGGGCCGCGACGAGGCCTTCCGCCTGCTGGGCCGCGAAAGCCTGGTGAAGAACCGCAACCACCACAAGGCGCTCAAGCGCGAGCTGGAGAAGGTGGACGCGCTCTACAAGGCGCTGGGCGAGGACGGCTCGCCGTTCTCCGACCTGCTCGAAGGCGAAGAGGCCGCGTGATTTCCGCCGCCGCGCCCCGGACGCACCGGGGCCTGGCGGCGGTGGCTCACACGGTTCACTGCACGGCCTTGCCCATCGGTTCGTAGTTCTCGTCGCGCAGGCCCACGAGCACGCTGGTGCCGTTGTCCGTCACGCGCAGCTCCCCGTAGCGCGCCCTGGCGTAGCGGTCCGCGTGGCCCTCCTGGAAGAAGAAGGCCTCCGCGCCCAGGCGCATGCGCGAATTGCGGATGCGGAAGCGCAGCCGCAGCTCGTCCGGCGCGAGCGCGGTGCCCGGCGTCTCGTAGCGCACGAACTGGCCCACGCCGTGCTCGTCCAGGCGCAGCACCACGTTGCCGTCCTCCCGGGGCACCTCGGTGCTCCTGTCGTTCTCGTCCGTGCGCACCACGGTGTCGTCCCCCAGGCGCACCACCCCGCCCTCGCGCCACGTCTGGCTGATGGCGTAGTCGAGCACCATGTAATCGCCCTGGATGAGCGAGCGCGGATCCACCGGCGCCAGCCGCAGCAACACCGGGCGGCCCCGGGCCAGCACGGTCTCCTTCTGCACGACGAGGACGGCCAGGGCGCCGAGCACCAGCGCGAGCCCTCCGAAGATGACGGCGCCGCGTTTCATCGGGCCTCCGCGAGCACGGCGGACGAGCGCCGCTGGAAGAACTGCCGAACGCCCAGCAGCACCAGCCCGCTGCCCACGAGCGCGAGCGCCTTGGCGAGCAGGGTGAGCCGCAGGTCGTAGTAGTAGAACGAGCCGAACGTCAGCAGGAACGCCACCGCCAGCCCCAGCATCACGCGGCTGCGACGGTGGAAGCCGAGCGTCAGCATCAGGCCCGCGACGAGCAGGCCCGGCGTGCTCAGCGTCATCCCCGTGAGCAGCACCAGCGCGCCCGCCGCCGGAAGCCAGACGCCCCGGTCCGTGTCCAGGCCCTGCTCGCGCAGCACCTGCCACCCCGTCCACAGGGCGATGAGGGCCAGCGTCACGGTCAGCGCCACGGGCGGCAGGAAGTCGCCTTCGAACAGGTAGTGGAAGCCGTCCTGCATGCCGACGAGGTTGCGGAACAGCAGCCACCCGGGCACCGCGCACGCGAGCGCGAAGGCCATGGGGCCCACGCGGTCACCTGGCACACCCTTGCGCAGCCGGGGCTCGAAGACGAGCAGGCCGCAGAGGGCCGCCGCGCCCAGCACCACGAACAGGTCCACGCCCAGGCCGCTCAGCGCCTTGTGCGCCAGGAAGCCCAGGGCCAGGCAGATGCCCAGGGTGGCCAGGAAGTAGAGGACGACGTCGGGGAAGTACGCGAGCATCAGCGCGCACAGGCCCACCATCACGAGCGCGACGGTGACGTCGCTGCTCGTCCCTTCTCCCACGGCGGACAGGATGGAGCCCATGCCCGCGAGGCACGTGGACAGGCTGAGCTGCTCCATGAAGGGGCCTTCGGTCTGGCGCCGCAGGGCGATGGACCCTCCGCACAGTAGCACGCCCACCACGAGCAGGAGCCCTTCCTCCTTCCACAGGCCGACGCAGGCCAGGAAGCTCAGCAGGAAGCCGGCGGACATCCACGCGCCCAGGCCGGCCAGGGCCTTCACGAACCAGGGCGAGGCATTCATCGTCCGTTGCCGGACCTCCAGCGCCGTGCGGGCGCGGGCCTCCACCTCCGCGTCCACCTGGCCTTCGGCCACCAGTCCCCGGAGGACTTCGCGCATCGAGGGTCGCAGGGCCATGTCAGGTCTCCTCCGAGACGCCGGTGGCGTTGGATTCGTGGCGCAGCCAGGTCACGGACAGCGCCATCTCACCGATGACCAGCGGGGTCATCACCAGCAGGACGATCTCCTCCGGCATCGAGGCTTCGATGAGGAAGTAGCCCATCGCCGTGGTGACCAGCGTCATCGCGCACAGCGCGCCCACGGTGAGCAGGAACAGCTCGCCGCGCAGGTGGCGGTGCAGGGCGTAGATGGCCCCCAGCGCCGCGAGCAGCAGCAGCAGCGACAGGCCGGATTCGAGCGAACGTTCGCGATTGCTGACGATGAACAGCAGCGACATGCCGAGCAGCGGCGTCACCGTCATGAGCGACAGGACGCGCGGCAGCCACCGCCCCTGGAGCCAGGGCACCTTGAGGTTGGCGAAGTGCTCGTACGTGGCCCAGGCGAAGCCGTTGAGCGCGCCGAGCAGCAGCGCCAGCATCCCTTCGCGCGACCCCAGCCCGTCCATGCGCTGGCCCCAGAAGAGGATGACGCCCGTGTTGACGAGCACGAGCTGGAGCAGCCACAGCGGCGTGAAGCGCGCCAGCGCCACCCACGGCAGGATGAGCGCGCCCCAGCCGATGAACAGCTCATAGGGATCCGCGCCCGTCTGGTACGTCTGCCCGTACACGGCGAGCAGCGGGCCCACGAGCACCGCGGACGCCAGCAGCGCGAACTGGCCCGCGGGCCGGTCCCCCAGCCGCCACGCGCCCACCGCCGTCCCGGTGATGCCCAGGGCGATGAGGCCCAGCTTGGCGAAGCGCCCCAGCTCCGCCCAGTTGTAGGCGAAGAAGTACACCACGCCCGCCAGCACCAGCAGCGAGCCCAGGGCCATCAGGGTCATGGACACGAACGCGTGCCACGCGGAGCGCGACGGCGAGGCGACGGCCAGGTTCAGCGCGCGCCCGTACGCGTCCGGGCTCAGGATTCGGGCGTCCGCCAGCGCGTGCAAGCGCTCCGGCGTCGCCTCCAGGTCGAGGAAGTCTTTCGTCACGGCGGGGACTGTAGCCTGTTTGGCGCGAGGGCCGGGCGGAGGGTGCCCGGCCGCTCCAGACACTGTCTGTCCGTGCTACGGCGCGACGTCGGTGATTTCGTAGCGGTGGCTGTTGGGAAAGACCCAGCTCCTGGCCTCCTCACCCAACGTGCGTTCGAGCGCGAGGAAATACCGGCCGCTCGCGGGAGCCGTGAACCGCGCCCCTTCTCCGTCGGTGGCCAGCTTCGGGCCCTGTTGCACGCCCTGGGCATCCGTCACCGTGGTGCCGCAGTAGATGGGCATGCCGGAGCTGGTGACATCCTTGAGCAGATACACGTGGCCCGCGAGCAGGTCCGCGGCCAACACGTCGACGTCGTTCCGGGAGCCGAAGGTGACGTCCACCCGCGTGGGCACCGTGACGACGGTGGCCTGCGCCGCGACGTCCCCGTGGTCATCCGGGCCCGCATCGACGACCTGGCACTCATACCGGGGGGAGTAGAGCCAGGGAGACTTCTGGTAGGGCCGGACGAGCAGGATGAGGTCCCCTCCACCGACGTTCTTGACGGCGAGGTAGGGAATGCCAGTCCAGAAGATGTAGTCGGAAAGGTTGTGCGTGCCGAGCGACGTCCCATCCGGACGGATGAACTCCAGGTCCGGATCCCGGCCCTCCTCCAGCGCCCGACAGTCGGCTTTCAAGATGCGATCCGCGGGAACGGAGAACCTCCAGGCATCCACATCCGTGGAGGACTCCGTGAAGCCCTGGAACGGCGCCTCCGTGACCGACCGGCTGGCGGCCTCGTCCGTGGAACCGCCCGCGTCATCCACGGCGTCCGTGAACTGATAGCGGAACGCCCCTGTGTCTTCGGGCGCGGACGACTTGAGCTCCATCACGACCGTCTCGTCCGAGGACGCCACCCAGAAGACGGTGATCTGCCCCTTCCTCGACGGGGTGATGCCGGAGGTCCGGGACTCTCCCAGGGGCTCCAGCGATGTCGCATCCCGCAGCTGGGTCACACACCCCCATCGTGTGACGCCGGGGATGGGGACGACCTCGCAGACGAAGCGGTAGAGCTGGCCTGCCTTGACGGCGAGCTTCAGGCGGACGGGCCCGGCCTGTGTGAACTCCACCTCGCCCTGGGCCCCCGGCTGCAACGCCGGCTCCTCCACCTCATCCTTGCCACAGGCCCCCAGCGCCAGCGCCAGGCCCAACATCACCCCGAGCGCCCAACCCCTACGGGACTTCAATTCCAAGCGTGTATACATTTTCGTGATTCCCCAACGCGGCCCGGCCGGCCCTCCGCGGGCAGGCAGGCGCTACGGCGTGACGTCGGTGATTTCGTATTGGTGGCTCGGGGGGTAGAACCAGATCCAGTGTTTGCCCAGGGTGCGTTCGAGCGCGAGGAAATACCGGCCGCTCGCGAGAGCCGTGAACCGGGCCCCTTCTCCATGGGTGTCCAGCTTCGGGCCCTGTTGCACGCCCTGGGCATCCGTCACCGTGGTGCCACAGTAGACGGGGTTGTTGCTGCTTTGCGCGGTGACGTCCTTGAGCAGATACACATGTCCCGCGAGCAGGTCCGTGGCCAGCACGTCGACGTCATTCCTGGAGCCGAAGGTGACGTCCACCCGCGCGGGCACCGTCACGACGGTGGCCTGCGCCGCGACGTCCCCGTGGTCATCCAGGCCCGCATCGCTGACATGACATGCGTATGAGGGGGCGTAGACCCGGGGCGCCGCGGGCCGTACGAGCAGGATGAGGTCCCCACCGCCGACGTTCTTGATGCCCAGGTAGCTGAGGCCGTCGGTAGCGCCATAGGCGCCGTAGTTGTATGTGCCCAGGGACGTCCCATCCGGACGAAGGATCTCCATGTCCGGATGGGTGCCGCTCTCATTCGCCCTGCAGGTGGCTTGCAAGATGTGACCTGCGGGAACGGAGAGCCGCCAGGCATCCACATCCGTGGGGAGCTCCAGGAAGCCCTCGAATGACGCTCCCGCCTCCGTGACCGGCCGGTCGACGGCCTCGTCCGCGGAGCCACCCGCGTCATCCGTGGCCTCCGTGAACCGATACCCGAACTGTCCTGAAGAGCCTTCCGAGACGCCGATGTTCGACTGGAGCTCCATCACGACCGGTCCGTCCGCGGACGCTGTCCAGAAGAGGGAGACCGACCACTTCAACTGGATGTCGGTGCCCCGGGGCTCACCCACGGGCTCCATCGACTTCGCATCCCGCAGTTGAAGCAGACACCCTGTCAGGACGGCGGGTTCGCAGACGAAGCGGTAGCGCTGGCCGGCCTTGACGGCGAGTTTCAGGCGGACGGACTCGGGCGCCTTGAAATCCACCGCCCCCTGCGCCCCCGGCTGCAACCCCGGGTCCTCGACTTCGTCCTCGCCGCAGGCCCCCAGGGCCAGCGCCAGGCCCAACAGCACTCCGAGCGCCCAGCCCCCGCGAGGCTTCAAATCCAAGCATGTCTGCATTTCCGTGATTCCCCAACGCGTCCCGGCCGGCCCCGAGCCGCTCGCATCCGATTATGACATGTCTGGTTTGTTGGAGCGCGAACCCTGGTGATGCCCAGGGGCGCGACTGTCATTCATTGTCCAGGAAGGCCTTCAGCTCCGGGAGCACCCGCTCCGGCCGTTCCAGGTGCGGACTGTGTCCGCAGTCCACGCGCAGCACGCGGGCCTGGGGCATCCTCCGCGCGGCCTCGTCCGCCAGGGTGATGGGGAGGGTCTCCTCGCGCTCGCCCCAGACGAGCAGCACCGGCTGCTTCACCTCACCCAGCCGCTCCAGGCGGTGGAACACCGGGCCCGTCAGGGGCACCAGCGCGTTGAAGGCGTGCGCCGCCTCCGGCCGTCCGCCCCGCACCTCCAGCAGCTCGTAACCCAGCGCCCCCAGCCGCGCGCCCAGCGGCGTCGGCGGGGGTGGCAGCATCCGCGCCATCGCCCACGGGCCCAGGTTCCGGGCCAGCCGCTCCGGCCCCGCGCGGAAGAAGAGGCGGGAGGCGGACAGCATCTGGGGCCCCAGCCCCATCGCGTCCACCAGCGCCAGCCGCTCCACCTTCACCGTCCCGCGCAGCGCCAGCTCCAGGGCCACCAGCCCGCCCAGCGAGTGGCCGACCACCGCCACCGGCCCCGGCTCCAGCATCCCCAGCGCCTCCTCCACCGGGTCGGTGAAGAAGCGCACCGCGTCCTCCGCCGACCGCACGCGCCGCTCCGGGGCGGTGGACTGGCCGAAGCCGGGCAGGTCCAGGGCGAGGACGCGGTGGTGGCGGGCCAGGGCGGTCAGGTAGGGGAACCAGTGCGTCGCGGACTGGCCCCGTCCGTGCAGCCACACCACCGTCGAGCGGGGCCCCTCCGGGGCATCCGCCGGGGGCCCCCCTTCGAGGATCCGCACCGCGCCGCCCCCGGGCAGCCAGTGGACCTGGGGCACCACGGCGGGGGCCAACTGGGCCAGGAGGGCGGCTTCCACCGGGCCCACGGGGGGCGTGGCCCCCAGGGCGCCGGGGCGGCCGGAGGCGTCCCATCGAGGGGGGAGGGCAGAACGACGGGGCGGAGGCGGCCGGGACATGGAAGGATGACCCTTTCCTTTACGTGACGGGCGGCTTGTCGGAATGTCCGGGGCTCAGCGGTGTTGAGCCGGACGCCCGGGAACCCTAGGCTGCCCGCCGCCCAGGCCGACAGAGGGGACATGAACACCGACATCCGCGCGCTCACTGAACGCGTGCAGCAGGAAAGCAGCTTCGTCGAAGTCCTCAACCAGGAGACCGGCAAGGTCATCGTCGGGCAGCGGTACATGCTCGAACGCATCCTCATCGGCCTGTTGTGCAACGGTCACGTCCTGTTGGAGGGCGTGCCCGGCCTCGCCAAGACGCTGACGGTGCGCACGGTGGCGGATTCGCTGAGCGCCACCTTCATGCGCGTCCAGTTCACCCCGGACCTGCTGCCGGCGGACCTGGTCGGCACGATGATCTACAACCAGCAGACGGCCGCCTTCACCGTCCGCAAGGGGCCCATCTTCGCGAACATCGTCCTGGCGGACGAAATCAACCGCGCCCCCGCCAAGGTCCAGTCCGCCCTGCTGGAGGCCATGGCCGAGCGCCAGGTCACCATCGGCGACCAGACCTTCGGACTGCCCTCGCCCTTCCTGGTGCTGGCCACCCAGAACCCCATCGAGCAGGAGGGCACCTACCCCCTGCCCGAGGCCCAGGTGGACCGCTTCATGCTCAAGGTGAAGGTGGGCTACCCGACCCGTGATGAAGAGAAGGTCATCATGGACCGGATGTCCGGCGGCTCTTCGCCCAAGGCCCAGAAGGTCATCGCGCTGGAGCATCTGGTGCGCGCGCGCGAGCTCGTCCACTCCATCTACATGGACGAGAAGGTGAAGGAGTACATCCTCAACGTGGTGTTCGCCACGCGCGAGCCCGCGCGCTACGGGCTCAAGGACCTGGCGGACTACATCCAGTTCGGCGCCTCGCCGCGCGCGACCATCTCCCTGGCTCAGGCGGCGCGTGCGCACGCGTTCCTGCGCCACCGCGGCTTCGTCACGCCGGAGGACGTGAAGGCCATCGCCTTCGACGTGCTCCGTCACCGCATCGCGATGACGTACGAGGCGGAGGCCGAGGAGCTCACCCAGGAGAAGATCATCCAGCGCGTCTTCGACCGCGTGGAAGTCCCCTGACGGCCCACGCGCCTCCCGAGAACGCCCCGTGCTGCCCAAGGACCTCATCCGCCGCATCCGCAAGTTGGAGATCCGCACCCGCAAGGTGGTCTCCGACATGCTCGCCGGTCAGATCAAGGTCTTCACCGAGGAGCGCGAGCTCACGGTGATGCTCCTGGTGGACGTGTCCGCCTCCAACGAGTTCGGCTCGAAGGACCGCACCAAGGCGGAGGTCGCCGCGGAGGTGGCCGCGCAGATCGCCTTCAGCGCCATCGCCAACAACGACCGGGTGGGGCTCATCCTCTTCTCGGACCGGGTGGAGAAGGTCGTCCCGCCACGCAAGGGGCGCACGCACGTGCTCAGGCTCGTGAGCGACATCCTCACCTTCAAGCCGAAGGGCAGGGGCACGGACCTGGCGGCGGGGCTTACGTACCTGACGCAGGTGGCGAAGCGGAAGGCCGTGACGTTCCTCGTGTCGGACTTCCTGGCCACGAACTACGAGAAGCCGCTGCGCCTCGTGGGCCGCAAGCACGACCTGGTGCCCGTGGTCATCGAGGATCCGCTGGAGCAGGTGTTCCCGCGCCACGGCCTCGTGGAGATGGAAGACCCGGAGACGGGGGAGCGCTTCGTCGTGGACACCAGCTCCCCCAGCGTGCGCGGCCGGTTCTCGCGAGCGATGCAGGCCCAGCGCGACGAGCGCCGCAAGCTGTTCCGCAAGCTGGAGCTGGACCACGTGGAGCTGCGCGCCGGTGACGACCACGGCAAGGCGCTGGCGCAGTTCTTCAGGGCGCGTGCCCGGAGGATGGCGTCATGAGACAGGTCCTCGTCCTCGCGGCGGTGTTGTTCCTCGGCGTCCCGGTGGCGCGCGCCCAGGCGCCGGCCCCCGCCGCGCAGGCCCCGGTGGCGCTGGAGTCGGTGACGCCCACGGCGGCCTCCGCGCGGGTGGAGCCGGAGTCGGTGCACATCGGCGAGCCGTTCGTGTACCAGGTGACGCTCACGCACCCGAAGGACCAGCGCTACGAACTGGTGGCGCCCAAGGGGGACGACAGCTCCGTGGAGCTGCTCCAGCAGACGCGCCAGCGGCAGGACGGACCCAACGACGCGACCACGTCCTTCGGCCTGCGCTTCTCCGCGTTCGAGCTGGGCTCCGTGGCGCTCCCCGACCTGGCCTTCGACGTGGCGACGCCGGACGGCCCGCGTCGCTTCGTGCTCAAGGGCAAGACGGTGGAGGTGGGCTCCACGCTGCCGCCGGACGCGGACGGGAAGGGCGCGGAGCTGTTCGACTACCAGCCGCCGCAGGAGCTGCCCATCCGTTCGTGGACGCTGCTCTACGCGCTCGCGGTGGCGCTGGCGGTGGGGCTGCTCGCCTGGATGCTGGTGCGTTGGTGGATGAAGCGGTCCAAGCGCGAGAAGGTCATCCCGGTGCTGCCGCTGGACGTGCGCGTGCGCCAGTCCCTGGACGCGCTCAGGCGCGAGGACCTGCCCGGCCGGGGCCGCGTGAAGGACTTCTACGTGCGCCTCTCCGAAATCGTGCGCGGCTACCTGGGCGAGCGCTACGCGTTCGAGGCCCTGGAGTGCACCTCGTTCGAACTGATGACGCACCTGCGGAAGATTCCCACGCCGGGCCTCCCCGAGGATGCGTTGATGCGCTTCATCTCCGAGTCGGACATGGTGAAGTACGCCCGCGCCGACGCGGCTCCTGAAACCTGCGCGCAGTCGCTGGCCTTCGGCTACGACCTGCTGGCCAAGACGTACGTCGTCCCCTCTCCGCCCCCCACGCCCGATGCCTCCGGACCTCGCGTTCAATAACCCGGAGGCGCTCTGGGCCCTGCTGTTGGCGCCGTTGCTGCTCGTGCTCGCCTTCTGGGAGCGCCGCCGCCGCGCCACGTTGCGTTTTTCCGCCGCGCACGTCTTCGCGAAGGGAGGGCGCGGCCTGCGCACGTACCTGCTGCCGCTGTTGCCCCTGCTGCGCGCGGCGGCGGTGGTGGCGGCCGTGGTCGCCATCGCCCGGCCCCAGTCGCGGGACTCGCGCGTGCGCGACTTGTCCGTGGAGGGCATCGACATCGTGGTGGCGTTGGACCTGTCCACGTCCATGGAGGCGGGCGACTTCCGTCCGCAGAACCGCCTCAACGTGGCCAAGGAAGTGCTCGCGGACTTCATCACCGGCCGCGTGAACGACCGCCTGGGCCTGGTGGTGTTCTCCGGCGCCGCGTACACGCAGTCGCCGCTGACGCTGGACTACGGCGTGCTCAAGGAAGTGCTCAAGCAGCTGCGCACCCGCGTGCTGGAGGACGGCACCGCGATCGGTGACGCCATCGCGACCTCGCTCAACCGCCTGCGGGACTCCGAGGCGAAGAGCCGGGTGGTGGTGTTGATCACCGACGGCGACAACAACGCCGGCAAGATTTCCCCGCTGGACGCGGCGAACATGGCCGCGTCGCTCCACATCCCCATCTACACCATCCTCGTGGGCAAGGGCGGCAAGGTGCCCTTTCCGCAGGGCACGGACCTGTTCGGCAACACCGTGTGGCGTGAGACGGAGATCCCCATCAACCCGGAGCTGATGCAGGACATCGCGGACCGCACCGGCGGCGAGTACTACCGCGCCACCGACCCGGAGGGCCTCAAGCAGGGCCTCCAGAAGGTGCTGGATGCGCTGGAGCGCTCGAAGCTGATGGAGGGTGGCGCCAGCGCCACGTACCGGGAGAACTTCCACCCGTTCCTGCTCGCGGCCTTCGGGCTCGCGGCGCTGGAGCTGCTGCTGCGCGCCACCTTCCTGCGGGTGTTCCCATGACGCCGGGCATGGAGGCATGGCGCTTCACGCTGCTGGGCTACCAGGTGGGGCTCGCGCAGCCGCTGTTCCTGCTGCTGTTGGTGATGGGCCTGCTGCTGGGGGCGTTGGTGCTGGTCAAGGCGCTGGGCCGCAGGACGCGGCTGTCGGCGCTCATCGCGGAGCGGCACGTGGCCACGCTCGCGCCGGGCGTGTCCGTGTGGCGTCCGGCGGTGCAGGGCAGCCTGTACGGCCTGGGCTTGATGCTCTTCGGGCTCGCGCTCGCGCAGCCCCAGTGCGGCACGAAGAGCGAGCTGACGAAGCGCCGGGGCATCGACGTGGTGGTGGCGCTGGACGCCTCCAAGTCGATGCTCGCGCGCGACGTGCAGCCCAGCCGCCTGGACCGGGCGCGCCTGGAGCTGAACACGCTGCTGGATGAGCTGAAGGGCGACCGCGCGGGCCTGGTGGTGTTCGCCGGGGACGCGTTCGTGCAGTCGCCGCTCACGTCGGACTACTCGGCGGTGAAGCTGTTCCTGCGCGCGGTGGATCCGGACGTGATGCCGCAGGGTGGCACCAACGTGGGCGCGGCGCTGACGCTGGCCAAGCAGGTGCTGGACAACGCGGACCGCGGCTCCAAGGAGCGCGTGGTGGTGCTGCTGTCGGACGGCGAGGACCTCACGGGCGAGGTGCGCGAGGCCACGGACGCGCTCAAGGACGCGCACGTGCAGGTGCTCGCGGTGGGCGTGGGCTCCGACGCCGGTGAGCCCATCCCCGTGTACGACCGTCGCGGCGAGTTCGTGGACTACAAGAAGGACAGCAACGGTGACACGGTCATCACCCGCCTGGACCGCGCGGGCCTCACGGCCATCGCGGACGCGACGGGCGGCGCCTTCTTCTACCAACCCAACGGCGTGGCGATGAGCCAGGTGGTGGAGCGCATCGACCAGATGCAGAAGAGCGAGCTGGAGAGCCGCGTGACGGTCCGCTACGACGAACGCTTCCAGTTGTTCGCCATCCCCGGGCTGGCGCTGCTGGTGCTGGGCATGATGCTGCTGCCCTCGCGTCGGAGGGCGGCATGAAGGCGCGCTCGATGCGACGGCGCGCGACGCGCCTGGTGGCCACGGGGCTCGTGGGCCTGCTGGCCCTGCCGGGTCCCGCGTGGGCGGTGGGTCCGCTGGAGAAGGACCACCCGCTGGTGCAGCGCGGGCGCGAGGCCTACGCGGCGGGGCGCTACGAGGACGCGCTGCGCGACTTCGAGGCCGCCCGGAAGGAGCGCCCCAGCGATCCCATCGTGGAGTTCAACCGCGCGGACGCCCTGGCGAAGCTGGGCCGTGCCGCGGAGGCGCGCGAGGCGTTCAAGCAGGTGGCCGAGTCCTCGCGCCAGCCCGAGCTGGCGCAGAAGAGTTGGTACAACCTGGGCAACCTCGCGGCCACGGCGGGGGACCGCAAGGAGGCGCTCAAGTCCTACCGACGCGCGCTCACGTTGGACCCCACGGATCCGCTGGCCCGGCACAACTACGAGGTGGTGCTGCGCGACCTGCCTCCGCCCCAGAACCAGCCGGACGGTGGCGCGGATGGCGGTGCGGACGGAGGAGGGCAGGACGGCGGTGAAGACGGCGGGCGTCCGGACGGGGGCGAGGACGGCGGCCGGAAGGAAGACGGAGGCACGCCGGTGGATGGCGGCGCCGACGCGGGTCCGGATGGTGGCTCCGACGGCGGCACGGATGGCGGCGCCGACGGTGGTGACGGTGGCTCCGACGGCGGCGGTGGTGATGGCGGTCCCGGTGACGGTGGTGGTGATGGAGGCCCGGCGGACGGCGGCGGCGACGGCGGCACGGATGGTGGGGCGGACGGCGGCGGCGACGACGGCGAAGGCGATCCGAAGGACGGCGGCTCCGACGGTGGCAGCGAGAGTGAAGAGGAGTCCGATGCGGACCGGCGCGATGGTGGCTCGCCCGCGGGAGACGTCGACCGGCAGGAGGCCGAGCGCCTGCTGGATGCGATGAAGCAGAACGAGAAGAATCTCCAGCTCTGGCGTTTCCAGCAGAAGAAGAAGCCGAGGAAGCCCAATGAGAAGGACTGGTAGCGGCCGCACGGCGCTGCTCGCCGTGCTCGCCCTCCTGGCCACGGCGCCGGCGTGGGCGGCGGACATCGAGTTCTACCAGACGGTGGATCGCACCGAGGTGGGCACCACCGACACCTTCAAGCTCACCGTGGTGATGGTGGACGCGCCGTCCAACGGCAAGGTGCGCCTGCCCGAGTCCGACGACTTCGAGGTTCTCTCCTCGTCGCGCGGCAGCCAGCGCTCCATCTCGCTGTCGGGAGGCGGCCCCGCCGTCATCCAGGACATCACGCGCCACGAACTGTTGATGCGCGCCACGCGCCCGGGGCGGCTGACGATTCCGCCCTCCACGCTCACGGTGGGGGGCCGCACGCTGCGCACCGACCCCGTGCAGATGACGGTGCGCGAGGGCCGCGTGGGCAACGCGCCCCAGGCGCAGCAGGGCGGCCGGCCCTCCCTGCCGGATCCGTTCCGCAATTTCCGCAACGCGCCGGATCCGTTCCGGGACGACCCGGACGAGGACGACGCGCCGGTGATTCCGCGCGGCGACTCGGACCTGTTCCTGCGCGCGAGCCTGGACCGGGACGACCTCTACGTGGGCGAGCAGGCGACGCTGTCGCTCTACATCTACTCGCGCGTGGACCTGTCCAGCGTGGACGCCGTCACCATGCCCAAGCTGGAGGGCTTCTGGACGGAGGAGGTGGAGAGCCCCACGCAGCTGACGGGCGAGCAGAAGGTGGTGGACGGCATCCCGTACCGCGCCTACCTCTTGCGCCGTCGCGCGCTGTTCCCGGTGAAGTCCGGCACGCTGGCCATCAGCGCGGCGGAGGCGGACATCACCACGGGCTTCCTGTTCGCGGGCCACCGGGTGCACCGCATCTCCAACGCGCTGAAGGTGAAGGTGCGGCCGCTGCCGTCCTCCGGCGCGCCGCCGAACATGTCCAACGCGAACGTGGGCACGTGGCGGCTGTCGCTGGACGTGTCGCAGACGCGCGTGGAATTGGGGCAGCCCATCACGGTGAAGGTCATCCTGGACGGCGTGGGCAACGTGAAGAACGTCACCCCGCCGAAGCTCACGGGCCCGGCCGCGCTGAAGATCTATGAGCCCACCACGGCGGACCGGCTCACCCCCAACCGCAACCGCATCCAGGGCCGCCGCGTGGTGGAGTACCTGGTGATGCCGCAGCGCACGGGCACCTTCACGCTGCCGGCGCTCCAGTTCCCCTTCTTCGACCCGACGCGCCGCCAGTACGAGGTGGCGCGCACCGACGCGGTGACGGTCACCGTGGAGGCGGGAGCGGGTGGGGTGTCCTCGCTGCCGTCGACGATGACGCCCTCGCAGGTGGCGGACGCGGCCAACGAGCAGAAGAACGTGCTCACCGCGAGCGGCCTGCGCCCGGTGCGCCACCAGGCCCATTTCGTGGGGCCGGAGCGGCCCGTGTGGCTGCGGCCCTACTTCCTCGTGGGCGTGCTGGCGCCGCTGGGCCTCCTGGTGGGCGTGGCGTTCATCGGCGGCCTGCGCGGACAACTGGCGTCGCGCTCCCAGGCGGGCCAGGGCCGTCAGCAGGCGAAGGCCGCGCGAAAGCGGCTGGCGGAGGCGGAGAAGCTCAAGGGGGGCGCGGACGCGGGCGCCTTCTACGTGGAGGTGGAGAAGGCGATGGTCGGCTTCCTGGAGGCGCAGCTCGGCTCGCCTGTCGGGGGGCTGACGCGCGAGGCGCTCGGGGAGAAGCTGGCGGCGGCGGGCGTGGGCGCTGAGGCGCGCGCCCGCGTGCTCTTCGTGCTGGAGGCGTGCGACCTGGGCCGCTACGGCGGCGGCGTGGATCCGGGGGAGCGACGCAAGGTGCTGGCGACCGCGGCGGCGGTGATGGAAGGCTGGGCGGGATGAGCGACGCGGCGACCCAGGGCTACTACACCGCCGAGGAAGCGGAGGCCGTCTTCCAACAAGCCAACGACGCCTATGTGCGCGAGGACTACCCGTCCGCGCAGGCCAGCTACGAGAAGCTGCTCGCCCACGGCTTCGGCGGGCCGGACGTGCTCTACAACCTGGGCACGACGCACCTGGCCCGGGGCGACCTGGGCCGCGCGGTGCTGTCACTGGAGCAGGCGCGCAAGCAGGGCGGTCGCTCGGAGGACCTGGAGGCGAACCTGGCCCTGGCCCGGGCGCGGCAGGTGGACAAGGTGGTGGGCGCCACCGCGGACGAAGCCTTCCTGCCCCGGCTGGCGGCGGCGACGGACGGCGCGGCGGCGGCCTGGGTGTTCCTGGCGGCCTGGCTCGTGGGCTTCGCGCTCCTGCTGATGCGGCGCGTCTTCCCCTCGGCGCGGCGCACGGCGGTGGCGGTGGTGGCGGCGCTGTGCCTCACGGCGGCGGTGCCGGCGGGCCTCCTCTTGGGGGCGCACATCTGGGTGCACCAGAACGTCCATGAGGCGGTGGTGCTGGCCTCCACGCTGGTGGCGCGCGAGCTGCCCCGGGCTGAAGCGCGCTCGCTCTTCGAGGTGCACGCGGGCCTGAAGGTCCAGCTCCTGGAGGAGACGGGGAAGTATGTGCGCATCCGCCTGCCCAACGGCCTGGAGGGCTGGGCCGAGCGGGACGGCGTCGCCGAAATCTAGGCCGGGGCGGGCCAGACCCTGGCGTTCATTGCCGCGCTGGGGAACCGGGCGTGGCCCGCTTTCGTACAGACGGGGAACTCCCGACGTGGCCGTGCTGGACGTCGTCGGGGCAATGGCCTACGAGGGGCCCCGAGGAACCATGGCTGGCAACGCCCAGGCACCCTTCCTCTCCGTGTGCCGCATCCTGAAGAGCGACCCGGCCACGGCGAAGGTGCCGCTCTACATGCTCACCGCGAAGGCGAAGAAGGCGGACGTGGAGAGCGCGACGCAGGCGGGCGCGGACGGCTACATCCACAAGCCCTTCCGCGGCGCGGAGCTGATGGACCTGGTGGAGCGGCTGCGCGCGGCGCGCACGGACGTCTAGGGCAGGTGCGGGTGGAGGAAGCGGGCCAGGGCGATGAGGTCGTCCCAGTCCAGCTCGCCGAACTCCAGCGCCACGCCGTCCACTTCGCGGCGGCGGATGGTGCACATGGTGACGAGCTCCCGGTCGCCTGGCAGGGGCAGGGCGATGGTGAGCGCGCGCTGTGAATCCGCCGGGTGGGCCTGGAGGAACAACCCGTTCATGGAGATGTCGCGCGCCTGCGCGTGCACGGTGCGGCCCGACAGGAGCACCTTGACCTGGAGCCGGGCTTCGACGCGCGGGTGGTAGCGCTCGGTCGTTCGGGGTCCGCCAGTGGGGGTCATCATCGGAGTGCTCGCCTTCGTGTGCGACAGGACGCGACAACTGTGATGCAGGTTGGAGCGGAGGCAAGTTTTCGGGCTCCCGTCCGCCGTCCCGCGCCACGGACCCGGGGCCTGCGCGCCGGAGTCGCGCGTGGACGGGGCGCAGGCGAAGGCCCCTGTTGTTTCAGGCGGTTGGGAACTGGCACGGACGGTGGAAGGGCACGCCGGCGAATCACTGCCGGAGGCACCTCGTGGAACCACCCGACCGCCGCATCTCCTCGTTGAGCATCGCCCAGACCGTTCCGCGCCAGACGCCCCAGAACGACTTCGGTCCCACGTTCGCGCGAGCGGCGCGCGAGGTGGTGCGCACGGGCGCGGGACTCGTGGGCGGCATGCTGCCCGCGGGCGTCATCTCCAGCGCGGCGGTGTCTTCCACCCTGCGCGGCGCGGTGTCCGCGGCGGTGCCCTCACCGCTGGCGCTGACCGCGTCCGCGACGGGAGGCACGGCGGCGACGGGGGGCATGACCGCGAGCTCCGCGCGCGCCACCAGCGCGGCGGGGACGACGGCCGGGACGCCGTCGGGGCAGGGCGACGCCTGGGACATGCTGGAGGCCCAGAAGCTGATGAGCGCGGAGGGCCAGAAGTTCAACATGGCCTACCTCTCGCTCCAGAACGAGATGCAGAAGGAGAGTCGCGAGCACAACGCCATCTCCAACATCATGAAGGTCCGCCACGACTCGGCGAAGGCCGCCATCAACAATATCCGCTGAGGCGCGTTCGCGATGGCCATCGACAAGCTGGGAGCCGTGGGAGGCGCGGGACCTTCACCCGCGCTGGAGTCAGGTCGGGAGACGTTCGGCAAGGTGTTGGAAGAGATGCGCACGCCCGCGTCGCGAGGCGTGCCGGTGACGACGGAGGGGCCACCGCGTCAGGTGCGGACGCCCACGGAAGCGACCTCGGGGCCGGCGAGGGCCGAAGGGGTGGAGCGGGCGAAGGCGGGCTGCGCGGAGGCGGTGTCCCCGGGAGCGCGGGTGGACTCGGTGCGCGCGGCGCGCGGCCAGCAGGCGGTGGAGGTGTTGGACCGGGTGGGGCAGGCGCAGCAGCGGTTGGATCACATCCTGAAGCTGGCCGAGTCCGGCCGCACGTTCAGCCCCACGGAGCTGCTCGCGCTCCAGGCCCACGTCTACCGCGCCAGCCAGGAGCTCGATCTCGCCGGCAAGGTCGTCGAGAAGGCCACCGGCGGCGTCAAGCAGGTCCTCCAGACCCAGGTTTGAGGAGTTCTTCTTCCCATGCGTTCCGCTCCCTTCCGCTGTCTCTTCTTCCTCCTGCTCCTGGGCGCTTCGGCGTGCCGGGAGCGCATCCAGCACGGCCTCGACGAACGTCAGGCCAACGAGCTGCAGACGGTGCTCGTCGAGCGGGGGCTCGACGCGCGCAAGGTGCCCGAGCCGGGCAAGAAGCCCACCTGGGCCATCGAGGTGACGGACGCGCAGTCCTCGGACGCGGTGCGCATCCTGGCGGAGCTGGGACTGCCCCGGCTCGCGGTGGAGTCCGGGTGTGACGTGTTTGGGGGCAGTGGCCTCGTGCGCTCACCGCTGGAGGAGCAGGTCTGCCGCGTCCGGGCGATGGAGCGGGAGCTGGAGAAGACGCTCCAGACGGTGGATGGGGTGCTGATGGCGAGGGTGCACCTGGTGGTTCCTCCTCCGCCGAGGCCAGGGCAGGCGCCCACGCCATCCAAGGCGTCGGCCATGCTGCGCTCGGCGCCGGGGAGCGCCTCGCGCGTGCGCAAGTCGGCGGACACGCTGCGGGAGCTCATCGCGGGAGGCGTGGAGGGGTTGTCGCCGGAGTCGGTGTCGCTGCTGGTGGATGAGGTGACGACGCGCGTGGAGGCACCATCCCCTCGGGGAGGCCCGGTGCCGCTGCGGCTGCGGGTGCTGCTCGCGCTCCTGGGCGTCCTGGTCACGGGGCTGTCGGGCGCGCTCGTCTGGACGACGCTGCGGTGGAGGCACTTCCGCACCCTGGCGGAGAG
>SECN01000160.1 GCA_004173515.1 Myxococcaceae bacterium | reverse complement strand
GGTACTTCCTGGGCAGGGGGGCCAGTGCCACGGCGCTGCACCGGCTGGTGGGAGACAGGAGTTCGCGCGGGGAAGCGGTCCTTGGAGGCGACGGCGCCTGGACGCTCGTGGTGTGCCGTGCGGTGCCGGTGCTGGCGGAGGCCTCGGTCATCCTCGCGGGCTTCCGCCGCATGCCGTTGCGCCGCTTCCTGGTGACCTGCGCCCTGTCGAACCTGGGCATCGCGGCGGCCTACGCGGCCATCGGGGCGCATGCGATGGACCTGGGCTCGTTCCTGTTCGCGTTCGCTGGCGCCATCGGAGTGCCGGCCCTGGGGATGCTGCTCACGCGACGCTTCAGGTCCCCGGCGGCGGCTGCTGCCTCCGCGGCCCCGCCTCCACCGTCTTCCCGCTGAGCGCCGGGGAGGGAAGAAGGCGGGCCCGGGTGGCCTGCCGGACAGGGCCCCGTATCACCTCCTGCCTGGCGACTGTGTTGAACGAGACGCCTCTCCATATTGCCGCTGGGTCTGGCCATGGGGGCGGACGACAGGGGGCAGGGGATGATGCGAACTGGGAGGCGTGGAGGTGTCCAGGGGATCGTGCTGGCGCTCGTTCTCGTCGGAGGAGCTACAGCCGGGGCCGAACCCCACTGGGGCGAGTTCAAGAAGGACCGGTGCACGGCGGTGGGAAAGCGGCAGTACTCCGCCGTCCTCCACGGCATCAAGGGGTCCTGGGAGGAGGCGTGCGGCAAGGCGCCCGCCATCATCAACGGCCAGAACTTCGCTCACCCTGACCGGTGCAAGAACGAGACGTTCAGCATGTGGGGCGAGTTCGACGTGAACGACCAGGAGTGCATGCCCAACTGGGGCAGCTTCAAGAAGGACGCCTGTCGGGGCCCCGGCATCCGGCAGTACTCCTCCGTCCTTCACAACATCAAGGACCTGAGCTGGGAGGAGGCGTGCAAGCAGATGCCCGCCACCATCGAAGGCTTCACCTTCGAGCATCCCAGTCGGTGTGAGAACGTCACGCTCAACGAATGGGGCGAGTTCGATGTCCCGGACAACTCATGCCTCTCCAGCACCCAGTGCAACGCCGACTGCAAGGTGAAGAAGGCCACGGCCGTCCTGGGCGCGCCGACAGGGGTGACACCCGAAAAGACAATGTATTGCATTGGAGCGCCCTTTGATCCCTACGGGGGCAAGAAGGTCCAGCGAAAGGACCTGGGCCTTCCGGACTCCGACAACACCGTCCAGGTCGACGTGGGGGGCGAGGCCTTCTATCAGGACGAAGCGGGGCAGATGTTCGGGAGTGACGACGCCATCAACCTCAACTGCAGCTTCAACAAGACCTCGCATCGAAACGAGGGCCAGAAGATCCCGCACCTCGTCTTCGGCTTCGGCAACAACCTGCCGTTCGGGGACGGCTTCGCGGACCGGCTCTCCGTGGAGAACGCGCCCATCTTCCCCAAGGAGTTGGAGCGGGTCATCAAGCCGGGGGGCACGCTGAAGATCGTCTACACGGATTCATCCGTGGATCAGGTGGACACCCTGGCCAAGGACATGTGCGTCACGCCCACCGTGCAGAAGATGGCCGTCACGGAGGTGGCGTGGTTCGTCGTTCCCGGCGACTTCGACTACCGCGAGCCGCGCAACTGCAAGTCCGTCAAGGACGAGCTGTGACGGTGGGGGCGCTTTGAGGCTTCGTCTCCAGCCGGGATTCGGTCATCGTGGCGGCATGGAATCCACGCACGAGCGACTCGCGGACCGCACGGGCCGCGTCAGGGGCCGACCCCTGGAGAGCTTCACCCTGTGGCGGCTGAGCATGGCCCGCTTCTCGCTGGCACTCTTGAAGACGGTGGTTCCGCCGACGCTCGTATGCGCGGGGGCGCTCGGGGTGTGGGGCTCCAGCTCGAGCTTCAGCGTCGGGTCGTTCGTGGGTGGGCTGTTCATCTTCGGCTTCTTGTTTGGGATGATCGGAACGCTCGTCCTGGTCTTCAAGGTGGATGCCCCCGGGTCGACCTACTGCAAGGAGCCCGTGCTGACGCTGGAGTCGTCCGAGCACGAGTTGCGCGCGCGTGATGCGTCCGGAGCCCCGCTGGGAGATTTCTCCCGGGGCACCCTGCGCGTGGTGCGCGTGAACCTGATGCAGGGCAAGCGGGGGCTGGCGGGCGGGCTCCGCCTGGATCATGCGAAGGGCTCGGCCTGGCTCAGCCCCCACCAGTGGATTGGCGCGTGGCCGGGACTGCGCTCCGAGTCCTTCCATGAGTAGGTGCACTACGTGGAGGACTCCCTGTTCGACACGCTGTTGCGACTCACGGAGTAACCCGGAGGCGCGGCCCGTCGCGCCTGGCGACTTCGACTACCGCAAGCCGCGCAACTGCAAGTCCGTCAGGGAGGAGCTGTAATGCCGGGGGAAGTCTTCATGAACGGCGCCTCTGCTTGACTGAAACGGGTGCGGATTCACAAGTCCGTCCTTTTGTGCAGGTCGCGGTTCTCAAGCGCCGGTGTGATGTGTTGGCTCAAGACGTCCCGCGTGAGGATCTCCGCGTTTCGGAAGTCGACGATGCCGGTGAGTTCTGCGTCCTTCCCTTCTCTGCTCTCCACGATTCCCAGGATGATGGCCCCGCCCTCGGCATTGGAGAACGAGACGACGTCGCGGCGCAGTTCGACCTTGTCTTTCTTCTTCTTCTCATCCGACTTGTTGGCGCTTGCATAGGCCTCTTGTTTGAAATCCAGATCAGAAGCCTCTTCGGTTTTGAGTTGGACCAGCTCCGCAAGGCCCTCCCATGTGCTCAGACGTTCCTTGATGTGCGGACGCATCTTCCTGCTCTCTATGATCTTGATGTGAGTCCAGGCTATCGATGAACCAAGGGAGGTAATGCACTTCCATGCGCATCGCGGTAGAGCTGTTTGAGGCGAGCCTCTTCCGCGACCTCTGCCTTCTTTCGTAGCGTCTTGATGCCCACCTCAAACTCCCATCCGGACATGAGGAGCGCCCAGAATGGAGCGTTGGCGGTATGCCCCTCGAACGCGAGTTCGTTCAGCCTGCGTTGAAGGCTGTTGGCCCTTCCGATGTAGATGATGGGGCAGGTGAGGGCGCCTTTTCTGAGTGGGATCCGATCGATGCGCGCCAGCCGTGCTTGATAGAAGTTGGCGACCGACCATGCCCGGTCATCCCCCAGCCGCAGCGCCTCGAACATGGCGCCGCTGCTCTTGTCCATTTGAATCCGGGCCTTCATGAACGGAGACGATGCGAACCTCTCCTTCACCAGAGCCAGATCCGTTGTCCCGGTCTTGGTGACCCGGAGGACATAGATGCCAGAGCGGGTGGGGATGCGGGAAAAAGGCCCTCCCTGCTGCCGTGCGGCATCCGTGAAGGAACTCCAGTGCTCGACGTCCGCGCCGAGTGCTTTTCCATCGCACATGCTCCAACGATATCGTGGAAGTCGCTTCGCGACGAACCGAGCCAAAGCGCACCGGGTCCAGAGTGACGCCGGGTCGGCGCGTGGGCGCACGTTCGACTGCCCCGAACGTGACGCGCGTGGAAGCCAGCGGTGCCCCGAGAGTGCTCGCGGGCAGTGCAATCCCACGCAGCTGGCTCATCCACCCCACTGCAACAGTTCGAAGCGCTATCGTGTCAGTCCATGATGGAAACGCCGCCAGATGCAGAGCAACTCTTCGCGCTCGCCTTGCTCCTTTCCCTGCGGGCGGGCGGTCCCAGCGGCGTGACCGCTAGAGCCCTGGAGGATTCGCTCCTGAGCGTACGGCCCTCCAGCCCGGACGAAGTGCTTCGCGAAGAGCAGCTCCCACTTCTGATGGAGCTGGAGCCCTTGCCACGGCTGATGCTCTGCCTTCACCAGTTGCGTTCGGTGGAGGGGGCCCCGGTCGCGGTTCCATGGGCATCCCGGTTCGCCATCGTCGCGGTCCAGGCGCTCTACTCCCTGGGACGTGTGGAGCTCTTCCCTCTACGGGTGACCTTGCTCGGCACGCTTCTCGCCAACAGTCCGTCCCCTCGAGATACCGCGGAGCTGCTCTTCCTGCGTGGAAACACCCGCGTTTCGCTCGCCCATGCGGCACCGGCTCTTCTGGATGCCGCACTCCAGGATATCGAGGCCGCCTCGGAGGCGGCCCGTGCCTGCGACTTCACCCGGGTGGAAGTCGAAGCCGAGTGTCTGCTGGCCCATTCCGAGTTGCTGTCGTTCGCAGAGCGGAAGCCACCGTCCTTGGAGGCGTTGGCTCAGCGCATCGCTCGCCTCGAGGTGCTCCAGGCGCGTGTCGCTACCGGGTCCTTGGTAGGGAACCAGGAGGCGGATCTGCATGAGGCCCTGTATGCCCTCGAGAACCAGCGACGCGTGATGGGGGCGAAGAATGCTGCTGCCCGGGCCCTTCATCATGCACGCCAGTCCGCGGCGCTGACGGAGGAGCCTGCGGTGAAGGCCCTTCGCTGGGCCCAACTCGCGCAGTTGCTGCACTCAGAAGGGATCCTCGAGGAAGGAGCCCTGGCGGCGCGAACAGCCGAAGAGGCCATGCAGCGGATTCCCCCGGGGACAGGCGACATCCAGGTGCTCCAGGTTCACGCCACCCTCGGCAACGCCCTGCGTCTGTACGGCCGGCTTGCCGAGGCCATCGAGCACCTGGAGCAGGCCTTGCGCTTGCTGACTCCGGGCGGACCGACGGTCAATCGCAACATCCTCAGGCTGCAATTGACCCACGCCTTCTCCGAGGTGGGACGCAAGGACGACGCACGTCACCATCTGGAGATCCTCTTCGAAGAAGCCCACGCGCTCCGCGATGTCCCGGCGCTTCGTGCCGCCACCCGGTCCCTGGTCCGACTCGACCGGGATGCCGGACGCGAGCAGGGCGCCCAGGAGCGATTGCTCAAGGCAGAAGCGCGGGTGGCTGGAACCGCTGCCCAGACCGAATTCAGCCTGATACGGCTGGATCCGGGTGTCTCCATGGATGGGCCTTCCGAAGGGTTTCTCGCGCTCGTCAGCCTCTATCTCGCGGGACGCCTCCAGACCGATGCTCAATCGGACGCCCAGCTCGAGCGGGTGATCGCCCATCACACCGGGGCACTTCCCTCGGAACTCCGTCGCCGCCTCCTGGCCCCGGAAGGAAGCATCCTCCGCGACGTGGAGCTCCGGGCCCGACTGCTGCATGCCGAGGGGCGGCAGGCGGAGTCACTCGATCTGCTTCGCGAGGTGCTCGCCTCTTCGCGCGAGCCCATGGCGCGGCTTCGCGCGTCGGCACTGCTCATCAGCCTCCTGCCTGCCGACGCGCACGAGGAGCGGCTGCGCGTCTGTGATGAAGTCGAGATGCAGCTCGAAGGCCCCAGGGATCTGCCACTCATCCGTGTGGATCTGGCCCGTGCCCTGCGATTGAGCGCGAGGATGGATGCTGGACTGCTGGAGCGGGCCTGGAGGCACGCCGAGCGCGCCGCTGGTCAACTGGTTCCCGGTTCAAGGGAGGACCTCTTCAACACGCGGACCCGTGCCGCCATCCGCATGGATCAACTCACCCTTCAGGCACGGGTGTCTTCTCCCGTCGCCTGGGAACTCGCGGGCTGGTTCCTGGAGGATCGAAGACTTCCGGAGGCGGAGCTCGCCTCCCATCGCTGTGAGGCCGCGAGGCGCCTGCTCTCGCCGGGGCCCCTGACCCATCCAGAAGGGCTCGCCTTGGCGGAGCGGTTGCTGGCGCTTGGAAGGCAGGGCGCGAATGCGACCGGCCTGGGGGAAAGGCTCCGGTGGATCCGCTCCTGCCTGGAGTCCTCGCTCGCGCCGCCCGCGCGTCCCGAAACGGTTCCCGCCTTGTTTCATGGCAGGTTCGACCTGGTGCCTGGGTGGCTCGTGGCGCTCGCGCAGGGGGATGTTTCCCGGCTGGCGCGGACGCCGGGACTCGAGGACCGTGATCTCGCCGCTACGGTGCTCCAGGTGCGGCCGGACCGGACGGAAGCCGTCCTGAACTGGCTCTTCTCCCTGGACTCGGAGGGAAGAGGGCTGGATGCGCTGGCGGCGCAGGTGGGCCAGTCCCCGCCTGGCGTCCCGCTGGACGTCCTCCGTGAGCGGGTGGAGCAGCTCGTCGCGCAAAAGCCCTCCTACCGGTTGCTCAGACTCCGGGCGAGTCTCTGGCGCGGAGGGGGGGCTGCCTACACGCGGGCCGTGGATGCGCTGCTCGCGCATGCGCGGACCGCGGAGGAGCGGGTTGAGTCGCTGCGATGCAAGGCAGTCGAGCGGATGGACCAGCGTTGCTTCGAGGAAGCACCGCCGCTCCTGGAGGCGGCCCTGCGGGAAGTGCGAAGTTACCCTCACGACCCGCGGGACCTCTTCGCGGTGCTGCTGAACCTGGGAAATGCCCTGCGCCGGATCAAGGCCCCGGAGATCGCGCGCGCACTGGCCCTGTATTCCGAAGCGGATGCCTTGAATGTCGCTGGCCCGATGGAGTCCGCACAGCTCTGGAAGCTGACCGCGGATGCGCTGCTGGAGCGCCGGGAGGTCGGGGACGCGCTCCAGGCGTTGACGCTCCTGGAGCGTTCCCTGGAGGTGCGCAGGACGGGATACCTCCGGGTCGAAACCCTGTTGTCCGCGTCGCGTGCCGAGCGAGAGCAGCATGGGCAGGACGACCTTTCGAGAAACCAGAGGGCCCTGGACCGGCTCGATGAGGCCGAGCGTCTCGCGGAGGGGGAGTACCGGCGGATGATCGCCAGTGAGCAGGTTCAGGTCCTGGCCCGGCTCCTCCGCATCCGGCCTGGGGATGCCTCGCGCTTGACGCGCCTGGACGCACTGGGACATCGTCACCCGGAGCTGGCCCCGGAAATCACACGCGCCAGACGGGGTGTCACGGGTCTCCTCTCCGATGGCGAAATAGAGGTGGCCAGCCTCTACCTTTTTCATCCCGCTGGGCGGGCCTTCAGCGAGGCCACCCAGCCCCTGCGGACCGTCGACCTCTCGCAGGTGGAGCAGATGGCGCGGAGGCTGGGAGGAAATCCCGACGAGGTCCGCAAGCGCGTCGAGGAGGAGCTCCGGCAGGAGGATCGCTCGCCCCGCACCCTGCGAGCCCGCGCGGATCAGCTCGTTCAGGTGACGGAGGTCGCGGCCCGTCCTGGTGCCGCGGTGGGGAGGGCCCGACTGTTGGCACACGTGGCGGAGTGGGGACTTGCCCGTCAGGACGAGGTGGTGCACGCGTTCCTCGAAGCGGAGCAGCTCCTCCAGGGCATTCCCGAGAAGCAGGCCCGGCTGCTGTTGCGGCTCGAACTGGCACACGTCTGGGCCCCCGTGAACCACTACAGCCACCCCGTCCGCGACTTCGGCCGGGCTGCTGAGATGGCGCGCTCGGTGCGCGATGAGAGCCCGGTTGGCGGAGACCTCTCTCGCCTCGCCCTCCAGATGCTTGCCCGAGCGACGCGCTACCGGCCAGAGGGTGACCTCGCAGCGAACCTCCGCGAGGCCGAAGCGCTCTTCGAGCAGTGCCTCCGGGAGTACCAGGCGGTCGGCGCCCAGGACGAGGTTGCGCATGTCCGCACGCTTCTCGCGGACGTCCGCGCGTCGAAAGGCGCGGGTGACACCGTTCAGTCGCTGCGAGAGGGCATCACCTCCTGGCGGGAGCAGCTCAAGAACGCAGGGAGCCCGCAGCAACAGGCGCAGGCACGGCTGGATCTGGCCCTCCGGTTGACGCAATTGGGTTGCCGGGAGCCGGCGCCCCAGAGGCGGCCCCTGCTCCTGGAGGCACGGGAGGAATTCGAGAAGCTGGACCGTTCCCTGCTGACGCTGCCCTCACACACGCACAGCGCAGACAACTACCGGACCCTGTGTCTTGCGCAACTGGCACGCGACGATGGGCGACCGGAAGAGGCCATTGGACTCTGGCGCCAGCGGAGGGCGTCGCTCGGCGTGGATGTACCCGAGGGGGTGCGTGCCTACACCACCCACAACCTGGCCGACGCATTGTTGCACCTGGGCTCGGCGCCTTCTGATTGGTGGGAGGGACTGGCGCTGTCGGAGGAGTCGCTCCTGTTCCGTACGCTGGAGCGCGACCCTCAGCACCATTGGGAGACATGCGAGAACATCGGAAGGGGGGCCCTCCGGTTGCTCGTCCATTTCCTGGGCCCTGGTACCGCGACGAGGGCGGTCACGCGTCAGGTATGGGAACAGGGCCGGAAGGCTCTTCGGGGGGCGCTCGCGGCGGCTCGGAAGCAGCAAAGTCATGAGAGGCTGTTCCAGTCCGCAGCGAGCCTGCTCGAACTTGCGTCGGTAGCGCCCTCGCTGGCCTCGTTCGAGCTTGCCTCCGTGGAAGGCTGGGGCGCGCTGGACGAAGCACGTCCCTACCTGTTGCTGGATGACGTCACCGGGGCAGAGGAGGCCCGGCTCGCCGCCGGGCTTGCCCGCTCGCTGGCGCACCGGCTCGCGACCCGGGACCAAGGGGGACGTGCGCCGGGACCCGGCTTCGTCCTGTCGGAAGAGTCGTCCAACGCCGTCCTGGGCTGGGTGGTGCGGGCCGCGGGGGCGACGCAGCGGCGGCTCGCGGCACGCACCTCCCGTCCTGAGGCGATGCCGCCATCCGCCTGGATGGATTGGCGTTCCGCGAGCCGCTCCGGCGATGTGCGCATCATCGGACGTGCGCTGGATGCCCTGCGGTGCCACGTCCCGGGGTTCCTGCGGGGGCTGCCAGACCTCCAGGGGACCTGGGACTGGCTGCGCACACACACCGGTTCAGCGGTGGTCGCGGTGGTGGGAGGCGGGGAGGAACTGCTCGCCGCCATCCTGACGCACGACGAACGGCCCCGGGTGGTCATCGCGAGCCTGGACGTGGGTGCTCCCCCGCATGACGAGGATGCCGTGGCCCGCGCCATCTCGGAGAGAGGCGGAGGCGAAGCGTACCGCGCGCTCCAGGAGTGGGCGACCCAGCGCATCCTCACGCCGCTGATGCACCTGATGCCACGGGTACCCACCCAACTTCTCTGGGTGCCCACTGGCGTGTTGCGGGTGCTCGCTCCCGCGGATCTCTGGCCGTCCGTGCCTGTCACCTGCGCTGTCCGGCTCGACCTCGAGACGCAATCCGCGCCGCCGCGTGCCCGTCGCACGTTGCTGGTCGTGGCGGATCCAGGTCCTGCTTCGACTCAGTCCCTTCCAGGTTCCGTCGAACTGGGCGCCTCCCTGGCCCAGCAGGCCCAGGCTTTGGGACCGCTCCGCGTCCGGATGAGCCGAGGGGCTGCCTGGGGAAAGGCGCTGGGCATTCTCTGCCCGGAGCTGATCGAAGGACCCGCTTCACCGGGAGATCTGCTGCGGGATCTGGCGGAAGTGGATGTCGTGCTCCTGCTGTGTCACGGCGAGGTTGACGGTCCCCAGGATGCCCGGCTGGTCCTGGTGGATGGTGCCGGCCGCATCGCGCACCTGACCCTGCAACAGCTGGCGGAGGATCCTCATCTCGTGGTGGGCACTACGTTTGTTCTCCTCTCGTGTGAAACCGGGCGCGTGGGGGACTGGCTCCATCGGGCCTCCGGGCTCGCGGGCGCGCTGCTGGCGGGGAGGGCGAAGAATGTCATTGCCCCGCTGTGGCCCGTGCTGCTGGAGCCGGCCTGGGAGGTGGGACGCGCCATGCTCGAGGCTCTCGCGGCCCAGGGCGAACTGTCAGAGGTCCTCCTGGGCCTCAACGCTCCAGAGCGCGGTCCTGCCCTGGGCAGGCGGGTCGACGCCTCGCAACGGCAACAGGAGAAAGCCTGGTCACTCAAGGCCTTCGTACGCTGGGTGGGCTGAGAACGGCCTCCGTCACGCGGATGTCCGGCATGGAGGTGGTGGCGTCCAGGAGCGTCGCGAGCGAAGGGGCCACGGGGAGGGAGGGGCCCGCGACGACCACGAGGAGCGCGACGTCGTCATGGCCCTGGAGTCGCCAGCCATCGAAACGCCAGTGCTCCTGCTGGCGTTGATAGTCCACACCCTCGCGCAAGAGTTCTCCCTCGGGGTTTTCCGCATCCACCAGGAACAGGCGGAGACCCCACTCCGGCGGGCACTGGCCTTCGACGCTCACGTCGAAGGCCGGCGTGGCGGGTCCCAGAGCCACGACGGGGTGCACGTTGGCTGCGTTGATCTCAACGGATTTCATGATCCCCGCGACGCCGTGCACGACCCGCGCTCTTGCGGCGTCCACGCGTAGGAGCCAGCGCGCCAGTCCTTCAGGCAGGGAAGGTGATGATACGCGAGAGGCCGCGGTCAGCAGCGTGTCCCAGAGCGCATGCGCGGCGGTGCCCGAAGCGTCCCTGCGCTCCCGGGCCAGTCCGTTGAAACCCGCCAGTGTTGGACGCAGCGGTGTGACCTGTCGGGAGACTTCCGCGAGGATGTGCTGAATCTCAGGCTGGAGTCCAAGCACCTCGCACACGGTCAGCACATCCTCAAGGGCCAACAACCGGTCCAGTGTTTCATCGGGTTGCCCGTCGTGGAGCGCGGCCTCCAGGCCAGACAGCAGGGGGGCAATGAGCATCTTTCCGCTCAATTGCTGCTCAACCTGAGCCCGGTTCTGCTCCAGGATGCGTTCCGCGGTTCGGAGTGGGGCGACGACGTCGGGTGCTTCCGGAGCCAGCGCCCGAGCATGGCCAATGGCCCAGACCAATGCCCATGCCTCATCGGTGCTGCCGGGAGGCGTTCGCGAGACTGTCTCAAGTTCTAGGAGCACCTCCGTCTTCCAGGTGTCTTGCTCGGACATCTGCACACTCCTTACCCAACGGAGTCGGGCCCGGCGGAAATAGGCCTCGTCAGTTCTGGCGGTGTCCTGATGCGTCGGGTCCGGCCGGAATGCGGTCAGGACGCAGACGGGAGGTTTGAGTCCCACGGAAACCAGGACGCCGCGAGGTGTGCAGCACAGGAGGTGTTCGGGGGTCTCCTTCTGTCGGCTGACCCGGGTGCCGTCACTGCCAAGCTCGCGCAGATAAGCAGGTCCGTAATGGTGCTCGTGGTGTCGCTCGAGCAGGGCAACGCAGTCCTTGCCACTTATTGGCAGGCGGTCCCTTGGCTTCACCGGAACAGGTGGGCAGCCACATGCCTCGGAGTCGGAGCGGAGGTTCGAGATGTCGGCTTCCACCAGCGCCCCCCAATCCTCCGCCCGGTTGTAGAGGTGCTGCCAGACCTTGGTGGCACGATCACCTTTTTGGATGGGCTGTACCTTCAGCTTCCCCCAGGCTGCCAGGACGACGGGGTGGATCATGGGCACGCTACCTCGGTCCGCGCGTCCGGACGCTTGGCGTCGTGGACACAGTCTTGAGCCATCATCATCGCACGAAATGCAGGTGGCTGAGGCAGATGGGCTGTCCGCGACGTGTGGGGCCTGATGGGGGCGCTCCGCCTGGATCAGGCAAATGGATCCGTCTGGCTCAGCCCCTACCAGTGGATTGGCTCATGGCCAGGGCCGCGTGCCGAGTCCCTCCGTGACGCGGTCCACATCGTCGAGGCCCCCTGTTCGACGCGCTGTTGCAACAAGCGGAGTAGCGGTCCCTGGTCGGGGGCTCACGGAGTCCTGAGCGAAGCGTCGAGGATGCTCGCGTTCTCCGCGCAGGACTCCTTCACGGCGTCGTCATCCCCGGGCAGGACCACCTCCAGGATCTCCAACCGGTAGTCACGGTCCGCCAGCAGCAAGTCCGTGATGGTGCTGTTCGGCAGCCCCGGGAAGTGGAGGACGTTGGGTGATGCGTACAGCTCAATCCACGTGTTCCACACCGCTTCCGGGAAAGGCGTTCCCAGGTGGTCGTTCTGGCGGAAGTACGCCTCCAGCCCGGCCAGCTTGACGAGGTAGTCGTCGAAGAACTCCGCCTCGGTGAGGACGCGGCCCTGTCCATACCGCGTCCATGCCTTGTCGAAGTTCGCCATGATCCGGGCCTGGTCGTAGTCGCGCACGTACTCGTAATACGGACGGGCGAACTCCCAGTCGGCGGGCAGGGCGTCCAGGTTTTCGAGCGACGCCTGCCCGCCGCTGATCTGCGCCAGGGATTGATTGACCGCGGCCTGGAGCCCCCGCCACACCCTGATCTCACCCGTGTCCGATTCGAAGAGGCCGGTGGTGCTGGTGGCGAGCCACGCGTACAGGCTGTAGGCGTTGATATAGCTTTGATAGATGCGATAGCCCCCGCCCCGGGGAAGCTGTTCGACGGTGAAGACATGGTCCTCCGTGCCCGTGTGTCGCACGTGGTAGATGACCGTCTCCGCGCTCCCCGCATGGCCTTGAAAGAGCGCGTGGAGCTCGTCGCCGTGGACGACCCGGTAGCCGGCCCTGGAGCCGTCGATGCCGTCATCGTACCTGGCTTCCGGATACTGCCGCTCCAGGCCCTCGAACACCTCGGTGACCCAGGAACGCGTCAGCCCGCAGGCGAAGGCCTCCCCGTCCTCCCGGGACTCGCGCATGCGGGCGACGAACTGACTGGCGTCCGGGGTCTCCTTCGCGGCTTGGGACTTGTGCCCCAGCCGGCTGGAGAGCACCCCGTCGTGGACGGAGAGCGCCCGGATGCGCTCATGGCAGGACACCTCCTCGAAGGGCCGCGCGGTGGGCTCGGTCGCGTCGGTGCACGCGACCAGGGCGACGCAGAAGGGCAGGGCGGCGGTCATGAACCACAAGGGACGCATCGTGTTCCACCTCATCAGGGGACCCGATGCTACCCGAGCCGAACGTGGAGGCTCACCACCGCAGGGGCAGATGCCGGGGGCCCCGGAGGGCCGCGAGCCCGTGGGGCTCCATCGCTCGGACGTCGACGTGGAAGACGCCGGGCGTCCTCCACAGCCCTTCGAGGATCACCCGGGCCTGCATCATCGCGAGCCCCGCCCCCGGACACCGGTGGCTTCCCGCACCGAACGCCAGCCCGTGCCGTGGCGCGCGGGAGGCGGACTCGCCCGACGACATCGAGCAGGTGTCGCGGCCCGTCGCGCCCAACCGCAGCAGCAGCCGGGCTCCCTTGGGAATCCCGACCCCCGCGAGGCACACCTTCTCAACGGCCTCTCGCACCGTGAGCTGCACGGGCGCGTCCTGCCGCAGGGACGCTTCCAGCAGGTGGGTCAGGGCCTCCGCGCTGCGGGGCGCGGTAGGGTCTTCCCCCGCCTCCCGCTGTGCCGCCACCAGTGCGTTGCCCACCAGCAGGCACGTGGTATCCGCCGCGCCCTTCATCACCGTTACCGCCAGGTCCAGCACCTGCGCTGCCTGGAGCTCGCCCCGCTGCCGTGCGGCGACGAGCGAGGCCAGCAGCCCCGGCTCCGTTGTCACCGGGAGCGATGCGAGTGCCTCCGACAACTCGCGAAGCATGTCCTCGAAGGAGGCGAGCAGCCACGGGGGGCGCGACTGCGCGTTGCACAGCGCACACACCCGCATCCACCGCGCGACGTCCGCACGCCGGGCGTCGTCCAATTCGGTGACGGTCGCTGCGGTTGACCGTGTTTCAGGGGACGTGAAGGGTTGCGCCCACGGGCTGGAACTCCACGATGAGGTCGCGTCGGGAGCGCAGTCCGAGTTTCACGAGCGCGCGGCGCAGGTGCGTGGCGACGGTGGACTCGGTGAGCTCCAGTTCAATGGCGATGAGCTTGTTGGAGTGTCCCTGGATGGCCTGGAGGACGACCTGCTGCTCGCGCGAGGACAGGCAGGAGAGCGG
>SECN01000648.1 GCA_004173515.1 Myxococcaceae bacterium | reverse complement strand
GGCCTTGAGGATGCCGAGCATGCCGACGATGAGCTCGAACGAACGCTCCAGGCACAGGCCCACCCGGTCGCCGGGCCTGACGCCCAGCTTGCGCAGGTGATGCGCCAACTGATTGGAGGACCGATCCAGGGCCGCGTAGCTGAGCGTCTTCTCCCCGGACTTCAGCGCGGTGACATCCGGCGTGCGCGTCGCCTGCGCGGAGAAGAGGGCGGCCACGGAGGCGTCACGCGGGTAGTCGCGGGACGTGCGGTTCCATTCGACGAGGACCTGTCGGCGCTCCTCGGGCGTGAGCAGGGGCAGGTCGGACAGCCGCGTGTCCGGCGCGCGGACGGCGGACTCCAACAGCATCCGCAGGCGCTGGACCATTCCAGCCGCCGTCTCGGGAACGAACAGACCCGTGTTGTAGAGCAGCGAGCCCATGAACCCATCGGGCCCCCGGCTCATCACGAGTTGCAGGTCGAACAGGATGCTGCCCGGAGCCATGTCCAAGCCCCGGAGCGTCAGCTCCGGTAGGACCAGGTCCGGCATCGGCGCGTTCTGCAGGGTGAACGTCACCTGGAAGAACGGCGTGCGGCGCAGGTCACGCTCGGGCTTCAGGACCTCCACCAGCTTCTCGAACGGCAGGTCCTGGTGCTCGTAGGCCCCCAGCGTGGAGGTGCGCACCTGCGCGAGCAGCTCGCGGAAGCTCAGCGTGTCCTTCACCTGCGTGCGCACGACCACCGTGTTGGCGAAGTAGCCGATCAGCGCTTCGGACTCAGCGTGACGGCGGCCCGCGATGGGCGAACCGATGAGCACGTCCTCCTGGCCTGAATACCGGTGCAGCAGCAGCTTGAACGCCGCCAGCAGCAGCATGTACGGCGTCGCGGATGCCTGCTTCGCCAGGGTCTCCAACGCTTCGCTCAGCTCGCGCGACAGCACCACGTGTTCCTTCGCGGCCTGGAAGGACTGCCGCGCCGGACGCGGATGGTCCGTGGGCAGGTCCAGGTACGGCGCGGCACCGTCAAGATGCCCGCGCCAGTAGCCAAGCTGCTGTTCCAGCACCGCTCCCTGGAGCCAGCCGCGCTGCCAGAGCGAGTGGTCGGCGTACTGCACCGCCAGCTCCGGCAGCGGTGAGGGCAGGCCCTTGGAGAAGGCCGCGTAGAGCGCGCCCATCTCCCGCACCAGGACGCCGGTGGACCAACCGTCGGAGATGATGTGGTGCTGCGTCAGCGCCAGCACGTGTTCCGCGGGGGCCAGCTTCATCAGGAGCACGCGGAGCAGCGGACCCTGCTCCAGATCGAACGGAGTCCGAGCCTCCTCCAGCGCGAGCCGATGGGCCTCGGCCTCACGCTCGTCCCTCGACGCCAGGACGGTGAGGTCCACGTGCCGAAGGGGCATGGGGAAGGGCGGGTGGATGATCTGCGAAGGCGCGCCCTCATCCGAATGGAAGGTGGTGCGCAGGACTTCGTGACGGCGCACCAGTTCGTCGAACGCCGCCAGGAGCACCACGGTGTCCAGCGTGCCTTCGAGCTTCAGCGTGATCGGCACGGTGTACGCGGTGCCCGCCGTGCCGAGCTGCTCGATGAACCACAACCGCTGCTGCGCGAACGACAGCGGCAGCACGTCCGGTCGCTCCGCCCGGACCAGCGGAGGCAGGGACGCGCCCGTGCCATCCGGCCCCTGGTACGAGTCGATCAGCGCGGCCAACGCGGCCACGGTGGGCCGTTCGAAGAACGCGCGCAGGGGCAGCTCCACCCGGAAGTGGACACGCACGCGGGCGACCAACTGCGTGGCCAGCAGGGAGTGGCCGCCCAGCTCGAAGAAGTTGTCGTGCCGTCCCACGGCGGGCACCCGCAGCACTTCACTCCACAGCGCGGCCAGTGCGATTTCCGTCGGCGTCTCCGGCGCCACGTAGGTGCTCGCGCCGAGCTGCGAGGCTTCCGGCACGGGCAGCGCCTTGCGGTCCACCTTGCCGTTGGGTGTCAGCGGCAGCACTGGCAGGGCCATGACCGCGGCCGGCACCATGTACTCCGGCAGGTGCTTGCGCAGGTGCTCGCGCAGCGGCGCGGTCTCCACCTCGGGCGCGACGTACGCGACGAGGCGTGCATCGCCGGGCGAGTCCTCACGCAGCAGCACCACCGCATCCCGAAGGTCCGGGTGCGAGCGCAAGGTGGCTTCGATCTCTCCCAGTTCGATGCGGTAGCCGCGCAGCTTCACCTGGAAGTCCAGGCGGCCCATGAAGTCCAACGTCCCGTCTTCGCGCCAGCGGGCCTTGTCTCCCGTGCGGTACAGCCGCGCTCCAGGCTCCGTGCTGAACGGATCGGAGACGAAGCGCTCCGCCGTCAGGTCCGGGCGCCCCAGGTAGCCACGCGCGAGTCCTTCACCCGCGAGGCACAGTTCGCCCTGCATGCCGAAGGGCACCAGGTGCTGCCGCTCGTCCAGGATGTACGCCCGCACGTTGTCCAGCGGCCGGCCGATGACGGGCAGCGTCTGGGGTGCACCCTGGATGGACCAGGTCGTCGCGTTGACGGTGGTCTCGGTGGGTCCGTACACGTTGAAGGCGCGCGTGCGCTTCGTCGTGGACAGCCGCCGCCACGTCATTTCGTCCAACGCCTCACCGCCGATGAGGATCAACGCCGGCACGTGCGCGCGCTCCAGCAGACCCGCGTTCAGCAGCAGCTTGAGCAGCGAGGGCGTGCAGTCCAGCGCGTCGATGCGCTGGGTCTCCAGCCACGTCAGCATCGCCTCCGGGTCCTTGCGCGTGTCGCCGGGGACGATGCACAGGCAGAAACCGCTGAGCAATTGGATGACCTGCTTGATGGACCCGTCGAAGAAGAGCGGCGCGTTCACGCTGACGCGCAGACCGCGCTGCGGCTGGACGTAGATGTCCCGAGACAAGGCCCGGTGCAGGTGGAGCACGGAGCGGTGCCGCACCGCCACGCCCTTGGGCATGCCGGTGGAGCCCGACGTGTAGAGCACGTACGCCAGGTTCTCCGGCCCGGCACCGGAAGCCGGAGCTTCCGGTGCCGGGCCGGAGAACCTGGCGTACGTGCTCTACACGTCGGGCTCCACCGGCATGCCCAAGGGCGTGGCGGTGCGGCACCGCTCCGTGCTCCACCTGCACCGGG
>SECN01000647.1 GCA_004173515.1 Myxococcaceae bacterium | reverse complement strand
CCGCGCACCCCGGTCACCAACCCGACGCCGAAGGTCGGGTGGTGGATGACCTGATCCACCCGGTAGGTGTCCTTGGGGCTGTACTTGGGCGCGCTGGCGATGTCCTTGCCCGCGAGCTGTTCGTCGAAGGAGATGACCACCTTCTCCGCGCGCGTCGTGCGCGTGGTGCCGCTGGCGGCGCGAGCGGCCTTCGCCGTGGCGGCCTTCGTGGGACGGTCCGTCGTCCCGGGCTTGCCCCGGAACGCGTGTTCCCCGCCGCACGTGTTGCAGCGCACGCGAGCGATCTTCGGACCGACCATCGCCAGGATGGTGTGAGCGAGAGACATCTTGCAGCGGGTGCAGAGGGAATCCACCTCGCCGCCGACCTTCAGGGTAGCCATGCTGTTGTTTCGCTCTGGCCCGGCAACTCCCCCAGGAGGGGCGCGCCGGGCGTGGAAGGAAAAGGGTCGCGGAACATAACGGCCAGCCCCTGGAGGAGGAAGCCCCATCGCATCCCACCTGTCCGCCACGTGGGAGGCCCCCTGCCAACCAGCCATGGCGGTGGGGGTGGGATAACCCGGCGAGGGACTTCGCTTGTGCGCGCGGCGGGGGCACGTAGAGTAGCCGGCCTGAACGCATGACCACCGAGACCCCCAGCAAACCGAACCGCCTGACCGGCGCCTTCGTCCAGTCGGTGGAGGGCTTCGGCAGGGGCCTCATCGACGTCATCGCCACCATTGGCGGCGTGGTCGCCCTGGGCCTGGACGTCTTCCGTTGGAGCGTCCGGCGCCCCTACCGCCTGCACAACCTGTTCACCCAGCTGGACTTCGTGGGGGTGGGCTCCATCTTCATCGTCGGGCTCACCGGCAGCTTCACCGGCATGGTGTTCGCCCTGCAGACGTCCACCGCCTTCGCCCTGTTCGACGCCGAAAGCCTGGTGGGGCCCACCGTGGCCCTGACGCTCACCCGCGAGCTGTCCGCCGTGTTCGCCGCCCTGATGGTCACCATGCGCGCCGGCTCCGCCATGTGCACGGAGCTGGGCACCATGCGCGTCTCCGAACAGGTGGACGCGCTGGAGACCATGGCCGTCAACCCGGTGCAGTACCTGCTGGTGCCCCGGGTGCTGGCGGGCCTGTTCATGGTCCCGGCCCTCACCATGCTCTTCAACACCACGGGCATGACGGGCGCCTACATCGTCGCGGTGTTCGGCCTGGGCATCTCCCCCGGCACCTTCCTGTCGCGCACCCAGCAGTGGATGGCGCCCTGGGACGTCTACGAGGGCCTCATCAAGGGCGCCATCTTCGGTCTGGCCGTGGCCCTCATCTGCTGCTTCAAGGGCTACAACGCCTCCGGCGGCGCCAAGGGCGTGGGTCAGGCCACCACGGAGGCGATGGTGGCCAGCGCCCTGTCCATCTTCATCCTCGATTTCATCGTCGGCATGATGATGCACTGATGGGCCCGCCGGACTCCCGCTCGGCTCCGCCCGCGTCCACCGGGTCGAAGAAGCCGATGATCGACATCGTGGACCTGCACAAGACCTTCGGTCCCAACAAGGTCCTCACCGGCATCAACCTCACGGTGCCGGCGGGCAGCACGTGCGTCATCCTGGGCGGCTCCGGCTCCGGCAAGACGGTGCTGATGAAGCACATGATCGGCCTGCTCAAGCCGGACACCGGCAAGGTCGTCATCGACGGGGAGGACATCGTCCCCATGAGCGTGCAGGGCCTGCAGCAGGTCCGCCGCAGCTTCGGCATGGTGTTCCAGGCCGCCGCGCTCTTCGACTCCATGACGGTGTTCGAGAACGTCGCCTTCCCCCTGCGCCAGCACACCAGCCTCTCCGAGGACGCCATCCGGGAGAAGGTGCGCAAGCGCCTGGACCTTCACCGCGCAGAAGGAATTGGGCGTCACTAGCGTGGTCATCAGCCACGACATCGCCTCCGCCTTCAACGTGGCGGATCAGATTGCCTTCCTCTCCAAGGGCGTCATCGTGGAGAACGGCTCCCCGGAGCAGTTGCGGGAGTCCACGCAGCCCGCCGTCCAGGTCTTCCTCCAGACGTGGTTCGGCAAGAACTAGGGACCGCAAGAATTCCGGTCCCACATGAAAAGCTGGCACCCGGCATGCAAATCGTTAGAGTCGCGCGCGGCCGGTAGCGCTCGGAGTCACATCAGGTGAAGAAGCTCGTCACGCCCTTCCGTGTGGGCCTGCTGGTCATCGCCGCGGGGGCATTCCTCATCACGTTCGTGCTGTTCGCCACCAAGGGCGGGCTGAGCGACCGCGATTCCACCCAGGTGTGGGCCTATTTCCGCGACGCCTCCGGCCTCGCCGTGCGCGGCCGCGTGCAGATCGCCGGCATCCCGGTGGGAGAGATCAGCGAAATCACCCTGGAGGGCACCCGCGCCAAGGTCTGGCTGAAGATCCGCAAGGGCGTGGACGTGCGCCAGGACGCCGCCGTCACCAAGCGCTCGGAGTCGCTCCTGGGCGACTACCTGTTGGACCTGAACCCCGGCACCGAGCAGGCCCCTGCCATGGAGAACGGCGGGCAGATCCGCCGCGTCATCGACACGCAGGGCGTGGAGGCGGTGTTCGAATCCCTGTCGCAGATCACCTCCGACATCCAGCAGGTGACGGGCGCGCTGCGCGAGGTGCTGGGCGGGGAGAAGGGCGCCGGCTCCCTGGAGCGCATCGTGGAGAACATGGTGCGCCTGTCGGACTCCGTCGACGCGACGGTGCGCCGCAACACGGACCGCCTGGACACCATCATGGCGAACGTGGAGGGCGTGTCCTCCGACGTGCGCGCCATCACCCAGAGCAACGGCGCGGACGTGGGCCGCATCGTCAACAACGTGGAGATGATCACCAAGGATGTCCGCGAGGTGCTGGGCACCGTCAAGAACATCGTGGGCAGCGGGGAAGGGGAGTTCAAGGAGAGCGTCTCCAGCCTCAAGCAGACCCTGGGCCGGCTGGACAACACGCTCGCCAACCTGGAGGACATCACCCGCAAGGTGAAGGACGGCGAGGGCGCCGCGGGTGCGCTGCTCACCGACGAGCAGCTGGGCCAGCGCGTCACGGAGGCCGTCACCGACATCTCCGACTTCGCCACCCGCCTCACCACCCTCCAGACGGAGGTGGGCCTCTTCAGCCAGTACCTGGTGTCCCAGGGCGCGTCGAAGAACGGCCTGTCGCTGCGGCTCATCCCCAAGCCGGACAAGTACTACCTGCTGGAGATCATCGACGACCCTCGCGGCTCGGTGAGCACGCAGGTGGTGCAGACCAACCCGCCGTCGGACGGGGACCCGGTCATCCAGACGCAGAAGGTGACCAAGGAGTCCTTCAAGGTCAGCCTCCAGTTCGCCAAGCGCTACTACTTCACCACCCTGCGCGTGGGCCTCATCGAGTCCACCGGCGGCGTGGGCGCGGACCTGCACTTCTTCGACGACGCGCTCACCCTGAAGATGGACGCGTTCAACTTCACCGCGGACGAGCTGCGCTACCCGCGCCTGCGCGCCACCCTGCGCGCCCAGGCGTTCGACCACCTGTTCGTGGTGGCGGGCATGGACGACATCATCAACGCCCAGCAGCGCGACACGGCCACCAAGCGCCTGATCGCCGGCCGCGACTTCTTCTTCGGCGCCGGCTTCTTCTTCACCGACGACGACCTGAAGTCCCTCATCACCGCCACGGGCATCCCCGCCTTCTAGCGCGCCCGGTCACTCCCCAGGAAGCCCGCATGTCCCTTCTCGTCGTCGGTTCAATCGCGCTGGACTCGCTGGAAACGCCCTTCGGCAAGAAGGATGACGTGCTCGGCGGTTCGGCCACCTACTTCTCCACCACCGCGTCCTTCTTCGGGCCGGTGCAGCTGGTGGCGGTGGTGGGCGAGGACTTCCCGGAGGCCCACCTCCAGTTCCTGCGCGGGCGCGGCATCGACCTGGAGGGGCTCACCCGCGAGGCCGGCCGCACCTTCCGCTGGAAGGGCAAGTACGGCTGGGAGCTCAACGAGGCGCAGACGCTGGACACCCAGCTGAACGTCTTCGAGTCCTTTTCGCCCAACCTGCCGCAGGCCTACCGGGAGACCCCCTACGTCTTCCTGGGCAACATCCACCCGGAGCTCCAGTCGCGCGTGCTGGACCAGGTGAAGGCGCCCAAGCTGGTGGCCGCGGACACGATGAACTTCTGGATCCAGGGCAGCCGCCCCGCGCTCCTGAAGACGCTCCAGCGCGTGAACCTGCTCTTCATCAACGACGCGGAGGCGCGCCAGCTGTCCGGCGAGCACAACGTCGTGAAGGCCGCCCGCGCCATCCTGGCCATGGGCCCCACGCGCGTGGTGATCAAGCGCGGCGAGCACGGCGCGCTCCTCTTCGACCAGGACCACATCTTCGCCTGCCCGGCGTTCCCCCTGTCGGAGGTGTTCGACCCCACCGGCGCGGGTGACACCTTCGCCGGCGGCTTCATGGGCACCCTGGCGTCGTCCTCCTCCGACAAGGTGGACGGGACGCTGCTGCGCAAGGCCATGGTCATGGGCAGCGTGATGGCCTCCTTCACGGTGGAGAAGTTCAGCCTGGAGCGCCTGCGCGAGGTTCAGCGGCCGGAGATCCACGCCCGCTTCGCCGAGTTCAAGAAGCTCACCCACTTCGACGACCTGGGTCCCCTGGGCTGAAGCCCCAGCGGGCAGGAAGCACCGGCGACCCGGTGTGGAACTTGACGGGTCGCTCCCACCTTTCCTAGGCTCGCGCGAACGCAGTGGATGAATAAATCCGGCATGGCCACCCTTTTTCAACCCGACCGTGGGTGGAGAGGCCCCTGCCGGGAGGTCACGGGTTGAGCGAAAACCGAAAGCACACGCGGGTTGGCACCCACCTGCGTTGCTGGTGCGAGGGTGAGAACGTGACCCTGTATGCGCGCATCTCCAACCTGAGCGAGGGCGGACTCTTCCTTCGGACGAGTACGCCCCTGGCGAAGGGTTCGAGGGCGCAGGTGCGGCTGTCGCAGGAGACGGACACGGCGATGCATGCCGAGGCCACCGTGGTGTGGCTGCGCGGAGGCGAGCAGCCGGTCGGCCGTCCTCCGGGCATGGGTTTGAGATTCGAAGCGTTGGACGCGAACGCGCTGGCGAGCCTGCGGCGCATCATCTCCCAGCAGCAGACCTCCCCCTAGGCTCCCCATGCGCATCGCCGTCATCTCCGACATCCACTCCAACATCGAGGCCCTCACGGAGGTGCTGAGGGTGGCGGAGCACCAGAAGGTGGACCGCTTCGTGTCGCTGGGGGACATCGTCGGCTACGGGGCGTCGCCCAACCCGTGCTGCGAGCTGGTCCGCTCGGTGGCGGAGATCACGCTCTTGGGCAACCACGACGCCGCGGTCGCCGGCCGGATGGACTACTCGTACTACTACGACGCCGCCCGGCACGCGCTCGACTGGAGCGCCAACGTCCTCTCCGACGAGAACTTGGCCTGGCTGCGCAGCCTTCCGTACACCTACCGGATTGGCGAGGTGGGCTTCTGCCACGGCTCGCCCATCGATCCGAAGGCCTACGAGTACATCTTCGCGCTGGAGCAGGCGCGGGAGCTGACGCCGTACGTGGCGGAGCTGCCGGAGGTGACGTTCATCGGCCACAGCCACCTGTGCCGGGCGTTCGCCATCGGCAACGGCGAGGTGAACGACGTGGTGGCGCAGAAGTTCGTGCTGCGCAAGGGCTACAAGTACATCGTCTCCGTGGGCAGCGTGGGGCAGCCGCGCGACTACGACAACCGGGCCTGCTTCGTCATCTGCGACACGGACGCGCGCACGGTGGAGTACCTGCGCGTGGAGTACGACATCGAAACGTCCGCGCAGAAGATCTTCGACGCGGATCTCGCGCTGAACTTCGGCAAGCGCCTGTTCCTGGGCGTCTGAGGGCCTGACGCTCCCGGTACGGAAAAGCGGCGCAACCGGGCGGAAGGTGGCATAAACCGGGACCGTGCGTCCCCAGGTCCTCCGTCCGATGCGGCCCGTCATGGGCCTTGGCCTCGCCGCCCTCCTGCTCGTGCTCGGTGTGTCCGGGTGCCGTCGCGCTCCGGCGCCACCGTCACCCGAATACGAGCAGGCCACGAAGCGCTGGAGTTCGCTGTACGCGCAGAAGCTGGACGATGCGTACCTGGACCCGGCGACGGGGGAGATTGAAGCGCTGCTACAGCGCGTGCCCGCCGACAGCGTGGACTCCGTCGCGGCGCAGGACCTGCTGAGCCGCATCGACGCGGGCCGCACGCGGATGCTGGCGGTCGCCGCGGAGCAGCAGGCCGCGGTGGAGAGCGCCCAGACGCTGCCCACCTCCGACCCCTCCCAGACGGGCATCGCGCAGCCGCAGGAGCTTCCGTCCGAAGCCCCGGTGGACGCCGGGCTGGGCGATGCCGGCATGGACGGTCCCCAGGTGGGCACCCCGGCCTCCGAGCTGGTGGCGGGCTACCGGGGCTGCTTCCAGCGCGCCATGCCCGTCCAGGTGGAAGGGCGGGGGATGCGGGAGGGCTGGAAGCTGAGCGAGCGGGCGTCCTGCCGTCTGGAGTTCCCCAGCCATGCGAACACGATGGTGTTGATTGAAGACGGCCGCGTGCTGGCGCTGTTACCCACCAGCGAGATGCGGACCGTGCAGCGCTACGCGGACGGCGGCGTGGTTGCCTCCGACGCCGGCCGCTGAAAACCCTTTCCTTCGTGCCTGACGACCTTCGATGAACGAACAGACCTTCATGAAGTTGATGCGTGTGCTGCCCAAGTCGGCGGTGTCCTCCGCGGTGGGCCTGGCCACGCGCCTGCCCGCGCCGGCGCCGGTGCACC
>SECN01000646.1 GCA_004173515.1 Myxococcaceae bacterium | reverse complement strand
AGCGCCACCTCGTCGGCGTCGACGGTGAGCTGCGTCATCATCCGGACGTTCTTCTCCGGATACTTGTAGACGATCTCGCCCTTCGCCTCGTCCGACCGGGCGATGAAGTTCCGCTTCGCTTCGCCCTTGATGCTGTCGAAGATCCCCATGTCTGTTTCAGCGCCTCCGTGGCCGCCTGGGCGGCAGGTCTTCAAAGCTCCGTAACCCCATCCCCTAAATGCATGGCCACCGGCACGAAAGCGCTTCCGCTTCGGACCCGGTATCCCACCCGGAACATAACAGCTTCACGAGCCCCTGCCCGTCTGGCAACCCGCCGGGAGTCCAGTCCCCGACCCGCCAGTGGTTCAACCCCAGCGGCTGACCAGACGTTCCCGGTCCAAGACGCGAATGCTGGCGACCAGGAGGATGAGGTCCAGCACCAGCACCACCCCTCCCTGGATGGCGTAGTACCGCAGGTCCGCCTTGAGCACGCCGGCCACCTGCCCGCCCACCAGCCCCACCAGCGGCAGCACCACCAGGGCGGAAAGCTGCTGCGCCATGCGCGCTTCGGCCACCCGGGCGGAGATGAGCACCGCGACCCCGTTGCCGAAGAAGGCGAACAGCGGCGCGAACACGAACACGCCGAAGCCCCACAGCGCGTTGGGCATCAGGGGCGCGCCCACCAGCGGCCACGCCACGATGTCCACGCCCACGCAGAACAGGGCGAAGGCGAACCAGGTCATGAGCACCGCCGGCACCAGCGCCGCCAGGCTTTTCCCCGCCACCAGCTCCGCGGCCGACACCGGCGAGGCCAAAAGCGGCTCCAACGTGCGCCGCTCCTTCTCCCCCGCCACGCTCTGCGACGCGATGAGGATGGGGATGAAGACGGGCATCACCAGGAACATGCCGAACCAGTCGGTGAGCGACTTGTCGATGAGGAATCTCGCCGCGCTCGCCCCCAGGGGCAGGGTGGGGTCGTAGAAGAGCGCCACCGTGCGCAGGTCGGAGTGGTCCGGCTGCGACACGTACGTCCACACCACGCCAATGGGCACCGTCACCATCACCAGCGGCAGCACCCCCATGGACAAGAGCAGGCCCAGGTTCTTGCGCAGGTCCAGCGAGTCCTTCCAGAACACCGCCATCGCCCGTCTCGGTCGGAACGCCATGCTCACGCCACCCCATCCTTGAGCAGGTCCAGGTACACCTCTTCCAACGGACGCTGCGACGGCACCACGCTGTGCACGCGCGCGCCCGCGCCCACCAGACACGCCACCACGTCGGGCGCCTGCGCGTCGTCCGCCAGCATCACCCGCAGGCGTCCGCCCTCCAGCAACACGTTGGGCGCGAAGGGCAGCAGGGCCAGCGCGGGCCGGAAGCGTTCGGCATCCCCCTCCACGCGCACATCCAAGGCCTGTCCCGCGCGGCGCAATTCACGCACCGGCCCCAGCGCCAGCAGGCGCCGTCGCACCACGGCCACGCGTTCGCACAGCCGCTCCACCTCCGACAGGTTGTGCGAGCACAGCACGATGGTGCGCCCCTCCGACGCCAGCTCCGCCACCGCGTCGCGCACGGTGCGCGCGGACTCGGGGTCCAGGCCGCTGGTGGGTTCATCCAGGAAGATGACGCGCGGGTCGTGCACCAGCGTGCGCACGATGGCCAGCTTCTGGCGCATGCCCTTGCTGAAGCCGCCGCACGCCTCGTTCTCGCGGCCGCCCAGCCCGAAGCGCTCCAGGTAGTGCAGGGCCCGGGGCCACGCGGTGGCCTCGTCCAGTTCGTGCAGCTTCATGAAGAAGCGCAGGTTCTCCCGGGCGGTGAGCCGGTCGTAGAGGCCGGGCTGTTCGGTGAGCAGGCCCACCACCTTGCGCAGGGACTCACCGTCGCGCGTGACGGAGTGGCCCCACACCTCCGCTTCGCCCTCCGAGGGGCGCAGGAGGCCCGTCAGCATGCGCACCGTCGTCGTCTTGCCGGCGCCGTTGGGCCCCAGCAGGCCGAACACCTCTCCGGGCCGCACGTCGAAGGTGAGCCCCTCCACGGCGAGGCGGTCACCGAAGCGCTTGGCGAGCCCTCGCACGCGGATGCCGCCCTGGGCGGGGACTTCCACGCGCGGCACCGGGAGGGAGTGCGTCACTCGATGGTCACCAGGACGAACTTGTTGTTGATGTCGCGGTCGATGAGCGTGACGGTCTTGTCGGTGCCCACCGCGCTGCGCAAGAGGGACACGCGGCTGTGCTCCACCAGCGCCCACTCGCGACCGGGCCGCGCCGCGTACTGGCGCATGCGCGTGTTGGCATCACCCGCGCGGAACTGCTCCACCGTGTTGCGCGAGTAGAACGTCTCCCCGCGCCAGTTCATCATGTACGCGGCGATGGGTTCGCCCGCCTGACGCTGGGCGTAATAGCGCCAGAACAGGTCGCGCTGCGTCCAGTGGTGGGACAGGTCCACCCAGTGGCCCCAGTTGAACCAGATCGCGAAGCCCGCGGCCAGGCCCCAGAACGTTCCGAACAGCATCACGCGCGAGCGCTGGAGCGCGGCCACCACCGCCAGCACGCCGGCCACGCCGAACGCGAAGCCCATGCCTGTCTTCACGTTGATGGTGCCGGAGAAGGCCTTGAAGAGCGCGTCCGAGGCGGCCGGGCCCTTGAAGCCGCGCACCGCCAGCACCACGCCCACGAGCGCCAGCCCGAAGCCCACCGCCTGCAACATCGTGCGGCCCTGCGCCTCCTCCGGCCGCGACGCCTGCCAGAGGACGAAGCCGGAGAGCGCCGCCAGCGCCACGCCCCACAGGCCCATCGCGGACACCTGCCCCTGCGTGGCCACCGCGACCAGCGTGGCGACGCCGGTGAGCACCAGCCCCAGCGCCACCGCGCGAGCCGCAGCCGGGCGCTCCGCCTTGTCCTTGGAGGAGAAGGCCTCGAAGGAGAGGTAGACGCCCAGGGCCAGCAGCACCAGCGTCACCAAGTCGCCCATCCACAGCGGGCGCGAGGAGAAGAACGCGATGGGCTTGGAGACCAGGTCCTGCGGATAGGGCCGGTCGTAGTTGTAGACGAACAGGTCGGTGAAGTCCTTGGGGTTCTCCGCCAGGTCCTTGCCCACCAGGATGAACAGCACCAGGCCGAAGATGAGGCTCACCG
>SECN01000645.1 GCA_004173515.1 Myxococcaceae bacterium | reverse complement strand
GTCCTGCACCTCGCTCTCCTGGTAGTAGTGCGCCAGGATGACCGCGTTCATGGAGCGCTTCAGCGCCCGGATCTCGGCCTCGTAGTCCACCGTCACGCCCATCGTGGTTCTCCTCGCCGCGCCTTCTGTAACCGCCTCCGGGCCCCACGGCCAGCACGCTCCACGACGCCCCGCGCGCGCTTCCTACCCATCAGGGGGTCTGGGATGACTTCCTCACTTTAACCTATTCCGAAAAGTCTCTTACCCTCGCGTACATCACCTAATCCATAGGAGCAGGTAAAGTACGCAGCGGTTTGCCGGCGGCTCACCGGGAAGGCATCGCAGCGCGGGCTCGCTGGCAGCAGCGGACATCCACCAGGCTCGGACACTCAAGACATGCGACTGGCGGGAACGGGGACGGGTCCAGGCCCCGCGTCGACAGCAATGGCGCCTTGCGCGGGCGCCGGTGTGGCCCTTGCGCGTCGGGAAAAATCCATGAGCGTGCCCACTCACGAAGTCCTCATCGTCCACCCCAACGAAGCCCGTCGCAGCGCGCTGGTGGCGGCCCTGGGGGCACACCGGGTGGAAGCGGTGGGCTCCCAGGTGGAAGCCACCCGGCGCATGGAAGCGTCGGTGCCCACGCTGATCATCGCGCCCGCGGACAACGCGCGGCGCTTCCTGCGCCACGTGGACCGGGCGGCGCCGGAGGCCGTCTGCGTGTTCGTCTGCTCCCGGTCGGATCAACTGGGGCTGGAGGAACTGGTGGAGACCGCCGCGGAGGGCCACGTCTTCAGCACCGTGGACGACGCGCTGTCGGACGGGGAGCTGGGGCTGCGCCTGCGCGACATCCTCCAGTTGCGTGCCTCCACGCGCGTGTCGCTGGACGCGGGCATGCGGGTGGATTTCCTGCTGCGCGACCAGCCCTTCGTGGCGGAATGTCAGGACCTGGGCAACTTCGGCGCGGCCCTGCGCATTCCCATGGATGCGTCGATGGCCGCCTTCCTCCCCGGCACGGTGCTGGACGGGCTGTCCATGGTGCGCGACGGGCGGCCCGTGCTCCACGTGGGCCGCGCCTACGTGCGCCACGCCACGCCCGTGCAGCAGGAAGGTCGGTCGTTCCTGCGGGTGGGCATCTCCTGGCGGCCCACCCCGGACGAGTCCTGCGCCGCGCCGCCCCGCACGCTGCGCGACCCGGTGACGGTGCTGGCCGCGCTGCGAAAGGCGCTGCGGCGCGAATTGCCCCTGTGGCTGCATCCGCCGGACAGCCAGGCGGCGCACTTCCGGATGGAGTCCGCCACGGTGGATCCGGTGGACGAGCGCGGCATCCTGCGCGGCATCGTGTCCCCGGGGCTGCCGGCCAGCGTGGGCGAGGTGGTCCACCTGTGCTTCGAGATGGGCGGCCAGCACTACTCGGGCGTCACCAGCATGCTCCAGGTCGCGCACGACAGCGTGTCGCTGGGCCTGCCGCGCTCGCTGTCGGTGGAGAACCGGCGCGGCCAGCAGCGCTTCCGGCCCGCGGTCGACCACCGCTTCCTCGTGCGCTTCACCTCGCCCTTCGGCGGCCAGCGCATCACCCGCGCGGTGCTGGACCTGGGCGGCCAGGGGTTCGCCTTCCCCATCGACGCGTCGTGCGAGGTGCTGCCCGCGGGCTCGCACCTGGACGCGGCGCTGCTGCTGCCGGACGGTTCGGAGGTGGAGTGTCGGGTGGAGGTGCGCTCGGTGGACGTCGTCCCCTTCGAGGCCCGGCATGATCAACGCCTGCGGCCCTACCGCTGCGGGGTGCGCATCCTGGACATGCCGGCCACGGTGCGGGACGCGGTGGTGGACGCGTTCGTGTCCGCCCGCTCGCCGCAGGTGAAGGACGGGACGGTGTTCCGCTTCCCCGACCTCTGGCGGATGATGCAGGACGCCCGCTACACCTTCCACCCGGACCATCCCTTCGGGGAGGAGCCCCGCGTCCTGCCCGCCCTGGAAGACCTGCATGAACGGCTGGGCCGCGCGCGCGACCTGGGGCGCTCGCTCGTCTACACCGACGGGCACCGGCCGCTGGGCCACGTGAACGGACTGCGGATGCACTCGGGCACGTGGCTGGTGCAGCACCTGGCCGTGCTGCCCGGCTTCCGTCGCAGCGAGCAGGTCTCCAGCGAGCTCACGTCGCTCGCGGTGGAGGTCGGCGAGGCGATGGAGGACGTGGAGTTCATCCGCTACATGTGGCGCACCGACAACCGCTGGCCCCACCGGCTGGGGACGTGGCTGGCCCGCGTGCTGGAGGGCCAGGGGCTGTGCCACCTGCGCCAGTTCCACTACCTGCGCGCGGATCTGGACGCCATCACCGCCGCGTCGGCCCCGCTGCCCGCCGTGCGCGAGGCGGGCCCGGCGGACCGCAAGTGGCTGGAGATGTACTTCCGGGCCCAGGGCGACATGGTGCGGCTTCTGAGCGAGGACCTGCTGGCGGACCTGGGGGCGGAGCAGGAGCTGGGCGAGCGCTTCCGCGCGGCGGGGCTGCACCGGGAGCGGCGCATCTTCGTGGTGGACGGGGAGACGCGGCCGCTCGCGGTGGCGCTCCAGGAGGAGGCCACCCCGGGCCTGAGCCTCATCGAGGTCTCCAACAGCTTCAACCTGGTGGTGCCGGACCGGGCGCACCCGGACACGCGCCAGGCGGTGGCGGCGCTGGCGGCGCGGTGCCTCCAGCACGCGAAGGAGCGCGGCCGTCCCTCGGCGCTGGGCCTGGTGGACGTGCTGGACGTGCCGGTGCTGCTGGAGGCGGGCTTCGTGGACCAGGGCCGCTTCTCCGAGTGGACCTTCCACCGCTCCATGGTGCGCCGCTGGTGCGAGGCGTGGCGCTCGCTCTTCGAGCGTCAGGCGCCCGCCCGCCGCGCGGCCCGCGAGGCCCGGGCCGAGGCGCGCACCGCCATCTCCGCCGTCCCCCAGGAACAGGACCAGGAGGCGCGGTGATGTACCTGATGGAGTCCGCGAACGAGGCGCGGCGGCTCTTGGAGCAGGAGCAGTCCCAGGACACGCGCGGCGTGCTGCGCCTCACCGGCCTCAAGGCCGGGGACCGGGCCCTGGACGCGGGGTGCGGCCCCGGGGGCATCACGGAGCTGATGGCGGAGCGGGTGGGGGAGGGCGGCC
>SECN01000159.1 GCA_004173515.1 Myxococcaceae bacterium | reverse complement strand
CACCATGAGCCTGCCCGGCGCCAGCTCCGACGACACCAGCGGCCACACCTCCCGGGCCAGCCGCAGCACCGCGTCCTCGTTGGGCCACCAGTCCATGGAGCCCACGAAGACCAGGTCGTTTCCCGCCGTCTCCGCCGGCACGAAGTCCGGCAGCTTCACGCCGTTGGGCACCACGTGCACCTGCTTCGCCCCCAGGGCGCGCAACTGCGCGGCGTCCACCTCCGAGCACGCGAGCACGGAGTCGGCCTGGCTCACGCACTCGCGCTCCAGACGCTCCACCCGGCGGAACTGCCAGCGCAGGAACGGGCGCAAGGGCGCCGCGCTCAGGGGCGCCATGCGCGCGAGCAACTGGCTCTCCACGTTGTGCTCGTCGATGACCAGGTGCGCGGACGGGTTCAGCTCTCGCGCCAGCGGCAGCAACTGCGCCATGTGCAGGTGGTCGAAGTGGATGATGTCGAAGGGACCCCGTTCGCCCATCACGCGACGGAAGGCCTCCTGGAGGCACTGGCGCGTGTAGCGCACGTAGGTGAGCGGCGTGCCCCGGAGGAAGGCCCGGGTGCTGCTCAGCGTCTCGCGGGGGGCCACGCGCGGCAGGTCCACCAGGTGGAGGCGGGAGGCGGGAACGCCCAGCTCGCCCAGCCACTGGGTGAAGCCCCGCGCGTCGTTGCCCGGGCGGTGCAGCGCCAGCACGTCCAGCGAGAAGCGCGAGGCGAGGGCGCGCACCAGCTCCAGCGTGCGCAGGGTGCCGCCCGTATCCGAGGGCAGCGGAACATAGGGAAGGATGGCGAGAACGCGTCGCACGGTAGAGGCCAGGTCCGCTTCAGGAGTCAGGTGGATGTGGCCGCGTGCTCCTCACCGGGGCCACGGGCTTGGTAACCACCCGTGCGCAAGGGGCCCAGGGTCGCGGGACGCTTTTCCGTCAATGGCCAACAGATGCCGCGTCCGGAATGCACCGTGCTACCGCACCGCGTCGTCCCAACGACGCCCGGGCGCCTCGAAGTCGCGGCTCAGGGCGTGGTGCAGAAGGCGCCCAGCCGCTCCACCACGTGGTCGGAGCGGCGGCCGTAGGAGAAGCCGCCGGTGGTGCAGTCGCAGCCATAGCCTCCGACGGCGGTCCGCAGATCCGAGTTCGCGTAGTAGGTGCGGCTGAACGCCCGGCCTCCCGGACAGGCCACGAGCCCGTCCTCGCGCGTGGCGACGTCCGCCGCGCCGCCGTCGAAGTCCTCCGCGCCACCACAGCCCGCCAGCATCCCGACCGCCATCAGTCCCGCGACGATTGCCTTTCGCATCCACGACTCCCGAAGTGAGGTTCCGCGAGGGTTGAGCGGACAAGTCTAGTGGACAGCAGGGAGGCGGGGCAGGCGTCACGGGTCGCCAGAGTCCTCGAAAAGACGCTCCGTTTCCGGCATGAGGGAGGCCCTTCTTGGAACGACGGACGACGGAGGAATCCATGGGCCTTCAGGAGAGTCAGGGTGCCGCGGCGCGCGAGCGCATCGCCCGGCTGCGACAGGTGATGCAGGCCCGCGACGTGGCGGCGGTGTGGGTGCCCTCCAGCGACCCGCATCTGTCCGAATACCAACCCGGCCGCTGGAAGGGCCGGGAGTGGGTGTCTGGCTTCACCGGCTCCATGGGGACGCTGGTGGTGACGGCCGACTACGCGGGCCTGTGGGTGGACAGCCGCTACTGGGAGCAGGCGGACGCGCAGCTTTCGGGCAGCGGCATCGCGACGGTGCGCACGACGAACGCGCCCGGTCAGCCGTTCCTGGACTGGCTCGCGGCGAACGTGCCCCGGGGACAGGCGGTCGCGGTGGATGGCGCGGTGCTGGGCCTGGGGCAGGCGAGGGCGGCGGCCACGCTGCTGACGGCGAAGGGCGTGACGCTGCGCACGGACCTGGACGTGGTGGCGGAGGCCTGGCCCGACCGTCCGGTGATGCCTGTGGCCCCGGTGTACGCGCATGCGCTGGCGCCCGGCTCGCGCGCCGACAAGCTCCAGGCGTTGCGCGAGGAGCTGGGCCGGCTGGGCGCGACGCACCACTTCATCTCCACGCTGGATGACATCGCGTGGCTGACGAACCTGCGCGGCGCGGACGTGGACTACAACCCGGTGTTCCTCGCGCACCTGCTGGTGGAGCCTGGCGCGGTGCGCCTGTTCATCTCCGAAGGCAAGGTGCCGGACGCCCTGCGCGCGGAGCTGGAGCGGGACGGCATCACGCTTTCGCCCTATGCGGAGGCGGCCCCGGCGCTGGGAGCGTTGCCGGAGGGCGCGAAGCTGCTGCTCGACCCGAGGCGCGTGACGCACGGCCTGCGGCAGGCGGTGGCGCCGGGGGTGTCCGTGGTCGAGGCGCTCAACCCGTCCACCGTGGCCAAGTCCCGCAAGACGCCCGCGGAGCTGGCGCACATCCGCTCCGCGATGGAGCAGGACGGCGCGGCGCTGTGTGAGTTCTTCGCGGGGTTCGAGTCGGCGCTGGGCCGTGAGCCCATCACGGAGTTGACCATCGACGAGCGGCTGTCCGCCGCGCGCGCGCGCCGTCCGGGCTTCGTGTCGCTGAGCTTCGCCACCATCGCCGCGTTCAACGCGAACGGCGCGATGCCGCACTACCGCGCGCTGCCGGAGTCGCACGCGACGGTGTGCACGCCGGGAAGTCCCACGCAGGGGCTGCTGCTCATCGACTCGGGCGGGCAGTACACGACGGGCACCACGGACATCACCCGCGTCGTCCCGGTGGGCGAGCCCACGGCGGAGCAGCGGCGCGACTTCACGCTGGTGCTGCGCGGGATGATCAACCTGTCGCTCGCCCGCTTTCCCCGGGGCACCCGTTCGCCGGCCCTGGACGCGCTGGCGCGAGCGCCCCTGTGGGCCGAAGGGCTGGACTACGGCCACGGCACGGGCCATGGCGTGGGCTACTTCCTCAACGTCCACGAGGGGCCGCACGGCATCTCCCAGACGCTGCCCAACGATCCGCACACGGCGCTGGAGCCGGGCATGGTCACCTCCAACGAGCCCGGCCTCTACCGCCCCGGCCGCTGGGGCATCCGCATCGAGAACCTCATCGCCACGGTGCCGGCGGAGACGACTGCCTTTGGTGAGTTCCTCCGCTTCGAGACGCTGACCCTGTGCCCCATCGACACGCGGCTGGTGGACCGGGACATGCTGTCCAGGACCGAGTCCGACTGGCTCAATGGCTATCACGCCATGGTGCGGGAGCGGCTGCTGCCCCACGTGGACGGCGCGGCGCGCGACTGGTTGCTGAAGCGGACCGAAGCGCTCTGATGGACACCCTGGGCGGGACAGGGCCTGCCTGTCCCGCCGGCATCTCGAGGGACCTCTGAGGGCTACGTGCTGCCTGGCCCCTCAAGGAAGCGCAGGGCTGTCGACGTGAATGGAACCGTGGGATCATAGATAGGAACATGGTCGCCGCCAGGAATGATCCATAACGCGGCATCCGGTATGGACCGGTAGAGGCTCACGGGAATTTCAACGGGGAAGAAGTTGTCGCGATCGCCGTGCACGACGAGTGTCCGCGCTGTGATGGTGGACAGGCTTTGCGCGGTGAAATTCATGTCGTCGTGGTTTGTATGTAGCGCGTTGAACTGCGTAATGAGTTGACGAATCTGTGCATCTCCGCGTTTCGCGCACTCCCGATACATCTCTTGCACCTGCTGGGGCATGGTCTCAAATGAAGCCCTGCGCATGATGGCCCTCGCCTGATCGGGGAAGTGGGAGGTCGCGCTGATCAAGACCATTGAGTCGATGCGCTCGGGTTGGCTTGTCGCCATGTGAAGCAGCGCCATCCCGCCAGAACTCATGCCCATGGCCGAGAAGCGACCAACCCCCAGCTTTTCAAGCAAGAGGAACACGTCACCGGCCGCTTGCCGATGTGTAAACGTGTTCTCGGGATTGGTGGAGTAACCATGGCCACGCAGATCCACGACGATCAGTCGATGGCGCTCCGAGAGTTCGGTGGTGAAGGGATGCCAGTTCTGGGTACAGCCGCCAAACCCATGCAAGAGCACCAGGGGCTTTCCGGCCCCATACTCCTCATAGTACATTTCGATGTTGTTGATGTGAACGGTATGCCCGCGAGTGGTTGTCTGCTTGGGGGCGTACGTCTTCGTCATGGGCGTGACTCTCAGATGCTGGACAAGGTGAGCAGCGGCCTGACAATACGGCTGCGGCGAGCACGGCACAACGCGGCTCCGCGAGTGGGATGGCGAGGACTGCACGTCAGGGCGCGGCGGAACATCAGCCAGTGCCGCAGGGCGGCCAGGTACGAGTTGAGCTTCACTCAGGCCTGGTCGTACGAACGAGGTTCCTTGCTGCCCTTGCCCGCCGACAGGTGTGTCCAATCGTCAGGCTCCAGTTCCTCGAGAACCTGAACCGGCGTCACCTGGAACAGCCCTCGGTCCATGCGGTCATGGTTTGTCTGTGCGAGTTTGGTGTTCCTGGACGAATCGAGGTGGACTGGTTTTGAACGTTTGCAACTGACCTCGTGTCGTTGCGCTAGCAGGCTGTTGAGAAGGCCCGCCAGGCGGGGAATCGCCATACGGAGTGAGCCCTGGAACCTGGCTCGATTTTCTTCCGGAGGGCGAGGAAAGCCTCCACCGCGCAATCATGGAAGGCCGTGGCTGGACGACGGTCTTCCGTCTGCTCATGCTGTGGCTTGCAGGGATCTGGCCCTGCCTTGCATGTGAGTGGACGCGAATGCGCTCTGTCTGGATGTGGGTGGTGGCTCTGGCGGTCCTTCCCCTCATGGCCTGCGACGGCAAGGATGCCGCGGGCGAGTCGTGCAGCAAGGACACCTGCGACGTCGGACTGACCTGCCGCCTGGATTACCCCGGCGGCTTCTGCGTCCAGGAATGCACCCAGGAGGGCGCGCAGGCCGGCTGCCCCGCCGACATGCTGTGCGCGCGTCAATCCGAGTCGCTAATGTGCTCGCCCGTCTGTGATTCCCAGGACGACTGCCGTGACAACTACGCCTGCAACGGCGTCAGCGGCACGGACCAGAAGGCGTGTCGGGTCCAGTTGTAGTTCAAGCTCACCTGTCGTTGCCTGTCGTCCAGATTGTCCGCTCTGGCGCTTGATGCGGGGAATCCTGTGACGGCAGGCTCGCGGGCATGAACCCATCCCCCTGGTCGTTGTTCCGCCTGCGTCCGCTCCGACGCCTGATGTCGTTCGCGTTGCTCACGGCTTCGCTCGGGGCCTGCGCTCCGGAAGAGGATGCGCGGGCGCCGGAGCCCGTGGCCCGGGTGGAGTCGGAGCTTCCAGCGGGAGGCTGGCGGGTGTTGATGCCGTCCGGTGGCGCTCCCATCCGGGGCATCACCCGTCGCGCGGACGGGCTGCTCATCGGCGGTTCGAGCTGGGGGCACGGCATCGACGTGTGGATCAGCTCCAACGGGGGCGCGAGCTGGGCGCTGCATGGCTCCGTCGCCAACAACCCGAACGTGGAGTTCGGGGACGTGACGATGCTCGCCATCCCCGGGACGCGCACCGTCTTCTGCGCCTTTCGCGAGTACGCCAACGGTCAGTTCCGCGTCACCCTCACCCGCAGCGACAACGATGGCGACGGCTGGGTCTACGACAGCACCGTCGCCGGACCGACGACGCGCTTCGTGGGCGCGCCCTTCCTCTTCCGGCGCGGCAACGGCGACCTCCAGGTCTATTACGATTCGGAGCTGCTGGCCGCGCAGGGCGGCTTCCCCGGGCACCAGTGGATCGCCATGCAGGGCCGGCAGGGGCTCGCCGGACCGTGGACCGCGTACGGCACCGTCACCGTGTCGCGCGACAAGCGGGCGGGCGCGCTCAGCCGCGAGGGCATGCCCACGGTGGTGCAGCTCTCCGGGGACCGCATCATGGCCGTCGTGGAGGGCGTGGAGGGCTTTCCCACCGGAGGGGCCCGCGCCAACGTCATCAACGCCGTGCAGTCCTGGGACGGGGGACGCACCTGGGATGATTCGCTGCGCCGCACCGTGTACAGCGCGCGCATCGACCCGGGCTCCGGCCGCCGCTACAACGCCTACGTCCCCTATGCCATCCGCGTGGGCGGGGGCCCGGTGGGCGTCGCGTTCTGCACCGACGAGGACAAGGCCGGCGCGCCCGACCTGTCCAGCGCCCCGGTGGATCAGCGCAACTGCCACGTCGGCTTCGTCACCACCACCACCAACTTCGAGACCTGGTCCGCCCCCAGCCCCGTGTGGACCGGCACGTCGCGCAACTACACCCCCGGCCTCTTCGAGCGCGCCCCCAACGACGTCATCGCCGTCATCGACGGGCTGGGCACGAACCGGGTCCTCGTCCGCTAGCTCCCCTTGTCACCCCTCCGGAGACGGTGAAAGCCAGACTTCTGGGGGAGCCAAACAGGGCAACGCGGGGAAGACAGGCAACTGAAACATGAAAACACGCCGGGCCGTGCTTCCACGGCGGCCCGGTGGGGCAAGTCCCGAGGGGATTCGCTACGCTCGGGCGCACCGGGAGACGGCCCTCTCCGGTCGGCCTGGAGCCCGTGTCTCGCGCATGACAAACCAAGACATTGCTGGTGATGGCGACGCGGTGTCGACCTTTGTCAAACAAGGGGTGTGGCTGTTCCTGCGGTGGATGTCGCTGCCGGCGTTCATCGCCGGCTACCTGGTGTCCGTGGCGATGGGGCTGGGCGGGGCGCAGGCGACGCAGGTCGTGTTCACCGTGCTGCCGCCCATCATCCTCGTGTTCGGCGCGGGCTTCCCGCTGCTGTCGCTGTGGTGGGCAGGCCAGCATGCCCTGGCATCGAGGCCCGGGGATGTGCCCGGACAGCGGCTGGAGCGGCTGCTGCGCCTGCCGTGGCGCGCGGCTGCCGCCACCACGGCCCTGGCCTGGGCGGCGGGCGGCTTCACGTTCAGCTTCATCGTCGCGTGGCTGCACCAGAAGGATGCCTTCCAGGTGGTGATGGGCTGTTCGGTGGCGGCGTGCTTCGGGGTGCTGATGGCGCTGCCCTTCGCGCTCAGCCTGGAGCAGCGCCTGTTGCCGCGCGTGCTGGCCGAACAGCAGCGCTTCCCGGAGGCAGCGCCCCGGGGAGGCGGGCCCTTCTGGCCCCGGCAGCGCTGGTTCCTGCCGCTGACGTCGGTGACGTCGCTGGTGCTGACGCTGCTGTTGAGCGGCGGGATGCTGGGGGTGAAGTTGCGCGTCGCCCGCGCGATGCTGGAGGAGCACCTGCGGGCGCTGGGCGCGCAGGACACGGTGGCGCACCTGGATGCGCTGGGCCATGAGCTGCTGCGCGAGTTCGCCTTCGCGCTGGCGTGGATCTGCGCGGTGATGCTGGTCATCCCCGCCCTCACGCTGTGGATGATGGCCCGGCGTCAGGCGAAGGGCGCGGGCGCGGTGCGGGAGGCCATCGAGTCGCTGGCCGCCGGACGCGTGACGGCGCCCGCCTGGGTGTCCACGGACGAGGTGGGCGACCTGGCGTCGGGCATGCGCGCGGTGCTGCTCAAGCTGTCCGCGCTGCCCCGGTCGCTGCACACCGCCGCCCACCGGCTGGGCGAGGCGGGCCGGCAACTGGGACTCACGCAGGTGGAGCAGCAGGGGAGCCTGTCGAAGCAGGCGGTGGCGCTCCAGGAGGCCCGGGCCACGTCCGATGAAATCCAGCACACCTCCCGGCTCGCCGCGGACCGCGCGGAGGCGGTGCTCCAGGTGGCGCAGCGCTCGGAGGCGCTGGGGCTCCAGGGCGAGCGCTCCGTGGAGGAGAGCCTGGCGGGGCTGGTCGCCATCCAGGAGGCGATGGACGGCATCCAGGCGCGCCTGTCGGCGCTGAAGGAGAGCGCGTCGCGCATCGGGGACATCACCGCGTCGGTGAAGGACCTGGCGGACCAGTCCAACGTGCTGGCGCTCAACGCGGCCATCGAGGCGGCGCGCGCGGGGGACGTGGGCCGGAGCTTCTCCGTGGTGGCCAAGGAGATGCGGGGGCTGGCCAACCAGTCCGCCCAGGCGACGGACCGCATCCGCTCCGTGCTGGACGACCTGCGCCAGGGCATCCAGGCGGCGTCCCTGATGGGCGAACAGGGCGGTCAGCAGGTCTCGAGCGGCCTGGACGGGGTGCGGACGTCGGGGGCGTCCCTGCGCGAACTGCTGGCCATGTCGCGGCAGAGCGCTGGCGCGGCCCGGCAGATCGCCGCCGCCGTCACGCAGCAGAACGCGGGCTTCACCCAGGTCTTCACCGCCGTCTCAGACCTGTCACGTCTCATGGAGGAGACCCTCCAGCGCGCGGAGACCGCCCGGGACGCCACCCGGACGTTGCAGGGCGTGTCCCAGGAAGTGGATGCGCTGGCGCGGCAGTTCCAGTCCGGCTGAGCCCGTGAAGCGTTCGCGCCCGGCCGGGGCCTCCGACCGTCCCCCAAGCCTGCCGCGACGCGTCGGAAGCAGTCTCCTGATCGGAGGCATCCCATTGCGCCGGGTATGTCTTCGCGCGTCATGCGGGAAACGCCCGGGGGATGAAACCGCTCGGGTAGGAGCGACGTACCGCCCCTGTCCCGGGGGGCCTTGTTGGAACGGAGGCCCTCCAGCAACATTCGTCTCGAAATGTAGAGAATCCCGGGAACCTTTCCCGGTTCGTTCTCCAGGGGGAATCGCACATGACCAATCCTATCGATGGGGGCGCCGCCGCTGCGGCAGCCGCCGCCGCCGCAGCAGCAGCCGCCGCCGCCCGTGCCGCCGCCGAGGCCGCTGCCCGTGCCGCCGCCGCGAAGGCCGCCGCTGAAGCCGCCGCGAAGGCCGCCGCCCAGAACGCCGCCAAGCAGCAGCCGAAGCAGCCCCAGGTCCAGCTCTTCAAGAAGGATGACTTCGCCACGGGCAACGCCAACAGCCGTGGCGCGAACCGGCTGACGGGCGAGTCCCCGGCGCCGTTCGCCCCGCCCACCTCCGGCTCGCCGGGCGCCACGCCCGTGGCCGCCAACGTGACGGGCGCACCGCAGGAGGCCGCGCCGCCGCCCCACGCCGACGCGCTGCCCAAGACGCCGGAGGAGCTGCCCAAGCTCTTCCCGGAGCTGAAGGACAAGAGCAAGGAGGACCTCAAGAAGGCCTACGACTCGCTCAACAAGCTGGGCACCGGCACGTTCTCCGAGCGCGCCACGGCCCTGGGCGAGCTGGCCTCGCAGTTCCCGGAGACGGTCCCCAACGCGCTGGAGCGCCTGGGCGTCAAGGACGAGAAGCTGGCGAAGCTGGCCACCAACGCGGACGCGCTGAGCTCCCTGGGCACGCTGACCGACCCCAAGAAGAGCGTGACGGAGAAGGCCCAGGCCAGCCTCACCCTGGCGAAGGCGGCCGGCGACATCTTCAAGCCGGAGGACCTGAAGGGCGTGCTGGACACCGCGCTCAAGGGCCTGCCCGCCGCGGAGAAGCTGGTGGGCGCCATCGGCAAGTGGACGGACCCCAACGCGTCCGCCACCGACAAGGCCAAGGCCACGCTGGAGCTGGGCAAGGCGCTCAAGGACTTCGCCGGGGACAAGTTCCCGGCCCTGGCCAACGACCTGCGCAAGCTGGACGGCTCGCTGCGCGCCGCGGGCGCCGCCATCACCCTGGCGGACCCCAACGCCCCCCTCCAGGACAAGGCGATGGCCGCCGCGCAGCTGCTCGCGGAGGTGCCCGACCTCAAGAAGGACCTCAAGGGCTTCACGGAGCTCCTGAAGAACGCGGGCGTGAAGAACGCGGCGGACGTGGCCCAGCAGGGCACGCGGCTGGCGGAGGTGGCGGTGAAGGGGCTGGACCCCGCGCTGGCGTCCAAGCTCACGCCCCAGCAGTTGGAGAAGCTCAACGCCGCCGCCACGAAGCTGGGCGGTCCGGACGCGCTGGAGTCCGCCCTCAAGGGCATCACCGACCCCAAGGCCCTGGACACCCTGGTGGGCCAGCTGGGCACGCTGGACGCCGCCGGGGGCAAGCGGCTGGTGAGCGCCCTGGGCGGCATGGAGCACAAGGTCCTCAACGAGGTCCTCTCCGATCCGAAGACGGCCGAGCAGTTCACGAAGCTCGCCAGCAAGCTGGATGACGACGCCGGCAAGGTGCTGGCCAAGGCCGTGAAGGAGATGGACTCCGGCGCGCTCAAGGCGCTGCTCAAGTTCACCGACGGCGTGGGCGCGGACGCGCTCAACACCACCATGAAGGGCCTGGGCCCGCTCCTGGACAAGGCGGGCAGCAAGCTCGTGGGCCAGGGCCTCAAGGTGATGGAGAAGGTGCTGGGCAAGGTCGGCGTGGAGATCACCGCCGAGGTGGCCAGCAAGGTCTTCAAGAACCTGGCGAAGGTCGTCCCGGTGGCGGGCGCCATCCCCAACGCCATCGACGCGGTGAAGTACGAGAAGGAATCGCTGGACCTGCACGGCAAGAACAACGACCTGGGCTACTTCGCGCACACCATCGCGGCGCTGAACGCCGCGGACGCGGGCCTGGGCATCGCGTTGGACCTGACCGGCGTGGGCGTGGCCGTGGACGTGGGCGCAAGCGTGCTGCTGGGCGCCGCCGAACTGGCGCTGGACATCGGCTTCAGCCAGGAGAAGGCGAAGTACGACGCCGACCCCAAGGGCTACAAGGCCCCGGACTGGATGAAGGCGGTGAACATCGCCGGCGCCGCGGCCCAGGGCCCGGCGGGGCTTGCGCACCTGGCCGCGTACTACGGCCCGGAGGGCGCCGCGCAGCTGCTCCAGTGGGGCGTGGAGAAGACCGCCAAGGGCGCGGTGAAGCTCGCGGAGTTCGTGGGCGTGTCCCAGGCGGAGGCCGCGGGCGACAGCCTGAAGACGGGCGCCGCCGTCATCCACAAGCTGGCGGACGTGGTGCGCAACCCGTCCAAGTACGGCGAGGCCGTGGTGCAGCAGGCCACCCAGGCCTTCAACACCGCCATCGAGAAGGGCGGCGAGCTGGCCAAGGAGGCCCAGAAGGTCCTGGGCAACGTCGTCGACGAGGCGAAGAAGCTGGGCGAGAAGGGCCTGGAGACGCTGAAGTACATCGCCCAGAACCCGGGCGCGGCGGCGAAGAAGGCGCTCGACGGCATCAAGAGCATCGTCGACTCAGGCGTGGACCTGGCCACGCAGGCTGGCAAGGACCTCTACAAGAAGGCCGTCTCCACGCTGAACGACCTGAAGGCCGGCTACGACAAGCTCACCGGCGCCGCGAAGGAGAAGGCGAAGGAGCTCATCAACAGCGCCACGACGCTCGTCTCCAACACGGTGAACAAGGCGAAGGAGCTGGGCGAGAAGGGCCTGGAGCTGCTGGCCTGGACGGCCGCCAACCCCGGCGAGGCCGCCACCAAGGCCAAGGAGGCCCTCACCGACGTGCTGGCCAAGGGCGGCGAGCTGGCGAAGAAGGCGTGGGACTCCGTGAAGGACCTGGGGGCCCAGGGCGTCCAGATGGCGGAGAGCCTGGTCAAGGGCCTGGCCAACGCGGGCGAGAAGGCCGTGGAGACGCTCAAGTACATCGCCGCCAACCCTGGCGAGGCCCTCACGAAGGCGGGCGAGTGGGTCGGCAGCACGCTGTCGGACATGGCCCGCAAGGGCGGCGAGGCCGCCAAGGCCGCGGCCACCGCCATCAAGGACTTCGTCGACAACCGCGTCACGTGGGCCAAGGACTTCGCCAAGGACCTGCTCAAGGACGGCGTGGAGGCCTTCACCAACGTCGCCAAGGCCTGGAAGGACAACCTCACCGAGGGCGGCAAGGAGCTGCTCGTCGCCGTCGCGGACCTGGGCGACGCGGGCGTGGACGCCCTCAAGGACCTGGCCGGCGCGGGCGGGCAGCTGGCGGAGGCCGCGGTGGGCCACCTGGATGATCTGGCGCGCAAGGGCATCGAAACGGCCAAGGACGCCCTGGAGGGGCTCGCGAACCTGCCGGGGGAGGTGGGCAAGCTCGCCGGCGACGCCTTCAACTCCGTGAAGGACTTCCTGGACGACCTCATCCCCGACGACATCCCGGGCGTCCCCTTCATCTAGCCTGACTGCAAAGTTCCGCCCTGACGGGGTCTGCTCCCAACGCGGGAGCAGGCCCCGTTTCATTTTCTGGGCTTGCTGAATTTTTCCGTTAATCGCGGTGCGTCATCAGCTGTGAATCCAGGCGGACCCTCGGTGTGCGGATGACCCGGCCGTCACGGGGTTGTGACAGACATTGCAGAGCAGACACGTTTGAGCGGAAAGTTTCACTCGGGTTAAACTGCGAGATCTTAAATTTCAGATCTCACGCAACTCACTGGGAGTGATCTGGATAATCGGGACAGGAATCACAGCCGCTACCGAGGAATCCCCGCATGAGCCTCTCCGCGACCACCACGTCCCAGCGCACGAACTCGACCCGTTCCCAGGCACTGACGGCGACGTCCGCGCGCAATGGCGCCGCGAACCCGAACGCCATCCTTTCGCAGTACACGCCGACGGGCGCTTCGGCGCGCACGGCGCGTCAGGACGGGCTGCAGCCGGGTGTGGCCGCGTCGACGAAGATGGCGCAGGCGGACCTCAAGCGGATCCTCCCGTTCAAGGCGGCCATCGAGTCGGCGGCGGCGAAGCACGGCGTGCCCCCGGCGCTGCTGGCGGCCATCGCGAGCCGCGAGTCGCGCGGTGGCGCGGCCCTGGACCGGACGGGCCACGGTGACGGCGGCAACGGCTTTGGCGTGATGCAGGTGGATCACCGCTACCACCAGACGCAGGGCGGGCCCACCAGCGCCGCTCACATCGACCAGGCGGCGGGCATCCTCAAGGGCATGCTCAACACCGTGAAGAAGGACCACCCGGACTGGTCCGAGGCGCAGCAGCTGCGCGGCGCGGTGGCGGCCTACAACTCCGGCACCGGCAACGTGCGCACGCTGGCCGGCATGGACCAGGGCACCACGGGCAACGACTACTCCAATGACGTCTGGGCGCGCGCGCAGGCGCTGGCGCCGAGCTTCGGCGGGGCGACGGGGACGAACACCCCCACGCAGCCCTCCACCACGACGCAGCGCCCCGCGCAGACGAAGGACTCCTTCGAGCAGGCCGGTCCCAAGCGCTGGACGACGGCGCCGACGCTGGAGCAGGTGAAGGCGGGCGGCGTGAAGCTGAGCGAGGGCATGCAGGGCCCCGCCGTGAAGCAGATCCAGGAGATGCTGGGCATCCCGGCGGACGGCAAGTACGGCCCCGTCACCAAGAAGGCCGTGGCGGACTTCCAGAAGGCCCACGACCTGCGCCCGGGTACGGCGGAAGGTCACGTGGGGCCCACCACGCTCCAGACGCTGCAGAACACCCGCGGCACGAACACCGGCACCACGACGAAGCCCGGCACCAACACGGGCGGCGTGAAGCCGGGCACCACGACGGGTGGCACGAACACCAACAACAACACCGGCGCGACGAACAACAACGGCGCGGTGCTGGGCAACGGCGTCCGCATCAACACGGACGACCCCACGCTGAAGAAGCTGGCCACCTCGCGCCTGAACAACGGCGAGACGGGCTACTGCGTGCGCACGACGCTCGACAACATGAGCCGCCTGGGCATCCAGCAGACCATCAAGAGCCCCTACGGCAACGCCACCGCGAACGTGGTGACCGCGGACCAGTACAAGAAGCTCGTGGCCGAAGGAAAGGTCCCGGACGGCGCCATCATCTTCCAGTCGCGTCACGGCTGGGACTACAGCGGCGGCTCCAAGGGCAACGACATGGGCATCGTGCGCAACGGCGGCAAGACGACCCACAACTACAAGGACATGAACTCCATCATCTACTCGGACTGCAAGGAAGTCGTCATCCTGGTCCCGAAGGGCGCCATCCAGCGCGACTGATGAAGTGGGCTCAGTGAGCCCCGTCCAGTGAAGCCCGGTCCGGTGACGGACCGGGCTTTTTCATGAACACGATGAGCACCGACGCGGCCAGGAACGTGAGCGCCAGGAACCGGAAGCCGCTGTTGAAGGCCATCACCAGCGCCTGTTCGCTGATGCGGTGTTGCAGCACCGTGAGCGCGCCAGCGTCTGGAGCGAAGAGCCGGCTGCCCGGGCCCGCGCGCATCAGGGCCAGTTGCTCCTGGACCCACGGGTTGTAGGCGTCCACGTGCTGAGTGATGGCCGCGTAGGCGCGGTGCGACTCCCGGTCCAGCAGGGTGCTCATCCACGCGGTGCCGATGGAGGCCCCCAGCTCGCGCGTGAGGCTGAAGAGCGCGGTGCCGCCCGGACGCTGCGAGGCGGGCAGCGCGGTGACGGCGAGGAAGGTGAGCGGCACGAAGCCGAAGCCCGTTCCCACCGCCCGGATGAACAGCGGCGTCACCAGGGTGGCCATGTCCGCCTGGGCCGTCAGGTGGGCGTTGAGCCACAGGCTGGTGAAGATGCCGGCGCTGGCCACCACCAGCAGCTTGCGGGGATCCACGCGCGTCACCAGCCGGCCGGCCAGCGGGAAGATGAGCAGCTGGATCCAACTGCCGAAGAGGAACACCTTGCCGATGTCGAGCGCCCGGTAGTGCATCACCGTGCCGCAGTAGAGCGACAGCAGCAGGGACCCGGCGAAGATGGCCGTCCCGATGAGGAAGTTGAGCCCCGTCGCCGCGGCGTAGGCCCGGTTGAGGAAGATGCGCAGCTCCACCACCGGGTGGCGCGTCTCCAACTCGTGGCTGATGAACCCCACCAGGCTGATGACCGCCACGCAGGCGAGCACGGTGATGGTGGCGCTTTCGAACCAGCCCTCGCGGTTGCCCTCCTCCAGCACGTACTGCATGGACACCATGCCCACCGCGAGCAGCGCGATGCCGAAGCGGTCCACCGGCGCGCGCTCCGGCGCGAAGCCGGGCTGCTTCAGGTGCCTCCAGGCGACCCACGCGGAGAACAGGCCGAAGGGGACGTTGATGAGGAAGATCCAGTGCCAGGACGACAGGTCGATGAGGTAGCCGCCCACGCTGGGCCCGAGCAGCGGCCCGGTGATGGCGCCCATGCCGAACAGCGCGCCCGCCATGCCGTGCTGGCGCTCCGGGTAGCGGGAGAACAGCACGCTCTGGGACGTGGGGATGATGGCGCCGCCGCCCAGACCCTGGAGCACCCGGAATACCACCAGCGAGGGCAGGTCCCACGCCAGGCCGCACAGCACGCTGGCGGCGGTGAAGATGAGGATGGACGCGGTGTAGTAGCGCCGGAAGCCGAAGCGCTTCAAGAGCCAGCCCGACAGCGGGATGATGGTGATGTTCGCCATCGCGTACGCGGTGGACACCCAGGCGATCTGATCCAACGGCGTGCCGAAGCTCGCGCGGATGTCGTTGAGCCCCACGTTGACGATGGAGATGTCCAGGAAGGCCATCAGCCCGGCGAACATCGCCCCCAGGGTGATGAGCGTCTTGTTGCCCGTCAGCAGCGTGGGTTCGTCTTCAGCGGTGGCCGTGGCCGCGCTCATGGCGCGTCCGTGTAGACGGTGGCCTCGGCGCTCATGCCCGGACGCAGCTCCACGTCCGGGGCGGCGTCCAGGCGGATGAGCACCGGCACGCGCTGCACGACCTTCACGAAGTTGCCGCTGGCGTTGTCCGGCGGCAGCAGCGCGAAGCGGGACCCGGTGCCATGCGACAGGCTCTCCACGTGGCCCGGGAAGTCGCGCCGCCCGTACATGTCGAAGCGCACCCGCGCCCGCTGACCGGGCCGCACGCGCTCCAACTGGTCCTCCTTGAAGTTCGCCACCACCCAGACGTCATCGCGCGGGACGATGGCCATCAGCGACCGCTCCGGGCCCACCGTCTGGCCCTCCTCGACGGAGCGGCGCGACACCACGCCAGCGCGGGCGGCGCGCACCGTGGCGTAGGAGAGGTTCAGCTCCGAAAGCCGCACGGCCGCCTCCGCCTGCTGCACCCGCGCCTCCGCCAGGGCGAGCCCGGCACGCGCCGCGGCCAGTTGTTCACCGGTCGTCTGGGCCGCGCTCAGCCGTCCCCGGGCCAGCGTCACGCCGCCGTGCGAGCCCGTCACCGTGGCGTCCGCGGACAGCCGCCGGGCCCGCGCCTGCTCCACCTGCGCGTCCGCCGCGTCGAGCTCCGTCTGGCGCAGGTCCACGTCCGCCTGGGCCAGGGCCTTCTGTTCGAAGAGCGAGCGCGCGCGGCGCAGGTTGGTGGCCGCGAAGCGCTGGCGTGACGCGGCCACGGCGACCTCCGCGTCCGCCTGCGCGATGGCGGCCTTCGCGGACTCCAGCGTGGAGGTGGCGGAGGTGAGGCCGCCCTCCGCCTGCGCGAGCGACGCGGGCGCCGTCCGTTCGGTGAGGGCCAGCGCCGCCTTCGCGCTGTCGGCGGAGGCTCGCGCGGCGAGGAGGTCCGCGCGGGCCGCGGCGAGCCGGGCGGCGAAGTCCTCCGGATCCAACTCCACCAGCACCTGGCCCGCCTCCACCCGCTGGTTGTCCACCACGGGCACGCGGCGCACCTGGCCCGCCACGCGCGAGGCCACGTTCATCACCCGGCCTTCGGCCTGGGCATCGTCCGTCGTCTGCTGCCCCCGGTGCATGAGCCACCAGCCACCGGCGAGCAGCCCCGCGCCCAGCGCCAGCGACCCCATGAGCAGCGGCGTGCGGCGGCGCTCCTTCGGGGCGGCGGGGGCAGCAGACGACGGACGATGCCCAGGCCGAAGGCCGGGTGATGAACGTGGCCTCGCGCGTGGCGGGCCA
>SECN01000158.1 GCA_004173515.1 Myxococcaceae bacterium | reverse complement strand
GCCCTGCCTGCCGCCCCGCCGCCCGCTGATGCCGGCGCCACGCCCGCCCGGACGGATGCTCCCGGTGGTGCCCTCGCGCCCGCCGCCCCCGCCCTGGAGATGGTGACGGCGGAGGCGCTGGAGCTGAACACCGCGGAGCCGCCCCGGACGGGCCCGGTGATTGGCATCGACCTGGGGACGACGAACTCGTGCGCCGCGTTCGTGCGCGGCAACAAGCCGGGCGTGCTGCCCAGCCGCGAGGGCCACAACACGGTGCCCTCCATCCTCGCCTTCAACCAGCGCGGCAAGCTGGTGGTGGGTCACCCCGCCAAGGGGCAGATGCTGACCAACCCGCGCCAGACGGTGTACGGCGCCAAGCGCCTGGTCGGCCGGCCGTATGCGTCGCCCATCGTCGGGCAGATCAAGGACCGCTTCCATTATGAAATCGCCGCCGGGCAGGCGGGCGAGGCGGCGGTGCGGCTGGGCGATCGCATCTATTCGCTCCAGCAGATCTCCGCGCTGATCCTCCGCGAGGTGCGCGAGGTGGCGCAGAACCAGTTGGGCCAGCCCATCTCGCGGGCGGTCATCACGGTGCCCGCCTACTACAACGACAACCAGCGGCAGGCGGTGCGCGAGGCGGGGAAGCTCGCGGGCCTGTACGTGGAGCGCATCCTCAACGAGCCCACGGCGGCGGCGCTGGCGTACGGCTTCGGGCGCAAGCTCAACCAGCGGGTGCTGGTGTACGACCTGGGCGGCGGCACCTTCGACGCGTCGGTGCTGGAGCTGCACGACACCGTCTACGAAGTGATTTCCACCGGCGGCGACACGTTCCTGGGCGGCATCGACTTCGACAACGCCATCGTCGAGTACCTCCTGGAGGAGTTCCGGCAGCAGACGGGCCGGACCTTCCAGGGAGACCGCGTGGCCCTGCAGCGCATCAACGACGCGGCGGAGCGGGCCAAGTGCGCCCTGTCCGAGCGCTCCGAGATGCGGGTGCACGTGGCCTTCGTGACGATGATCGACAACAAGCCGTACGACCTGGACGTCACGCTCACGCGCCAGAAGCTGATCGCGCTGACGGAGAAGCTGGTCGACCGCACCGTCCAGGTCTGCGACGAGGTGTTGCAGGCCAAGGGGCTGAAGCCGCAGGACATCGACGAGGTGATCCTCGTCGGTGGGCAGAGCCGCTTCCCGCTGGTGCACGAGAAGATCACGAAGTTCTTCGGCAAGCCGCCCAGCAAGGGCGTGCACCCGGACGAGGCCGTGGCGCTGGGCGCGGCGCTCCTGGCGCACAGCCTGGGGCAGTTGGAAGGCGTGGTGCTCATCGACGTGCTGCCCATGGCCATTGGCGTGGGGCTGCCAGGGGGGCGCTTCAAGCCGGTGCTGGAGCGCAACGTGTCGCTGCCGGCCTCCAAGATCTACACGCTCTCCACGCACCGGGATGAGCAGACGGAGCTTGAGCTCTCCGTGTTCCAGGGCGACTCCGAACGGGCCCCGGACAACGAATACCTGGGCACGCTCCGGCTGGCGGGGCTGCCCAAGCGTCCGCGAGGCGCGGTGCAGGTGACGGTCACCTTCGAGGTCAACAACGAGTCGCTGCTCAAGGTGGTGGCGCGTGAAGCGACGACGGGCCGCGAGGTGGTCAGCACCTTCACCACGCGTGACACGCCGGAGGCCGTGAAGGCGCGCCTCGCGCAGACGGCGGAATCCGAGCCCGGCCCCGTGCCTCCGACGCTTGCTCCTGGAGCAGGCAACAGTGCGTCCGTGGGCGGTGCGCGCAACGTGGCCACGGCCGCGCCTGTCGCACCGGTGCTGACACCGGACGCGGCGGTGGTGTCGAAGCAGAAGGGGTTCATGGGCTGGCTGAAGGGACTGTTTGGCCGGGCCTGAGTTTGTTTCATGTCGCGCCAACCCCCGCTCCCTGAGTGGGCTGGCGACAACAGGTACGTAGCAGGGGCAGGCACCGCGAGTGCCTACGGGATCAAGCACAAGGGCTGCTAAGAAGTGTCGGCGCTTTTTCGACACTTTGGATGGCTCCCCGTGCCTGACTTCTCGCGAACCCTTCCTGGCGTCCTGTTGAATCTCGCGGTGGGGCCTTCCGCCCACGCGCCGCTCTACACCTTCCTCGGAGAGGTGGACGGCGATGAGCTCGTGCTCAGTGCCTTCGAACTGGACGTGCACGCGCGTCGCATCGCCACGGCGTTGCAAGCCAGGGGCGCTGTGGGCGAACGCGTGCTGCTGCTCTACCCGCCGGGCCTGGACTACGTCGCGGGCTTCTTCGGCTGCCTCTACGCGGGCGCGGTGGCGGTGCCGGCCTACCCGCCGGACCCGATGCGGCTGGAGCGCACCCTGCCCCGCCTGCGCGCCATCATCGAGGACGCGCAGGCGTCGGTGGTGCTCACCACGTCGGGCATCCTGGAGCTGTCGGACTTCGTCTTCGAGCAGGCGCCGGACTTCCGCGCGCTGCACTGGATGGCGACGGACACGCTGCCGGAAGGGGGCGAGAAGGACTGGCGCCCGCCGGACGTGGGCGCGGAGTCGCTCGCGTTCCTCCAGTACACGTCCGGGAGCACGGGCACGCCCAAGGGCGTGATGCTCACGCACGCGAACCTGCTGCACAACCTGGGGCTCATCTCCGGGGCCTTCCAGGTGCGCCGCGACAGCGTGGGCGTCATCTGGCTGCCGCCGTACCACGACATGGGCCTCATCGGCGGCATCCTCCAGCCGCTGCACGGAGGCTTTCCGGTGGCGCTGATGTCACCGATGGCGTTCCTGCAGAAGCCGCTGCGCTGGTTGCAGGCGGTGTCGCGCTTCCGGGGCACCATCAGCGGCGGGCCCAACTTCGCCTTCGAGTTGTGCGCGCGTCGCGCGACGCCCGAGGACGTGGCGTCGTTGGACCTGTCCTCGTGGGAGGTGGCGTTCTGCGGCGCGGAGCCCATCCGCGCGTCGACGCTGAAGCGCTTCGCGGAGGTGTTCGCGCCCAGTGGTTTCCGGCCGGAGGCCTTCTACCCCTGCTACGGGCTGGCGGAAGGGACGCTCATCGTCACCGGCGAGCAGAAGGGCCGGGGCGTGCGCGCGCATCCGCTGGAGGACGCGGCGCTGGCGCGCGGGCTGGCGGTGTCGGGGGCCGAGGATGCGGCGGGCGTGCGGGTGCACATCGGCTGCGGGATGACGCTGGCGGAGCAGCGGGTGCTGGTGGTGGACCCGGATTCGCTCGTGCCGCGTGTCCCCGGGCAGGTGGGGGAGATCTGGGTGTCGGGCGCGAGCGTGGCGCAGGGGTACTGGCGCAAGCCGGAGCTGAGCGAGGCCACCTTCCACGCGCGGCCGGCGGGTGCGGTGGACGGGCCGGAGTACCTGCGCACGGGAGATCTGGGCGTGCTGCGCGAGGACGGGCAGCTGCTCGTCACGGGGCGGCGCAAGGACCTGATCATCCTGCGCGGTCGGAACCTGTACCCGCAGGACGTGGAGGGCGTGGTGGAGCGCGCGGATTCGCGCGTGCGCGCGGGCAGCGTGGCGGCGTTCTCCGTGGAGACGACGGCGGGCGAGGCGCTGGCGGTGGTGGCGGAAGTGGGCCGGGATCTGGCCGACGCGGACGCGACGGTGCTGACGGCGGTGGCGAACGGACTGCGCCAGGCGCTGGCGCGCGAGTTGGAAGTCCAGACGCACACGGTGGCGCTGCTGCCTCCGGGGGCGGTGCCCAAGACGTCGAGCGGGAAGATCCAGCGCTTCGCGTGCCGGGCGGGGCTGGTGTCCGGGGACCTCGCGGTGCTGTGGCGCAGCGAGGCGGCGGGTGCCGCACCGCTGATCCGGATTCCGGTGGCCCCTGTGGCAGAGGCGCCGATGGTGGAGCAGACCGGTGAGAAGCACGATGTTTCGGTGGGTGCGCCGGTGAGTCCGTCCGATGCGACGACGGCCGCGCAGCCTTCCGCGTCGGCTGTCGCGAAGACGGAGACCGTCTTCGCCTCCCCTGCCCGCTCCGTGGAGGAACTGGAGCGCATCCTCCGTGAGGAGCTGACCGCGGTCCTCGGGGCGGAGGCGGGTCTTCAAGGCTCGGACGTTCCGCTCACGCAGTTGGGCATGGATTCGCTCGCGGCCGCGGACCTTCAGGCCCGCATCGAGAAGCGGCTGGGGACGCGGGTCTCCGCCGTGACCCTGTTGCAGGACGTGACCCTCCAGGGGCTCGCGGCTTCGCTGGCCCAGGGCCGCACCGCGACGGGACTCGCGGCCCTGCCCCCCGTGCAGCGGCGTTCGGCTCCGACGGGGCTGACGCCGGCCTCGTTCTCCCAGCAGCGCCTGTGGTTCCTCCAGCAGCTCGCGCCCGAGTCCACCGCCTACCACGTGCCCGTGTCGCTCTCGCTCCGGGGCCCCCTGGTTGCGGAGACCCTGGCGCGTTCGCTGACGGAGCTGGTCCGCCGCCACGAAGCGCTGCGGACGACCTTCGTCGCCCGGGACGGCGTGCTGTTCCAACAGCTCCACGCGCCCGCCCCCGTGACGTTGACGGTGGAGGACGTCGCGCCCGGTGAGTCCGCTTCGCGCGAGGCCCTGCTGGATGCCTGGGCGGTCCGTGATGCCCAGAGCCCGATGGACATGTTCACCGGGCCGCTGGTGCGCTTCGTGCTGCTGCGCTTCGCGCCCGATGACCACGTGCTGCTCGTCTTCGTGCACCACCTCATCGCGGACGGCTGGTCCGTGGCGGTGCTGTCGCGCGAGCTGGCCGCGCTCTATGGGGCCTTCGGAGACGGTCGCCCCTCTCCCCTGCCCGAGCCCGCGCTCCAGTACGGTGACTTCGCGGCGTGGCAGCAGGCGTACCTGACGCCCCAGGCCCTGGCCCCGGAGCTGGCGTGGTGGAAGCAGACGCTCTCCGGCGCGCCTTCCCTGCTGTCCCTGGCCACCGACAAGCTGCGTCCCCAGCGGCTGTCCTCCCACGGTGCCCGCCGGCTGCGCGTACTGCCCGCGCCCCTGATGGCGAAGCTCAACGCGCTGGGCCGCCGTGAGGGTGCGACGCCCTTCGTGATGCTGGTGTCCGCGCTGGCCACCGTGCTGCACCGCTGGAGCGGCCAGGCGGACTTCATCCTCGGCTCCGCGACGTCCGGACGCGATGTGCCGGGCACCCGCTCCCTCGTCGGCGACTGCACCAACTTCCTCCCGCTGCGCCTGCGCCTTCCCGCCGACACCACCGTGTCGGGGCTGCTCTCCAGCGTGAAGCAGACGACGCTGGATGCACTGGCCCACGGGTACGTGCCCTATGACCATGTGCTCGCCGTGGCACAGCCGGGCTCGCAGCGGCGCGAGCTGTACAACATCGCCTTCGTCCTGGACGACTACGCCATTCCGCGCGCCCAGCCGGTGGGCGGCGGGCTGACGCTGGACGTGGGGCTGCTGGACAACCGCACCACCGAACTGGACATGACCTTCGAGGCCGTCCCCGGCCCGGACGGTCTGCTCATCGGCTGCAAGTACGCCACCGACCTCTTCGAGCCCGAGACCATCGACCGGCTCCTCGCGGCCCTGGAAGTCATCGTCGGCGGCATGGTCGCGGCCCCGGAGACGAAGCTCTCCGAGCTGCCCGTGATGACGGAGGCCGAGCGTCACCAGGTGCTCCACGGTTGGAACCCGCCCGTCGAACCGTTCGCCACCGGCACGCTGGTGGAGCGCTTCGAGGCGCAGGTGGATCGCACCCCGGACGCCATCGCCGTCACCTTCGAGCTGCGCCAGCTCACCTACCGCGAGCTGGACGCCCGGGCGAACCGGCTGGCCCATGTCCTCCAGGAGCGCGGTGTGCGCCCGGAGGTCCTCGTCGGCGTGTGCCTGGAGCGCGGCGTGGAGCTGGTCGTCACGCTGCTCGGCATCATCAAGGCCGGTGGCGCGTACCTGCCGCTGGACTCCGCGCACCCGCGTGAACACCTGGCGTTCCTGCTGGAGGACGCGCGCTCGCCGCTCGTCCTCACCCAGGCGTCGCTGGAGGACCGCATCCCGTCCGTGGATGGCACCACCGTGCTCACGTTCGAAGCGGCGATGGCCTCCGGGGCCTCGTCCGAACGGCTCGCTCGCCAGAATGCCCCGGGCGACCTCGCGTACGTCATCTACACGTCGGGCTCCACCGGACGTCCCAAGGGCGTGATGGTGCAGCACGATCACGTCACGCGGTTGTTCAGCGCGACGGACGCGAAGTTCCACTTCGGGCCTTCGGACGTATGGACGCTGTTCCACTCGTACGCGTTCGACTTCTCCGTCTGGGAGCTGTGGGGCGCGCTGCTGTACGGCGGCCGGCTGGTGGTGGTGCCGTACTTCGTCAGCCGATCGCCGCAAGCCTTCCTGCGCCTGCTGGCCGATGAGCGCGTCACCGTCCTCAACCAGACGCCCACCGCCTTCCGCCAACTGCTCCACGCCGAACAGCAGGCCGTGGCCCAGGGCGAAGCTCCGGCATTGGCCCTGCGCTACGTCATCTTCGGCGGTGAGGCGCTGGACCTCGCGTCGCTGCGCCCCTGGTTCGAGCGTCACGGCGACGCACGGCCACGGCTCGTGAACATGTACGGCATCACCGAGACCACGGTGCACGTCACGTGGCGTCCGGTGGGACTCGCGGACCTGGAGCGTCCGGGCTCCAGCGTCATCGGTCAACCCATCGCGGACTTGCAGCTCTACCTGCTGGACGCGGCGGGACAGCCGGTGCCCATCGGGGTGCCGGGCGAAATCCATGTCGGCGGCGCGGGCGTGGCCCGAGGCTACCTGCGTCGGCCCGAACTCACGGCCGCGCGCTTCGTGGACGACCGCTTCGGCTCCGTGCCGGGCCGCAAGCTCTACCGCGCGGGAGACCTGGCGCGGCGGCTGCCCTCCGGGGACCTGGAGTACCTGGGCCGCATCGACCATCAGGTGAAGCTGCGAGGCTTCCGCATCGAGCTGGGGGAGATCGAGTCCTCGCTCAGCACGCATCCCGATGTCCGCGAGACCGTCGTCATCGTGCGCGAGGATGCGCCCGGCGATCAGCGGCTCGTGGCCTACGTCGTCCCCGCCACGGTGGAGGCCAACGTCCTGCGCGAGCACCTGCGCGCGCGGCTGCCCGAGTACATGGTGCCCGCCGCCTTCGTCGGCCTGGACGCCCTGCCCCTCACCACCAACGGCAAGGTGGACCGGCGCGAGCTGCCCGCCCCGTCGGCCATCACGTCCTCGCGCGAGGATGACGCGCCCCTGACGCCGCTCCAGGAGCAACTGGCGGCGCTGTTCCGCGAAGTGCTGCGCGTGGAGCGCGTGGGCGCGCACGACGACTTCTTCGACCTGGGTGGTCACTCGTTGCTGGCCACGCAGCTCGTCACCCGGGTGGCCGCGCGGTTCGGCGTGGATCTGCCCCTGCGCACGTTGTTCGAAGCGCCCACGCTGATTCAACTTTCGGAGCGCATCCATGCGCTGCCGTCGCGCGCCGTCACCGCGCCGATCCCCACCGTGCCGAGGGACGGGGAGCTGCCGCTGTCGTTCGCGCAGCAGCGCATGTGGCTGCTGGAGCAGTTGGAGCCGGGCCAGGCGCTCTACAACATCCCGCTGGCCCTGCGACTCACCGGGCCGCTGGACGTGGAGGTGCTGCGCCGCACCTTCGCGGAGATCGTCCGCCGGCATGAGCCGCTGCGCACCACGTTCCTGGAGCGCGAGGGCCAGCCGCTCCAGCGCATCCACGCCGCGCCCGCGGAATGGCCGCTGCCGGTGGAGGTCCTCCCCGAAGGCGCCGCGCGAGAGGACACCCTGCGCCGCCGCATGCGCGACGAAGCGGCCCTGCCGTTCGACCTGCGCACGGGCCCGCTCCTGCGCACGCGCCTGCTCAAGCTCGCCGAGCGTGAGCATGTGCTGCTCCTGAACATGCACCACATCGTCTCCGACGGTTGGTCCATGGGCGTGCTGGTGCACGAGGTGGGCAGCCTCTACGCCGCGTTCGCGGAAGGCCGTCCGTCCCCGCTGCCGACGCTGGCGGTGCAGGCCGCCGACTTCGCCGTGTGGCAGCGCCAGGAGGGCAACTCCGAAGGCCTCCAGTCGCACCTGGAAGCCCTGCGCGAATCGCTGAAGGACCTGCCCGCATTGGTCCTGCCGTCCGAACACGGCCTGCCCGCGACGCGGACCCTGCGCGGCGCGAGCCACGTCTTCACGCTGCCGGCGTCACTGGTGCGCGCGTTGGAGCAGGTGGCCCGGGAGCGGGACGCCACGCTCTTCATGGTGCTGCTGGCCGGGTACGAAACGCTGCTGTCGCGCTACTCGGGGCAGGAGGACTTCGCCGTAGGCAGCCCCGTGGCCCACCGCACCCGGCCGGAGCTGGAGCCGCTCATCGGCGTGTTCCTCAACACGCTGGTGCTGCGCGCCCGGCTGGACGAAGATCCCCGCTTCACGGAGCTGGTGGACCGCGTGCGCGAGTCCTCCCTCTCCGCGTATGCCCACCAGGACGTGCCCTTCGAGCGGCTGGTGGAAGCGCTGGGCTCCGAGCGGGGCGCTGCCCGCGCGTCGCTCTTCCAGGTGATGTTCGCGCTGCACAACGCGCCGGTCTCTCCGCCCTCGCTGCCGGGCGTGCGCGTGGAGCTGCTGCCCACCGCGCCGGACACGTCGCGCTTCGACGTGAGCCTGTCGATGATGGCGCGCGACGGCGGGCTGGAGGGGACGCTCGAGTACAGCCTGGATCTCTTCACCCCGACCACCGCCGCGCGGCTGGCGTCGCAGTTGCGCGTGCTGCTGGAGGCCGTGGCGCAGGACGCGACGGTGCCCGTCAGCCGCCTGCCGTTGATGGACGCCGAGGAGCGCTCCTGGGTGCTGGTGGACTGGAACGCCGCGGCCACCCTGCCCTTCGCGGAGGACACCCTCCCTGGCCTCTTCGAGTCCCACGTCCGCCGCGCGCCCGAGGCCATCGCCGTGGAGCACGAGGGCCGGACGCTCACGTACGGGGCGCTGGATGCGCGGGCGAACCAGCTCGCGCGCCACCTGTTGTCCCTGGGCCTGCGTCCGGAAGGCCGCGTGGGCCTGTGCCTGGAGCGCGGGTTGGATCTCGTGGTGGGCATGCTGGGCGTGCTCAAGGCCGGCGGCTGCTACGTGCCGTTGGATCCGTCCTACCCGCAGCAGCGCCTGACGTTCATGTTCCAGGACGCGGGCCTGTCCGCCGTGGTGACGGAGCGCTCGCTGCTGCCGTCGCTCCTGGAGCAGTCCTGGCCCACGGTGTGCCTGGACGCGCAGCCGGATGCGCTGGAGCGCCACGCCACCACCGCGCCCGCCGGAGTGCCGGTGCTGCCGGGGCAGTTGGCGTACGTGCTCTACACGTCGGGCTCGACGGGGACGCCGAAGGGCGCGGGCGTGGAGCACCGCTCCATCGTCCACCTGGTGCGCGAGACGAACTACGTGCGCCTGACGCCGCGGGACTGCATCGCGCAGGTGTCCACGCCGTCCTTCGACGCGGCCACCTTCGAGATCTGGGGCGCGCTGCTCAACGGCGCGCGGCTCGTCATCATCCCCCGCGACGTGACGCTGTCCCCGCCGCACCTGGCGCGGAAGCTGCGTGAGGTGGGCGCCACCACGGTGCTGCTCACCACCGCCCTCTTCCACGAGATGGCGCGCGAGGAGCCCGGAGCCCTGGCCGCCCTGCGCAACACCTTCTTCGGCGGGGACCGTGCGGACCCTCGCGCCGTGCGCAACGTGCTCGCGGCCGGCCCGAAGGGACAGCTCACCAACCTCTACGGCCCCACCGAGGCCACCGTCTGCGCGACCTTCCACGCGGTGGACGCGCTGGCCCCGGACGCCACCGTCGTGCCCATTGGCCGGCCCGTGGCCCGTGCCCGGCTGTACGTGTTGGACGCGCACGGTGAGCCCGTCGCCCCCGGCGTTCCGGGCGAGGTGTACATCGGCGGCGCGGGCGTGGGCCGTGGCTACCCCGGCCACCCCGCGACGACGGCGCAGCGCTTCGTGCCGGACGCCTTCAGCGGCGTGCCCGGCGCGCGGCTGTACCGCACGGGAGACCGGGCGCGGTGGCGGCAGGACGGCACGCTCGACTTCGTGGGCCGCGTGGACGCGCAGGTGAAGGTGCGCGGCTTCCGCATCGAGCCGGGCGAAGTGGAGTCCGTTCTGCACGCGCACCCGTCCGTGCGCGAGGCGGTGGTGGTGGTGCGCGAGGACGTGCCCGGCGACAAGCGGCTGGTGGCGTACGTCGTGGGCCACCCCACGCTCGATGCCACCGTCCTGCGCGCCTTCCTCACCGAAAGGCTGCCCGCGCACCTGGTGCCGTCCGCCTTCGTGCCCATGCCAGCGCTGCCGCTGACGCCCGGTGGAAAGCTGGACCGCAGGGCCCTGCCCATCCCCGAGCAGTCCGCCGCGGCCTCCGTCCCCGTCGTCCCCGAACACCTGACGCCCTTCCAGCAGCGCGTCGCCGGCCTCTTCCGCGACGTGCTGCACGTGGAGCGCGTGGGGCTGCACGACGACTTCTTCGCCCTGGGGGGCCACTCGCTGCTGGCCACCCAGCTCATCTCCCGCCTGCGTGCCACCTTCCAGGTGGAGCTGCCCCTGCGCGGCCTCTTCACCGCGTCCACCGTGGCCCGTGTCACGGAGCTGGTGGAGGAGCAGTTGCTGGTGCGCTCGGAGGGGCCGCGAGTGCCGGCGCTCCGCCGCGTCCCTCGCGACGGCGCACTGCCCTTGTCCTTCTCGCAGCAGCGGCTGTGGGTGTTGGATCAGCTCCAGCCCGGGGCCACGCCATACGTGCTGCTCGGCGCCGTGCGTCTGGAGGGCACGCTGGACGCGGAGGCCCTGCGCCGCGCGCTGGAGTTGCTGGTCGAACGCCATGAGGCCCTGCGCACCACGTTCGCGCTGAAGGGCAATGAGCCCGTCCAGCTCATCCAGCCCACGCCCGCGTGGACGCTGCCGCTGACGGACCTGAGCGCCCTGCCTCCCGAGGACCATGAGGCGGCGGTGCACCGGCTGGCGCTGGAGGAGACGGCCCGGCCCTTCGATTTGAGCCAGGGACCCCTCTTGCGCTCGCGGCTGCTGCGGCTGGCACCGGAGCACCACGTGCTGGTGCTGGGCATGCACCACATCGTGTCCGACGGCTGGTCGGTGGGCGTGATGGTGCGCGAGGTGGCGGCGGCCTACGCGGCGTTCGCGTCTGGAACGGCGCCCCACCTTCCGTCCCTGCCGGTTCAGTACGCCGACTTCTCCTCCTGGCAGCGCGGCTGGCTCCAGGGCGACGTGCTCGCGAAGCAGGTGAAGTGGTGGAAGGACCAGCTCGCCGGCGCGCCGCACGTCCTGGAACTGCCCACCGACAAGCCGCGCCCCACGCAGCGCTCTCCTCGCGGCGCGCTCCTGCCCCTGCACCTGCCCCGTGTCCTGAGCGAGCGGCTGGGCGCGCTCGCGCGGCAGGAAGGCGCCACGTCGTTCATGGCGCTGCTGTCCGTGTGGCAACTGCTGCTGTCTCGCTACAGCCGGCAGCAGGACCTGCTGGTGGGCTCGCCCATCGCGGGCCGCAACCAGGGGGAGCTGGAGGGGCTGGTCGGCTTCTTCGTCAACACGCTGGTGCTGCGCGCCCGCATCCACCCGGATGCGTCCTTCCGCTCGCTGCTGACGCAGGTGCGGGACACGACGTTCGCGGCCTACGAGCACCAGGACCTCCCGTTCGAGAAGCTGGTGGAAGAGCTTCAGGTGCAGCGCGACCTGGGCCGCACGCCGCTGGTCCAGGTCATCTTCGCGCTGCAGAACGCACCGGGCGGGACGCTCCAGGCGCCGGGCCTCACGCTGCGCATGCTGGACGTGGACAGCGCCACGGCGCGCTTCGACCTGGGCCTGCTGCTCGCGGAGACGCCGGACGGACTGCACGGCGCCATCGAGTACAGCACCGACCTCTTCGAGCGCGACACCGTGGCCCGCATGGCCGGCCACCTGCGCACGCTGATGGAGGCCGCTGTCTCCAGTCCGGATGTGCCGCTGGCCTCGCTGCCCTGGCTCACCCCGGCGGAGCGGCAGCAGGTGATCGTCGACTTCAACGACACCGTCTACCCCTACCCCTCCGACACCAGCGTCGCGGACTGGTTCGCGCGCCAGGTGGCACGCAACCCGGACGCCATCGCGCTGGAGTCCGAGGATGAACGGCTGACGTACGCGCAGCTCGACGCGCGCGGCAACCAGCTCGCGCATGAGCTGGTGGCCCGGGGCGTGGGTCCGGACAGGCTGGTGGCGGTGTGCCTGGAGCGCTCGGTGGCCTTCGTCGTCTGCGCGCTGGCCACGATCAAGGCGGGCGGCGCGTACGTGCCGATGGACGCGTCGTACCCCGCGCAGCGGCTGACCTTCATGTTGGAGGACGCCCGGCCCCACCTGCTCATCACCCGGCGCGAGCTGCGCGGGCGGTTCCAGCACGCCGAAGGTGCGGCGCCCATTCTCTTCGTGGAGGAGCTGGCGCTCGATTCGCATCCCGTCACCGCGCCCGTGACGAGCGTGGGCCCTCGCAACCTGGCCTACGTCGTCTTCACGTCCGGCAGCACCGGGCGGCCCAAGGGCGTGAGCATCGAGCAGCGCAGCCTGCTGCGGCTGGTCTATTCGAAGAGCTACGCGGACTACGGCGTCGGCCCCACGATGATGCTGCTCGCGCCCATCTCCTTCGACGGCTCCGTCCTGGAGCTGTGGTTGCCGCTGTTGCACGGCAGCCGGTTGGTGGTCTTCCCGGGACAGCACCGGGCGAGCGACCTGGATCGGGTCGCCCGGATGGTGAAGGAACACGGCGTCAACTACGCGCACATTCCGACCGGGCTCTTCTCGCAGATCGTCGAGCACCACTCGGACCTCCTCGGTCGGTTGCAGGAGGTGCACGTGGGCGGGGACATCATCTCCGCGCCCCACGTGCGCAAGGCCGTCGCGTCCGGAACAACCAGCGTCACCAACATCTACGGTCCGTCCGAGTGCACGGTCGCCTCGAACACCTTCACGGTGTCGCGGCCCGAGCAGTTGGGGAGCGGCTCGGTGCCCATCGGGCCGATGCTGTCCAACACGACGGGCTACGTGTTGGATGCGTGGATGCATCCGGTGCCCGTGGGCGTGCCGGGCGAGCTGTACCTGGGCGGTGACGGCCTGTCGCGCGGCTACGTGTCCCGGCCCGAGCTCACCGCGGAGCGCTTCGTCCCGGACTCGCAGGGCATCACGCCCGGCGGGCGGCTGTACCGCACGGGCGACCTGGTGCGCTGGCGCGCGGACGGCGTGCTGGAGTTCCTGGGCCGCATCGACAACCAGGTGAAGGTGCGGGGCTTCCGCATCGAACTGGCGGAGGTGGAGGCCGCCCTGCGTGACGTGCCCTCCGTGCTGGAGGTCGCCGTCGTGGTGCGCGAGGACGTGCCCGGCGACAAGCGGCTGATCGCGTACGCGATGCCTCGGGAGGGCCACGTGCTGGATGTCACGGCCCTGCGCGCGGAGCTGCGGCAGCGGCTGCCCGAGTACATGGTCCCGTCGACCTTCGTGACGCTGGCCACCCTGCCCCTGAATCCCAGCAACAAGGTGGACCGCAAGGCGCTGCCCGCGCCGGACGCCGTGTCCACCGGTCGTCAGGGCCGCTTCGTGGAGCCCACGGATCCGCTGGAGCAGCGGATGGCCGCCGTCTTCGCCCGTGAGCTGGGCGCGGACCGGGTGGGCGTGCACGACCACCTCTTCGATGACCTGGGCGGCACGTCGCTGTCCGTGGTGCGCATCGCCGCGCGCCTGCGTGAGGAACTCCAGCGCGACGTGCCCGTGGTGTGGCTCTTCGA
>SECN01000644.1 GCA_004173515.1 Myxococcaceae bacterium | reverse complement strand
GACCAGGAGGCGGATCCGGAGCACATCAACGGCATCTTCCGCGCGGCGCACTCGCTCAAGGGCCTGTCGGGGCTCTTCGGCCAGGAGCGCATCACCCAACTGGCGCACGCGGCGGAGGACCTGTTGGACAGGCTCCGGCTGGGCCGGCTGACGCTGGACGACCAGGTGCTGGACGCGCTGGTGGACGCGCTGGACACCTTCCAGTCGCTGCTCGGGGAGACGTCGCGGGGCGAGGAGGGCGAGGACCTCACCCGGCGAACGCGCGCCATGGAGGACCGGCTGGCGCGCATGGGGTCGCCGCCGCCCGTTGTGGAAGAGGATCCGCTGGAGCGGCTGGAGCTGGACGCCTCCGTGCGCGCCGTCTTCACCGAGTACGAAGAGCACCGGCTGCGCGAGAACGTGCGGCGCGGGGTGGCGCTGTGGCGGGTGCGCGCCGCGTTCGACCTGACCGACTTCGACCAGGGGCTCGCGGACCTCAACGCGCGGCTCAAGCCGCTGGGCGAGGTCATCAGCACGCTGCCCTCGTCGCGCCCCGGTGGCGCCTCCGGCATCGCGTTCGACCTCATCTTCGGCGCGAAGGTGGCCGCGCAGCAGTTGGAGGCGGGCCTCCACGGCACGCCCGCGGAGCTGGAGCCGCTGGCCGTGCGCCCGCCGCAGGACGGTGAGCCCGGCCCTGCCTTCGACCTGCCCCGGTCGCCGGACGCGCTGCCCCCGACTCCCGAAAGCCCGTCCGCCGCGCCCCGCGCGAAGCGCAAGAAGAAGGCGTCGCGCACCCAGCCGCTGGCCCTGGAGGCGGGCGCTCCCCGGGCGCTGTTGCCGGCGGGCGCCGAGACGTCATCGGCTCCGGGCCCCGCGCCGTCGTCCGGCGTCACGGCCCTGCCCTCGGGAAGCCCTCCGCGCATGCGGGCGGTGGAGGCCCCTTCGGCCACGACGCTCGGGCTCCAGTCCGCCGCGTCCGCTCCGGTGCCCGCAGGACGTCCCCGGCCGGAAGAGACGTCGCTGCGCTCGCTCACGCAGACGGTGCGCGTGGACATCGGCCGGCTGGACGGGCTCATCAACATGGTGGGCGAGCTGCTGCTGATCAAGGCCAACCTCCAGCGGCTGGCGGAGGCGTCCCGGCAGGACGGGACGGTGGCGCTGTCGAAGCTGTTCGGCCAGGAGCTGTCGCGGGAGACGCGGCAGTTGGAGCGCAAGCTGGAGGCGCTCCAGGAGGGCCTGCTCGAAGCGCGCATGGTCCCGGTGGGCCAGGTGTTCGACAAGCTGGCGCGGCTGGTGCGGCGCATCGCGCGCGAGGCGGGCAAGGAGATCGACTTCGTCAGCACCGGCGGCGAGGTGGAGCTGGACAAGCTCATCGTCGAGGAGCTGAGCGACCCTTTGATGCACCTCATCCGCAACGCCATCGACCATGGCGCGGAGGGGCCGGAGGCGCGGCTGGCCATGGGCAAGCCCCGGCGCGCGCTCTTGCGGCTGCGGGCCGAGCAGAAGGGCAACCACGTCCTCATCAGCGTGAGCGACGACGGCTCCGGCATCGACGAGTCGCGGGTGCGCGAGGTGGCGATCGCGCGAGGGCTCGTCACCGCGTCGCAGATCAGCGAGATGACGCGGCGCGAGCTGCTCAACCTCATCTTCCTGCCGGGCTTCTCCACCCGCTCCAGCGTCAGCGCGCTGTCCGGGCGCGGCGTGGGCCTGGACGTGGTGAAGAACAACCTGGGCAACCTGTCCGGCATCATCGACGTGTGGAGCGAGCGCGGGAAGGGCACGGCCTTCCACCTGACGCTGCCGGTGACGCTGGCCATCGTGCGCGCGCTGGTGGTGGGCGTCAGTGGTCGCACCTACGCGGTGCCGCTCAACAGCGTGCTGGAAATCCTCTCCGTGCAGCCCCAGGACATCCGCACGGTGGAGCGCCGCGAGGTGTTGGACCTGCGCGGGCAGACGCTGCCCTTCCTGCGGCTGGGGCGGCTGTTCCTCCTGCCGGAGCGCGAGGTGAACCGCCACTTCGTGGTGGTGGTGGGCCTGGCGCAGCAGCGGCTGGGCATCGCCGTGGACGAGCTGTTCGGCCAGCAGGACATCGTCACCAAGCCGTTGGGCGGCAGGCTGAGCGGCGTCAAGGGTATCTCCGGCGCCACCGACCTGGGCAACCGGCGCACGGTGCTGGTGCTGGATGTCGCGGAATTGCTGGAAGAGGGCATCGCGCAGGAGCGACGCCGCGCCTGAGGCACCCGTGCCGGGGGGCTGCTATCTTCCGGGGCGTGTCCCGTTTCGAAGCCCTGCTCGACGCGTTCTTCTACCGCCCGGACGAGGACGTCAGTGGCCTGTTGGACTTCGCCGCGGGCAGTGACGGACTGGCCTCGCGCGTCCTGGAGGAGGAGCCCACCGAGTACCTGGCCTTCCGCCTGGAGGCCGAGTGCTACGCGGTGCCCATCCTCACCGTGCGGGAGATCTGCAAGGTGCCGCTGCTCACGGAGATTCCGCGCTCGGGGCCGGAGCTGCTGGGCGTGATGAACCTGCGCGGGGAGCTGCTGCCCGTCTACGACATCAAGCTGCGGCTGCGGCTGGCGGACGCTCCGCCGCTGGTGGCGGGGCCGGACGCGGGCCTGCCGCCCCGGGCCGCGCGCATCCTGGTGCTCAAGACGGACGCCGGGCCCGCGGGGGTCTGGGTGGATTCGGTGGCGGGCGTGGTGCGGCTCAAGCCGTCCATGGTGGAGCTGTCGCCCGCGGGGCTTCGCGGAGACCGCGACTGCGTGGCGGGGCTGGGCCGCAAGGGTTCCCAGCTCTACATCCTGTTGGATCCAGAGCAGGCGCTCGCTCCATGACGGACCCCGTGAACCTGCTGGCCCGCCGTCCGCGCGGCGTGACGGCCGACGAGGCCCCGGCGCACGAACTGGAAGTGCAGCTGTGCGCCTTCTTCGTGGGCAACGAGGAGTACGTGCTGGACATCATGCGCGTGGAGGAGATCCTCCCGCCCCAACGCGTGATTCCCATCCCGCACGCGCCTGCCTTCGTGGAGGGCGTGCTGCACCTGCGCGGCGCGATGCTGCCCGTGGTGGACCTGCGGCGGCGCCTCCTGGGCCAGCCCGCGCAGGAGACGCGCCGCACGCGGATGCTCGTGTGCCGGCTGGGAA
>SECN01000643.1 GCA_004173515.1 Myxococcaceae bacterium | reverse complement strand
CCCTTACCCCCTTCCCCGTCTGCTGCTGGTGCTGCTGCTGGCCGCCCCGTGGCGCAGTCCTCCCCGACGGCAGCCGACGGCCTCGACGCGGCGTCGGTGGCCTTCTTCGCCTGGACCCAGGAGCAGCGGCTGCTGGCCTTCCCACGAGCCCTGCCCCAGTCGCCGCCGCCGGGGTGGACGGCGTGGTACCGCGGGGCGCTCGCCGTCCTCGGCGGCAACGAGGAGCGTCTCCGGGGCGCGTGGCAGGCCTTCCTGGCCGACGACTGGGCTCGGACGCGGCGGCCCGTCTGCCCCGCCCAGGCCTTCGTGGCCCAGGACGTCTGGCGCCGCCACGTGCCGGAGCAGGACGCCCCCGCCGAGCCCGTCGCCGCGCCGACGCTGCCCGCCACCGAGGCCGGCGCCACCTGGGGCTTGGTGCTGGCCACGCTCCACGTGGACGGCAAGCACCATGTGGCCGAGCAGCTCGCGCGCCTCAACCCGACGCTGGACGGCGACATGCTCGTCCTGGAGGCGCCCGACAGGTTCGCCGCCGCGTTCGTCCAGGACGACTACCTGTCGCTCATCGAGTCCACGCTGGAGCGGCTCGGCACCGTGGCCCGCTCCGTCCTCATCCACACGGCCGCGAGCGCCGCGCAGTGAGCCACCGCGCCGCTTGAAGCCTCCTCAACCTCATTCCCGCGCGGCTCCCGCGCGGGCTCACCCAGCACCACCACCAGCAGGAGGCAGGACCATGGAAGCAACAACCGAAGCAGGGATTGGACTGAAGCACCTGGAGCGCGATGGCCGCGACGTGCGGCGGCTGCACGACGCCTACCTGGAGGCCTTGGACAGGCACGACGGCGCCGGCAACCTCCTGCCTGAGTGGGAGGACGTGACGCCGCGCGAGCGCCGGGCCTGGCGCGCCGTGGAGGTCCGCGTCCGCATCCGCGTGGAGCGGGCGGAGACGTCGGCGGAGCTGCTGCGCAAGGAACGTGACGCGCTCGTCGCCCAGGTGCAGGCGCTGCGCTCGCAGGTGCGCTTCCAGGAAGTCCTCCGCACCCAGGAGGAGTTGGAGGCGTCGCGCGCCAAGGTGGAACTGGATGCCCTCCGCGCGGCGCACCGCCGGCAGGCCTCAGCCCCGCCCAGCAGTCCGTCCCTGGTGGACGAGGCACGGGAGGTTGCCGCGCCCGGCACCGCTGCCGAGGCCACCCCGCTGCGCTCCGTGAAGGTGACGGCGGTGGCAGAGGACGAAGAGGGCGGGGGCTGGTACCTCGCGGTGGAACGCGGGCTGCACGAGGTCCACCAGGGCGCCACCGTGCGCATCCAGGCCTCGGGAGGCGTGGCGGAGGTGACGTCCGTGGAGCCGACGGCGGATCTACCCATCTTCATCGGCTTCCCGGGCACGGGCTTCACCCCGAAGACCGGGGACGTGCTGGAGCTGGTGCCGAAGCCGGGCGACGGACTGCCCGCGTTCATCGCATAGTGGTGTAGCCCTGGGGCCGACCACGTTGGGCGGCCCCATGCCTCAAGCACGATGCATCCGCTGTCCGTATTGTGCCAAACAAGGTGTTGTCGCAAGCCAAGTAACGACAAGGAGACCCAGGCATGGCATTTCGAGTCCAGCTCATAACCATCGTCCCTTTTGACATAGACGTTGATCACGAGAGCGATGTGTTTGTTCACCGGATCATCGAACTTCCATTTCCTCCGTTTAAGGGGTTATCCGTATCAGACGGTCCCTGGCACAGCTCCTCAATCACCGAGGTCCACTACAACATCGACCATGGCGTTTTCGATGCGTACACCGACGACGGCCGAAGAGCGCGAGAGAAACTCCCGTTCGACGATGCGGTCGCCGTGCTTAAAGCAAATGGCTGGCCCGACGAGGACGAGACGCTGATTTGATCAGCCACACCGCGCGCACAGCACCAACCACTCCTTCCGGAAGTTGGTCCCGCGCTTCGTCTCCTTCAGCGTGAGGGAGCCCTCGCGCGGCGCCACCGAGGCGCCGCACCGGCACGTCCCCGCCTTGAGGTTGGGGCGCTTGCCCTGCTCAGCACCCGCGCACTCCATGTGCCGCGTGCCGGTGGCGGCGGAGTACTCCACGTACTCCCCCTTCAGCACCCGCCCGCCGCACCCGGCGGCGGTGCACGTGCCGGCCTTCTTCGCGACGATGACGGGCACGGCTACGGCCCCACCGCGGTGAACGCCAGTCCGAGCTGGGCGACCTGCCCCACCGGACGCGGCCGCGAGTCCCGGGGCGCGGCCGCCCGCTGCCGGCGCACCGCCCCGGCCTCGCGCGCAGGCAGCTCCGGCCCGTGCCCCAGGCTATCGAGCGCCCCGCGGATCCGCCGCAGTCCCTGGGCGTGTAGCTCGCGCACCTGGGCCACCGGCAGGCGCAGCTCCTGGGCCACCGTCCGCTCCGTGGACTCCAGTCCGCCGGCCCGGCCGAACCCCGCCAGGGCCTGAAGCACCACGCGCTGCAGGCGGGGCAGCCGGTGCAGCGCCACCAGCGCGGCCTCGCGCTGGGCCACGTGCGCCAGACGCGCGGCCGTCGTGTCCACCAGCCCCAGCCGCGCCTCCGCGTTCGCCCCGGGCCCGTCGCCCTCCGCGGCGGCCCCAGCCAGCAGCCCCTCCAGGGAGGTGGTGCGGATGCTGCCGTCGCCCAGCGTCAGCACGGAGGCCTCATCCAGGCCCTGCGCGCGCAGCGCGGCGTCCAGCGGCAGGCCCTCGTCCCGGGCGGCCTTCTTCGCGCGCGCCAGCTTCCGCCGCGCGTGACGGGTGACGTGGACGGCGCTGCGCTCCGCGGTGGCGGCGCGCACCATGGCCTGCTTGCCCAGTTGGAGGACATAGGCCGGGTAGAGGCAGCGGCCCGGGACGCGGCCCGGGGTGAAGTCCTGCCACGCCCGGCAGGTGGCCAGCAGCCCTTCCTGCTCCAGGTCCTCGGCGGGCACCTTCCACTCCCGGGCGACGGCGGCGGCCGCGCGCACCAGGTGCGGCCGCACCAGCTGGGCGAGGCGCCCTTCCGCGCGACGCTGCTCAGGGCAGCCGTCGGGCAACTCGCGCAGGAGGTGCAGCAGCGCCTGGTGCGCGCGGCCGCCGCCGTCGCCCGGGAGTGGAAGGTGCCCGCCGAGGACCTGGAGCAGGAAGGGCTGCT
>SECN01000642.1 GCA_004173515.1 Myxococcaceae bacterium | reverse complement strand
AGGGCCGCGGGGGCGGTGCGCTTGCGTGGGCTCATGTGATGGGGCGCGGTGGTTGGCGGACACCATACCCGTACGGTCGGGTGGGGCCCGCGTGTTTCCGCATTCCAGGCGGTTGTCTCTCCGCTCGTCGGCCTTCTGGCGGGACGAGCGATCGTCTATAGGATGCGCCGAGTCCATGGCCCGTCCTCCCCTCCACAACGACTTCTCCTGGTCCAAGAGCCGCCACGAGAAGTTTTCCGAGTGCCTCCGGGCCTACTTCCTCTACTACTACCGCTCCTGGGGCGGCTGGGAGGCGGACGCCGCGCGCGATGTGCGCGAGCTGTACGTGCTCAAGAAGCTGTCCAACCGCTACACGTGGGCGGGCAGCATCGTGCACGAGGCCCTCAAGGATGTGCTGTTGGACTGGCGCGCCGGCCGCGAGGTGGACCCCAAGGCCGTGGAGGCCCGCGCGCACAAGCTGATGCAGGACGACTTCCGGCACTCGCGCTCCAAGCTCTACTGGACGCAGAAGTACCGCAAGCCGTTCACCGGCCTCGCGGAGCACGAGTACGCGGAGGAAGTCCCCAACGAGGCGTGGAAGCAGAACTTCGAAACGGTGCGCTCGGCGCTCGCGTGGTTCTTCCAGTCGCGCTGGCCCGGCATCGCGAAGGGGCTCAAGCCCGCGCAGTGGCTGGAGGTGGACGCGGGCTTCGACTTCGCGCACTTCACCCACGAAGGCGTGAAGGTCTTCGCCATCCCCGACTTCGCCTACGTGGACGACGCGGGCTCCGTCGTCGTGGTGGACTGGAAGACGGGCCGCTCGCGCGAGGGCTACGACGAGCAGGTGCTGGGCTACGCGCTCTACATCTCCCAGCGCTACCGCTACCCGCTGGAGAAGGTGAGAGCATCGCTGGTGTACCTGAACGAGGGCCTGGAGCACGACGTGGCGGTGGACCCTTCCGCCATGGACCTGTTCCACCAGCACTTCGCCCGGAGCGTGGCGGGGATGCGGGCGCTGCTCGTGGATCCGGCCGCCAACACGCCGAAGGGGGCGGAGGCCTTCCCCCAGACGGACAACCTCAACGCCTGCGCGCGCTGCGTCTTCCGCCGCCCGTGTGGCCGCGAGGCGGCGGTGGCCGAAGTGCGTCCGCGCGTGGCCTGAGCCCCAAGGGCCAGGGACCTACCGCGTCGCGGCCAGCCTGCGCACCACCACGCCCGCGGCGTTCATGCCGAACGCGGAGGTGACGAACGCCACGCTGCCGTCAATCTGCGTGCGGTGGTCGCAGGTGTGGAACTCGTTGTCCTGCGGGCAGACGCACAGGAAGCCGTCGGTGGCGTCGTCGTAGTTGAGGGCCACCGGCTGGCGCCGCGTTTCAATGGAGTACACGGCGGTGATGCCCGTGTGGCGCTCCGTCTCCACGCCGTACTTGCGCTTGAGCAGCTTGCGGATGTCCTTGGCGAACGGATCCATGTGCGTCTCGCACAGGTCCTCCACGCGGATGGCCGTGGGGTCCAGGCGGCCCGCCGCGCCCATGGAGCTGACCACCGGCACGCCCAGCGTCACGCACCGGTGCAAGAGGTGCAGCTTCGCCTTCACGTTGTCGATGGCGTCCACCACGAAGTCGTAGCGGCCCGCGGGCAGCAGCGTCTCCGCCAGCTCCTCGCGGTAGAACTCGCGCAGGGCCTCCACCTTGGCCTGCGGGTTGATCTCCTGGCAGCGCTGCGCCATCAGCTCCGCCTTGGACTTGCCCACCGCCTTCACCGTCGCGTGCAACTGGCGGTTGGTGTTGGTGACGCAGACGTCGTCGTGGTCCACCAGCGTCAGGCGGCCCACGCCGCTTCGCACCAGGCCCTCGGCGGTGAAGCTGCCCACGCCGCCCAGGCCGAACACCACCACGTGCGAGTTGGCCAGCCGCTCCATGGCGTTGTCGCCCAACAGGCGCGCCGTCCGGTCGAAGCGCCGCGACAGCTTGAAGGGCTTCGCGAGCGACGGCTCGGCGACGGCGTTCGGAGCGACCGTGGGGGCGGTGGGGAGCGCCTCGGCTTCGGCGGTGGCGGTGGCGACGGGCTGCGGGTTCATGAAGGCTCCTCTATCACGCGACGCTCGCCTACAGCGAAGGGGGCGGGAAAGCTTCCCGGAACAGGCGCCGGGCGTTCTCGGTCGTCCGCTGGGCGAGCACGTCCACGGGCTGCCCCAGCGCCTGGGCCATGCCCGCGAGGATGTGGGGCAGGTAGCCCGGCTCGGAGCGCTGGCCCCGGAAGGGCGTGGGGGCCTCCGGCCTCCGGCCAGGGCTCCGTCTTCATCAGGTCGATGAGCGCCGGGTGCAGCCGGTGGCAGTGCATCAGCACCGGCAGCCCGTGCTTGCGCGCCAGGGCCAGGTGTCCGCGCAGCACGGTCACCTGTCGCTCCAGCGGGGCGCCGGTGAGCGACGGGCCGTCCAGGCCGCACTCGCCCACCGCCACCGCGCCGCCCTTCGCCAGCAGCGCGTCCAGCCGCTCCAGGTTCGGGCCGTCGTCCTCCGGTCGCAGGTCCGGCAGGAACTGGGGGTGGATGCCCAGGCCCACCTGGATGCGCGCGTCCTTCCGGGGCAGCGCGAGCAGCGGCTCCCAGGTCTCCGGTCCCACGGCCGGAATGAGGAGGCCGTGGAGGCCCGCGGCCCAGGCGCGCGCGACGACGTCCGGGCGGTCCGGATCGAAGCGAGCGGCGTCCAGATGGCAGTGCGTGTCGATCATTGAGCACCCTTTTCCCAAACCCAGTTCAATCACGGACAGCCCCGGATGACGTGCCCTTCAGGGCGTCCCGCATCCCGTGAACGGGAAGCTATGACGCGCGCCCCTGACTGTGGAGGCATGAGCATGACCAAGCGAGTGGTGTGGGGTGCGCTCTTCGGAGCGCTGGCGATGTTGGCGACGGGCTGTGGCGACGAGTGCGTCGACCAGTTCGACTGCCGCGACAAGGGGAATCCCCCCGAGGGCCAGGTCTGGTCCTGCAACGCGGACAACAAGTGCGAACTGCGCACGCTGACGCCCCCTCCCGAGGAGGACGCGGGCACGGAAACCGATGCGGGCACGACGGTCGACGCCGGCACGGACGCGGGCACGACGGTCGACGCCGGCACGGACGCGGGCACGGAGGTCGACGCCGGGACGGCGGACGCGGGCAGCATGACGGTGGCCAAGGGCGGCGCCTGCGCCGCGTCCGTGGACTGCATGGCGGGCCTGCGCTGCGAGGCCGCGACCTGCCAGTCGCTCCACATCGCCCTGACGGGCAGCGACGGTGGCACCCGCGCCATCGTGACCGCGTTCGACGTGCCGGGCATGACGTCCCTCAGCGCCGACGGCGTGGCCAGCGCCTACCCGCGCTTCGGTCCGGGCGGCACCCAGGTGGCGTTCGTGCAGGGCGACGTCACCGGCGCCGCGGGTGAGCTCGCGGTGCGCGCCGTGCCGCTCGCGGCCGCCACGCCCACCGTGCTGACGACGGGCAATGGCACGCGCATCCGCTACACTGAATGGGAGCCGGGCAACGTGATTGCGTGGGTGCGTGGCTCGTCCGGCATCTCCACCATCCCCGGCACGGGCGGCACGGCGACGCAGGCCACCGCGACCGGCACCTTCCCGGACTTCGGCCCGAACGGCGTGGACTACGCGTACAGCGTTTCGGGGACGGGCATCCAGGTCTCCACCGGTGGCGCCGCTCCGGCCCCGCTGGCCGGGACGCCCACCTCCGCCGAGCAGCCGCACTACAACCGCGTCACCTCGCAGCTCTTGTTCCTGGCCAACCCGGACGGCAAGACGGTGAACTTCGGCGCGGACGCCACCTCGGTCCTCAAGCTGTACTCGCTGCCCGTGACGGGCGGCGGCACCCCGACGCTGCTCGCGGACGCCACCTCCGACGCCGTCACCGGCGGCACGGTGGAGTCCTACATCGCGAACCCGAACTGGGCGCCGGATGGCAGCTGGGTGGCGTACGTGCGCGCCTACTACCAACTGGTCGGCACCGCGGCCACGCTCTGCGGCAACGTGGGCGCGACCCTCTGCGGGACCACGCCGGGCAACGTCCTCTTCCTCCAGCGCGTGAACACCACCACGGGCGCGGCGGAGGGCGCGGCGGTGTCCTTCGAGAACGAGGCCACGCTGCCGTCGTTCTCGCCGGACGGTCAGTACCTGGCCTACGTGAAGGGCGGCCAGCTGCTGGTGCAGCGCATCGACCCGGCCTCCGGCGCGAAGGTCGGCACCGTCATCACCCACCCCAAGGACACGTACACGGTGCTGACGAGCGAGGGCGACGACCACCGCCCGCGCTGGCAGCCCCGCTAGTCACTCCTCGGAGTTGAAAGCCCCGGCAACCGGGGCTTCCCGGCCCGCGTTCCCTGTTTCAGAGGGAGAACGCGGGCCGTCGTCCGTCCGGGTGCGAAGCGCTGGGCCCACTGGTGCGAAGTGACGAACGCGGTCACCCGGTGTCGCGCTCAACCCGCTCCCGTGGCGTCAGGTGGCGTCCCAGGCGGTCCACGCGGCGGGACGCAAGGTGCGTCCGCAGGCACGCAGGATGCGCCCACCGGAGGGTGCCCGGCGCGGGTTCGAAGGAGGCCTGGAGGGGGCACGGAAGCGTCGGAAGCAGGGCGCGGTCGCGACCCGGGGTGGGGCACCGTGCGGGGCCAGGGACGGCTTCGAGCTGTTGAAGGGAGACGGGCACTCCACCCGCGCCAGCGCAAGCGGCACCTGGTGGCTTGAGGCTGACAACCGTGTCGCGACGGCCCTTGCTCGCGCGCCCCTGTCCGCGGGGCACCGCCCGAGTGAGAACCGGGTCGGTTGCGTCAGCCTTCGACGACGATGCGGCGACCCAGCGCGCGGGTCATCTGCGGGGACGTCACGAGCTCCAGCACGCCGCTCATCTCACCGCCGGCCGTGTCGAACGCCGCCGCGATGACCTCTCCCAGGGTGAGCTGGGCCTTCTGGGCCACCACGCGCGCGCGCTTCGCCGTCCGCCTCAGCGCCGGCATCACCCGCCGACCCTGCCGCCGCACCGTCGTGCCACCACTCGTCTTGCCTGCGGTCCGCTTCGCCATGGTTCCTCCCGGCACTTCCCACTGCGCGGGTGAGTACACCTTGGGTCTGACATCATGCAGGTGGGGTGCCAGGGCCCGGGCCCCCTGGCGGGTCCCAGAATCCGGGGGTTTCCCTGTCGAATAGGGGGTTTCCGTGGGGTGGGACAGCCCACCTTTTTTCAGCCCTTCAGGGTCATTCCTCGTTCTGTCGAGTTTTTCGTTCAGCCGGCGCGGTGATTTCCACGGGACGTTCAATGGCCCGCATCCAGGGGCGGGGCCTGGAGGCACCAGGGCGAGGGTCCGGTGTCACCCCGGGGCCACGCCGCCGTGGCTGGCGGGCCACGGGGTGACACCGGACCCTCGCCCTGGTGCCTCCA
>SECN01000641.1 GCA_004173515.1 Myxococcaceae bacterium | reverse complement strand
GAAAAGGTCAAGGCGATGCGTCTGGCCCGCGCGATTGCCTCGGATATCTCGCTCTACAACGAGCAGAAGATCATCAAGGGCATCGAGCAGGACAACCTCTTCGAGGTCCTCAAGGAGGAACTGGAGGAGGGGCGTGCGCTCTACAAGAGCCGCGTCAGCCAGGAGATCAGCACCCAGGCGAACTTCTTCGAGCGCGCCGTCAACGACATCGTGTTGCGCTCCAAGGCGCACGTGAAGTCGAAGATCTGGTAGTCCCCCGCTCCGTGGCCTCACCCGACACGCGCGAGCACCTCGCCCTCCCCGAAGCCCGGGGAGAGCGTCTGGATCAGTACCTCGCCCGCGCGTTCCCGGATCTCACCCGCTCCCGCCTCCAGGGCCTCATCGCCGACGGCCACGTGCTGTCCGACGGCAAGCCCGGCAAGGTGGCGCAGCGCCTGCGCGGAGGGGAACGGCTCTCCGTCCACATCCCCGCGCCCGTCGCCGCCATCCCCCAGGCCGAAGCGCTGCCCCTCTCCCTGCTGCACGAGGACCGCGACCTCGTCGTCGTGGACAAGGCCGCCGGCATGGTGGTGCACCCCGGCGCGGGCCACGCCTCCGGCACGCTGGTCAACGCGCTGTTGCACCGCGTGAAGGACCTGGCCGGCGTGGGCGGCGAATTGCGCCCGGGCATCGTCCACCGCCTGGACAAGGACACCACCGGCTGCCTCGTCGTCGCCAAGCACGAACAGGCCCTGGTGGCCCTCCAGAAGTCCTTCAAGACGCGCGAGGTCCAGAAGACGTACCTCGCGCTGGTGCACGGCGTGCCCCAGGCCGAAGGCCGCATCGAGACGCTCTACGGCCGCCATCCCATCCACCGCCAGCGCTTCACCGGCAAGGTGAAGGAGGGCAAGCCCGCCATCACCCTGTACCGCGTGCGCGAGGCCTTCGAGGGCGCCGCCCTGGTGGAGGTGGACCTGCTCACCGGCCGGACGCATCAGATCCGCGTGCACCTGGCCGAAGCCGGGCACCCGCTGCTCTGCGACGCGCTCTACGGCGCCGGCCGCAAGGCGAAGGGCGCGGTCGCGGAGGCCCAGGAGCTGCTGGGCCGTCAGGCGCTGCACGCGTGGCGGCTCGCCTTCGAGCACCCGCGCACCCACAAGCCCCTGTCGCTGGAGGCCCCCCTGCCGGAGGACTTCACGCAGGCCCTGGCGCTGCTGCGGGAGGCGGAAGTCCCCGCCGGGCCTCCCGCCGCGAAGAAGGCCCCGGCGAAGGCGACTAGATCCCGGAAACGCTGATCTGCTGCTGACGGCGGGAGAGCACCTTGATGGGCTGGATGGCCATCACCCGCATGAAGACGGACAGGAGCTCCGGGTCGAACTTCTGGCGCATCTCCGTCCACATCAACATCAGCGCGACCTCCGGGCCGTACGCGTCCCGGTAGGGCCGGCGCGAGGTGAGCGCGTCGTAGGCGTCGCAGATGGCGATGAGCTTCGCGTACACCCCCAGGTTCGTCTTGGGGATGATCATCTGGATGTTGCCGCGCGCATCTCGCACCGCGGTGCCGTAGTCCGTCTTGTGCTCGAAGGTCGTCACCACGCGCAGCAGCGTGGAGCGGCTGAAGCCCTTCTCCATCAGGATGTTGCGCACGCTGATGAGGGGCGCGCGAGCGACGGTGACCTTCTCCTCCGCGGTGAGCGCGCCGCGCTTGGTGGACAGCTCCTCTGGCAGCGTCGTCATGCCCGCGTCGTGGAAGAGCGCGATGTAGCCCAGGTCGCGAAGCTGCGGCTTCGTCAGGCCCAGCTCCGCGCCGAACACGATGCACATCAGCGCGACGTTGACCTGGTGGTAGACGAGGTAGTCGTCCTCGCGCTTCTGCGTCGTCATGCCCAGGAAGTGCGTGCGCTGATCGTAGGAGATGTCCACGAAGTCCTGCACCAGCCGCAGCGCGCGCGAGGAGCCGATGGGCTTTCCCGCGCGCACCGACTCCAGGTACTTCTGCAGGAAGAACACCGCGCGGGCGTACACGGTCATGGCGTACTTCTTCCGGTCGACCTTCATGTCGCCCGGGTTGTCCATGTCCTTGTTCAGCTTCTCCTTGAGCTTGGAGAACTTCGCCACGCGCATGTTGAGCAGCTTGCGCCCCTGCAGGCCGTCCTCCTCCGCGGCGGTGGACTGCTCCTTGCTGAAGATCCAGACGAAGTTCTTCAGCTCCTGCACCGTGACGGGCTTGGTCAGCGTGATGCCGCCCACGTCCTTGGCGCGCATCTCCGCCAGCAGGTAGCGCTGGTTCTCGATGGAGTTCAGGTCCACCTTCACCAGCATGCCGTTCAGGTAGAAGGAGTCCTTGACGCCCGCCAGCTCCAGCCGGCCTTCCTTGCCGATGATCTGGTTGATGATGTCCTGGAGCTGGTGCAGCGGCTTCTCGAAGACCGCGTTCTCCGGGTCGTACATCTTCACGGAGCGCACGAGCATGTAGAGGCCCGCGAGCATGGAGCGCGACAGGCCCTGGAGCTTCTCGTTGTGCTCCCGGCCGTACTCGCTGAGATTCTCTTCCTGGTTGTGGCTGATCTTCAGGTTGTCGGCCATGGCGTCACGTCATCTCTTCCGGAAGCGCCGAGTCCCCGAAGAGGGCCTTGCGCGTCTGATACATCGCCTTGCGGGCGGCGGTGAGGACATCCAGCGGCTGCGCCTTGTCCTCCACCACGGCCTGCAACAACTTGTAGGACTGGATGGATCCCGCGCCTCCCAGGCCGTGGATGGCCAGGAACTTGTCGTCCATCACCCGGCGCTTGTTGAGCAGCGACGGCTTCACCTGCAGCAACTGCTGCATCATGGACAGCGCGGCGGGCAGGTTGGTGGATCCGATGGCCGCGTACACCGCGGCCTTCTCATCCGACGTCTTCTTGTCCCAGCCCGGGTCGCGCACCAGCTTCACCAGATCCGGGAAGGCCTTGTCGCGGTCGAACTCCGGCAGCAGCTTCGCGGCCAGCATGCGCACCTGGGAGACGTTGTCGTTGAGCGCCTCCTGGATGATGCGCCGCGACTCCGCCGTGCGCCCGCGCCCGATGATCTGCATCACCTCCAGCTTGACGACGAGGTTGGGGCTCTTGAGCACCTGGGCGAACATCTTCACCCGGTCCGGGTGGTTGCTCTTCTCCAGGATGTAGACCATGTC
>SECN01000640.1 GCA_004173515.1 Myxococcaceae bacterium | reverse complement strand
AACTGGGACACCGCGAAGTACGAGCTGGGCACCGCCTACGGCCACATCGCCCTGGGCGTCAGCGACATCCACGCCACCGCCAACGCCATCCGCGCGGCCGGCGGCAAGGTCGTCCGCGAGCCCGGCCCCATGAAGCACGGCACCACCATCATCGCCTTCGTGGAAGACCCGGACGGCTACAAGGTCGAGCTCATCCAGCAGAAGACCTGAGCCTCCGCGCACCGACGCGGAGCGTGGTGCCCCAAGGAGCCAGAGAACCGGGCGCGCGGACCCTGACGCCGGGCCGGGCGCCCCGGACCGGATTGGGAGCAGCGGGAAGGCAGGCGGCGAAGACACACAAGCACCCCGGCCCCGAGGCCGTGCCCCCGAGGAAGGACGCACCAGGCAGGCGGGCGAAATTTCAGGGCGATGTTTCGCGGCTTCCGCTCGCCGTGCCCTCGACGGGGGTGTAGAGAGGCCGGCGCGCCGCGCATCGGCGCGCGCGCACCCTCCCCTTCCGAGGCACGCCATGGTGGAGAGTCCCCAGAGCCAGAACGCGTTGTCCCCCGATGAGCTTCACGAGGCCTGGGCGGTGCTGTCCGTGGACGAGCGCCTGGAGGGCTTCCGCCTGCTGCCTCCGGCGGTGGCGGACGACTTCTTCCTCGGGCTGTCCGCGCGCGAACAGGCGGAGCTCATCCTCTCCCTGCCTCCGGCCGAGCGCCGCACCTGGGTCCGCCTGCTGCCCCCGGACGACCTGGCCGACCTGGTGCAGGCGGTGGAGCCGGACCAGGTGAACACCATCCTGTCGCAGCTGGACGACGCCAGCCGCCGCGAGGTGAACGTCCTGCTGGCCTACGCGGAGGACGACGCCGGCGGCCTGATGAATCCGCGCTTCGCCCGCGTGCGTCCGGACATGAGCATCGACGAGGCCATCGGCTACCTGCGCAAGCAGGCGCGCGAGCGGGTGGAGACCGTCTATTACGCCTACGTGCTGGACGCCGAGCAGCGCCTCCAGGGCGTGCTGTCCCTGCGCCAGCTCTTCCAGGCCGCGCCGGACAAGCGCGTGGCGGACGTCATGCAGCGCGACGTCATCACCGTGGCGGAGAACACCGACCAGGAGGCCGTGAGCCGCACCTTCTCCGAACACAGCTTCATGGCCATGCCCGTGGTGGACGAGGCCCAGCGCATGAAGGGCATCGTCACGGTGGACGACATCGTGGACGTGGTGCAGGAGGAGGCCACGGAGGACATCCAGAAGGTCGGCGGCATGGAGGCCCTGGACGCGCCGTACTTCGACGTCGGCTTCCTGGCCATGCTCAAGAAGCGCGCCGGCTGGCTGATGGTGCTCTTCCTGGGGGAGATGCTCACCGCCACGGCCATGGGCTACTTCGAGCACGAAATCGCGCGCGCCGTGGTGTTGAGCCTCTTCATCCCGCTCATCATCAGCTCGGGCGGCAACTCCGGCAGCCAGGCCACCACGCTCATCATCCGCGCGCTGGCGCTGTCGGAGATGAAGCTCAAGGACTGGTGGCGCGTGGCGCGCAGGGAGCTGGGCACGGGGCTGGCGCTGGGTTCGGTGCTGGGCCTGGTGGGCTTCATCCGCGTCATCGTGTGGCAGGCGCTGTTCCACAGCTACGGGGACCACGCGGTGGTCATCGGGCTCACCGTGGGCGTGTCGCTGGTGGGCGTGGTGCTGTTCGGCACGCTGTCCGGCTCCATGCTGCCGTTCATCCTGAGGCGCGTGGGCTTCGACCCCGCGAGCGCGTCCGCGCCCTTCGTGGCGACGCTGGTGGACGTAACGGGACTCGTCATCTACTTCACGGCGGCGAGCCTCTTCCTGCGCGGCACCCTGCTGTAGTCCGCGACCGTCGTCCCCCGGAGGCCGTCCCCATGATCGTCACCACCTTGCGGCGCACGCTGAACGTGTCGGCGTCCCCCTCGGCTCCGGAGTCCCACGTCTCCGCCGCCAGCGGGCTGGTGCGCGCGGGGGACTGGCTCTACGTGGTCGCGGACGACGCGCTCCACCTGGCCGTGTTCCCCGCCACCGGGGATGCGCCGGGCCACACCGTGCGCCTCTTCTTGGGCGAGCTCCCCGACGGGCACGCGGAGCGCAAGGCCGTGAAGCCCGACCTGGAGGCGCTGTGCCGGCTGGGCCCCTCCGCCGCGTTCGCGCACGGCGCGCTGCTGGCGCTGCCCTCGGGTTCGACACCGGCACGGCGGCGGGCCTCCGTGCTGCCCCTGAACGCGGACGGGTCGCTTGCGGGGCCCGCGCACACGGTGGACTGCACGGGGCTCTACGTGCAGTTGGAGCGCGAGCTGCTGGCGCTCAACGTGGAGGGCGCGGCGGTGACGGGCCGGTTCCTGCGGCTGCTCAACCGGGGCAACGGCGAGGGCGGTGTGGACGCGCTGGTGGACCTGGACCTGGACCGCGTGGTGGGCGGCCTGGACGTGGGCGCGCTGGGACCGGAGACGGTGCGCAGCGTGCGCCGGTGGGAGCTGGGTGAAGCCAACGGCGTCCGGCTGTCCTTCACGGACGCGTCGGCGCTGCCGGACGGGCGCGTGGTGTTCACCGCCACGGCGGAGGACTCGCGCGACCGCGTGGCGGACGGCCCGGTGAAGGGCTCCGCGGTGGGCGTGCTCGCGCCGGATGGGACGCCGGTGTACCTGGACTCGGTGGACGCGGGCGTGAAGCTGGAGGGCGTGGACGCGCGCGTGGAGGGCGGGCGCATCCACCTGCTGCTGGTGGCGGACGCGGACGACCCGTCGGTGCCCGCTCCGCTGCTGGAGGCCGTGCTGCCCGTGCCGGGCTGAAACCTCAGGCCTGACGCTTCACGGGGAGCGCGCCGAACGACTGCGCCACCGGCATCATCGAGATGATGTTGATGTTCACGTGCGCGGGTCGCGAGGCCACCCAGTACACGGTGTCCGCGATGTCCTCCGGCGTGAGCGGCTGCGTGTTCGCGTACAGCGACGCGGCGCGGGCGTCATCGCCCTTGAAGCGCACGTTGGAGAACTCCGTGCCGCCCACGAGCCCCGGCTCGATGTCCGTCACGCGCACGGACGTGCCGTGCAGGTCCGCGCGCAGGTTCAGGCTGAACTGGTGCACGAACGCCTTCGTCGCGCCGTACACGTTGCCGCCCGGGTAGGGGAACTCCCCCGCGATGGAGCCGATGTTGATGA
>SECN01000639.1 GCA_004173515.1 Myxococcaceae bacterium | reverse complement strand
TTGCAGGCCGAGTCATCCAGGAACATGTACTCGGAGCAGGGGTTGGACGCGTTGATGCGCGCCGTGCCGGAGCACGTGTGCCACGCGTTCACCGTGGTGTCGTACTGGAGGCCCGGGTCCCCACACAGGTGCGCCGCCTCCGCGATCTCCCGGAACAGCTCCCGCGCCTTGTACGTCTCCATCACCTGGCCGTCGCGCACCGCGCGCGTCTGCCACGGGCCGTCGTTCACCACGGCCTTCATGAAGTCGTCGAAGCCGCGCATGAACGACACCGGGCCGGACGCCGTGCCGCCGCCCGCGAGCAGCTCCTTGCTGCCCCGCACGGTGGACAGGTTGGTGCCCGTGCCGCTGCCGTACTTGAAGAGCATCCCTTCGGTGCGCGCCAGCCCCAGGATGGACTCCATGTTGTCGTCCACGCTGTTGATGAAGCACGCCGAACACTGCGGGTGCGCTTCCACGCCCACGTTGAACCAGACGGGCGAATTGAAGGCCGCCTTCTGGCGCAAGAGCAGGTGCGTCAGCTCCGCGTGGAACGCCTCGCGGTCCACCGCCGTCGCGAAGTAGTGGCCCTGCTCACCCCAGGCGGTGAGCGTGTCCACCACGCGCGCCACCAGCTTGCGCACGCTCGTCTCCCGGTCCGGCGTGCCGGGCGTGCCCCGGAAGTACTTCGACGCCACGACGTTCGTCGCCAGCATCGACCAGGACTTGGGGACCTCGATGTCCTTCTGGTCGAAGACGACCTTGCCGTCCTCGCCCTTGATGCTCGCGCTGCGCAGCTCCCACGCCAGCTCGTCCGCGGGGTCCACCCCGGGCGTCGTGAAGAAGCGCTCCACGCTCAGCCCCGTCGTCATCGCCGGCGTCGCCGCCGCCTTCCCCTTCACCTTCACCCCGCGACGCTCCTTGCCCCCGACCACCGTCTTGCCACCCAGTTCCTTCTCCATGACGCCCACCTCCAGATTCACTGAGAGTACGGATGCAAAATTCGCAAAATCGCCAACGCCGCGAGATCCCAGGGGATCGGTTGATCTCCAGGGGACAGAAAGAGGCGGCGTCTGGATGGTTCGAGGAGGCAGGTTCCAGCGGACCGAAAGCTGGAATCCGGGCCCGGGTCTGACTGCCCTCCGGCCGGGCGGGCGGATCCATACGATCGCTCACGGGGTCCGTCAAACATCACCTGCTCCCCCTATATCTAGCATTTGAAACGGGCCTACACACTTCAGCTTGGGGGTACATCCCTCCCAGAACACCCGGGGCGCTGCTCACCTGCGCAGGGGGTGTGGGCTTGATACAGGGCTGATCTAAGCCCCCTTCATGACGGTGGCAATGGATGCTTCGCAGGCAATGTAGTGTCATGACACTACAAATTCGGGCCCAAGAGGGAGGGGGCCCGGCCAAGGGCTCGTGATCACTGGCGGATGTTTGCTGTCAGTCCGTGCGCCCAGCGTAGCGGCGGTCCGCCGTCCGGGCGAGTCGGGGGCGACGTGGTAGGTCCTGGGACGGTCGCTTGCTGAACGGCGGCGTCGATTTCGCCGGCCGACCGCGTTAGGAGGCCGACATGCCTCCTCCGTTTGAACGACACGTCTTCGTCTGCACCAACCGCCGCCCGGACGGGAACCCGAAGGGCTGTTGCGCCACCAAGGGCGGGGAGGAGGTCCGCGCCGCGTTCAAGGCGGAATTGGACAAGCGCGGGCTCAAACGCACCATGCGCGCCAACGCGGCCGGCTGCGTGGACACCTGCGCGTTCGGCGTCTCCGTGGTCGTCTACCCGGAGGGCACCTGGTACGGCGGCGTGAAGGTGGAGGACGTGCCCACCATCGTGGAGGAGCACCTGGTGCAGGGGCGCCCCGTGGAGCGGCTCTTGATGCCCTTCAACAAGAAGGCGGAGCGCTGAAGGCGGCTTCCGGGAAGGAAACCGCCTCGCGCCCCGCCTCGTGTGACTTCGACGTCGTGACGCCTGGGCCTAGCGGCGCTTGCCCAAGAGGCGCATCAACGACAGGAACAGGTTGATGAAGTCCAGGTAGAGGGTGAGCGCGCCCACGATGCTCACCGTCGCCGTGCTCTTGTAGCCCGTGCCCGCGTGGTACTCGCGCAGCTTCTGCGTGTCGTACGCGGTGAGGCCCGCGAAGATGAGCACGCCGGCGCACGCGCTGACGAACGACACCGCGTCATTGCGCATGAACAGGTTCACGATGCCCGCGATGACGATGCCGACGAGGCCCATGTAGAGGAAGGTCCTCCAGCCGCTCAGGTCCTTCTTCGTGACGGTGCCGTAGACGGCCATGGTGCCGTAGACGGCCGACGTGATGAAGAACACCTGGGCGATGGAGCCCGCCGTGTAGATGAGGAAGAGCACCGACAGCGTCACGCCCGTCAATGCCGAATAGCCCAGGAACAGGGCCGCGGCCACCGGGCCGGAGATGCGGGGCGCCAGGAACGACAGCGCCATCACCACGCCGAACTGCACCAGCAACAGGCCCATGCGGTACTGCGCCACCGCCTGGAGCATCGCGTCGCTCGACAGCGTCACCGCCGCCATGACGCCCGTGAGGGCGAGCCCCGCGAACATCCAGCCATGCACGCGCGTCATGAACGCGCGCTGCGACTCCTGCATTAGCACCGAGTCCACTTCGCTCGCCCGCCCGCTCTGCCACCCGCCAGAAGATTCCCACGCCATGTGCTTTCGTATCCTTTCGTGCCGGGACGGCTGCCCGGCTGCTGTGTCCTGATGTAACGCGGAGCCTTGGGCGATGCCTTAAAGGGCCTTCCAGGCCAACAAAAGCTTCGCCGCGACTTCCGTGGTGATGAGGGGCAGTACGCCACCTCCGCCCACGATGTTGACGATTTCCGACATGGAGCCCCGGCACACCCCGCCCCAGGCGGGCTGCTTCGTCAGGCCCACCGATGCGTAGGCCGAGTAGTCGACGAAGAACGACGTGGGCAGCACGTTGTTCTGGCCGCACAGCAGGTGGTCCTCCGGCTGGGTGTCCACCACCTCCTGCACCACGAAGCCGCCGCCCTGGGTATCCGTGGCCGCGCGCGTGCACAACTGCGCCCACGTCATGGACTCGCCGTAGGCGCCCTTGACGCGCTCCTCGTAGGGCACGGTGCCCACCGAGCGGCCCAGGAACACCGCCTTGCCGCCGTAGTCCCATGCGCGCTTGAGCACGAAGCGCGCGGGCTCCTCCGACACGCGCGCCACCACGTCGTCCACCTTCGCGCCGTCCGGACCGGTGCCGGGGCCGTGGCGGAAGGGGCGCGTCCAGGGCACCGCGGCGCGCACCGCCTCCAGCTCGTCCGGCGTGAGGCCCGCGCTGTCCGCGAGCGCGGGCTCCGTCAGCGCCTGTGACAGGAGCGCGAACGTCGTCTTCACCTCCACCTGCGAGGCGGGCGGGTTGAGGAACACCGCCTTCTTGCCGGG
>SECN01000638.1 GCA_004173515.1 Myxococcaceae bacterium | reverse complement strand
GGTGTGGGTGGGCACGGGCGGGAATTCATCCCCACCATTCGGAACGTGCCGCGCTGCGCCAGGAAGAGGGACTCCTGCGCGATCGGGAGGGGGAGGCGCGGGCCCCCGTTGCTGGAAGGGAGACGGCCGATGGATGCCATCATGCTGCTGAAGGCGGACCACAAGACGGTGGAGCAGTTGTTCCGCAAGTTCGAGAAGGCGGGCGACCACGCGCTAGCGCACAAGCGCAAACTGGTGGACGACATCGTGCGCGAGCTGTCGGTGCACGCGGCCATTGAGGAGCAGGTCTTCTACCCGGCGGTGCGGGCGCGGGCCGAGGAGCTCTCCCCGGACGTGCTTCGCGCGCTGGAGGAGCACCACGTCGTGAAGTGGCTCTTGTCGGAGCTGGACACGATGCCGCCGGAGGCGGAGCGCTTCGATGCGAAGGTGCACGTGCTGATGGAGAACGTGCGGGCCCACGTCACCGAGGAGGAGCAGTACCTGTTCCCGGAGGTGAAGAAGGCCTTCAAGCCGCAGGAGTTGCGGCAGGTGGGCGAGGCGCTGGAGCTGGCCAAGCGGGCGGCGCCCACGCACCCGCACCCGGCCGCGCCGGACACGCCGCCGGGCAACCTGCTGGCGGGCGCGGTGTCGGCGGTGATGGACATGGGCCGGGACGCGCTGCGCACGGCGCGGCGCAAGGCGGAGACGCAGGTGCGCAAGGCCACGCGGCGGCCGGCGCGCAAGCCGGAGCCCACGATGACGATGGACTCCGCGGGCGAGTCACTGCCGCACTGAGCGACCGTCTGGCGCAGGACGTCGTGGGCCCGGTGAATGTCCGCCGGGCCCCCAGCGTCCTGGAGGCATGAGGGGCATTCGCGCTAGAGGCGAAGGTCCCCAGCCTTTGGAAGGAGGCGCCATGTCCACGGTCCGCAGGATGTTGTCGACGTTGGTGATGCTCGCGGGCGTCACCGCCGCCGCGCAGTCGCAGCCGCCCGGTTCGCCCCAGGCCCGTCCCCCTGTGGATCCGCAGGTGCGCACGTTGCGCGTGGAGGGCACGGGCGAGGTGAAGGCGCAGCCGGACGAGGCCTTCATCGACGTGGCGGTGGAGACGTCCGCGGCGAACGCGAAGGCGGCGGGCGAAGAGAACGCGAAGCGGATGGAGAAGGTGCTGGCGGCGCTGACGTCCGCGGGCATCGCGAAGCGCGACCTCCAGACGCGCAACTACAATGTCTATCCCGAATACACGCCGGCGCCGCCGCAGGGTGGGGAGCCGAAGCTCAAGGGCTACCGCGTGAGCAACCTGGTCAGCGTCCACGTGACGGACCTGACGAAGGTGGGAGGGCTGTTGGACAAGGCGCTCGCGGCGGGGGCGAACCGGGTGGATTCGGTGCGCTTCGGCTTGAGTCGCGAGGACGCGGTGCAGGGAGAGGCGCTGCGGCAGGCGGTGACGCGAGCGCGCAAGTCGGCGGAGGTGCTGGCGGCGGCGCTCAACGTGAAGCTGGGAGCGGTGCTGGACGCGAGCACGGTGACGGAAGCGCCGCGCCTGTACCCGGCCACCTTCGCCATGGACATGGCCGAGTCGCGCTCCGCGCCCACCACGCCCATCCATCCGGAAGAGCAGACGGTGCAGGCGAAGGTGACGCTCATCTTCGCGATCCAGTAGCTACTGCCATCCCAAGGCCAGCAATCTCAACGGCTTGCCGGGGTGTCGCGTTGTCGGGGGATCGTCATGTGCCCCCAATGTGCCCCTCTGGCGCGGTCATGCCAGAGCGGCGCGATTCTGTGAGGCGGGCGCGTCGAGTTGTTGGACGGCGCGCTCTTTCGTCTCCGGGGAGAGGTGGGCGTAGCGCATCGTCATTTCGATGGTGGCGTGGCCCATCAGCTCCTGGATGACTTTGAGCGGGACACCGCGCATGGCGAGGTGGCTGCCTCACAGGTGCTGCTGGCTGCTTAACCCACCTGTCCACCGACCCCGGGAAAGCTCAACTGCTCGTCCTGCCCGCGCCCGCCATTGCCCTTTTTCACTACCCTATTACTGCTTTCCCCTGCCCCGTCAAACCGGTAGGTAGCTGACCTGCTTATCTCTCGAACCCGGCTCAAGGCGGGTCGATCCCACTCGTAAGTCAATTGAAGAGCTTTCCGCTGATCTGGAGCATGGTCTGCTGGTTCGTGGCGAAGGTGGCTTGCACTAGGTAGGCAAACAATGCCTCCCTGGCGCGATCTTCGGACCATGTCTTTTTTGTGGCAATGTCAGTTGCGATTGTGTCGATAGCGGACTTGCAAGCCTCGCGGTGAGGTTTGCCGGTCTTTCCCACGTGCGCATTCACCGAGGCCGGTGAAATTCTGAGGTTTGTTATGCCGGTGAGAGTTTGGATTCCCTGTGTATGTCTTGGAGTATCAGTGCGAAGCATTTCGCAAAGGCCCACTTCTGGTGTCCAAGGCAGGAAAACGACGTCGCTCTTCTGCTTCTGATATAGCTCCTGCGGAACAGTGAGCTTTGGCGCAGGAACTCCTTGCTGTGGCTTTGGGGGCATGCAAATGGGCTCAGTATCAGCGTCGAGAGCTGCCATGCGCCGCGTCATATTCGGAACGAAAGCTTTGCTTCGCTCAAGAAATCTCAATACCTCCTTGTATCCGCCGATCACCGCGAAATGAACGCTTGGAAGGCTCACGCCACCGCTGGATTGCTGTCGCTTGATGTGTTGCTGCCACATCTCTTCCAAACAGTGCTTGGCCGCCACGTCTTCGACGAAGACCAACTTGTCTGGCGCGCTTTCTTCATCAAGAGATAGATGTTGGAGCGCATACGTGGGGTAAACGTTTCGATGGATCGTGACATTACCCCTGTCGTTCTCCAGGTAGATGATGTTTGAGCGTTTCACGCTCTTGATCAGACTAGATGAATGGGTTGAGACGAGGGCCGTGCAGCTGGCGGCGTTTGCGAGTTTCTCGATCTCCTTGAACAGTCGAATCTGGGCGGCCGGGTGCAGGGCCATCTCAAATTCGTCAATAATGTAGAGCCCTCCATTTTTCATGCCCATGAGCTTCTGGCCGAGTCGCATCACACAAAGCTCACCGAGACTAGGGGCTGTCCCTGATTAACGCAGCCATAGAAGCATGGAGGCGACGTGCAGGACGGCGAGATAGTTGGTCGCCGTCTTGTCGTAGCGGGTGGCGGCAGCTCGAAAGCGCTTGAG
>SECN01000637.1 GCA_004173515.1 Myxococcaceae bacterium | reverse complement strand
CCGCAAGGCCCCCGAGCAGGCTCCCCAGCTTCCCGCCGAGCGCCCCGAATTGCGCGTGGAGCTGCCGCCCTCCGACACGGAGCTGGCGCTGCGCCGGGACGCGGAGGATGCCCACGCCCGCACGGAGGACCTGCGCCGCCAGCGCGAGTCCGCGTCGCTGGCCGCCCGCGCCGCGAAGGACGGCACCGAGCGCGCCCGCCTGGAGGCGGAGGCCCGCGCCCTCAAGGAGCGTGAAGAAGAGGCCAAGCGCGTCGAGTACCGCGCCAAGAAGGCCGTCGACGACGAGACGCGCGAGCGCCGCAAGCGGGAGCAGGCCGAAGGGGTCCGTCTGCGCGACGAGGCGCTGGCCCAGGAGGCCGCCCGGGCGGAGGCCGCCCGTCAGGCCGAGGCCGCCGCCGCGCGCGCCAAGGTGGAGGCCGAAGGGGGCCGCACGCTGGCGCAGGGCCTGGACCGCACGAAGAGCCAGGGCTTCATGGCCCGGCTCAACGGCCTGTTCGGCCAGCAGCGCGAAGTGGACGAGTCCGTGCTGGCGGAGCTGGAGGAGATCCTCTTCACCGCCGACATCGGCGTGCGGACCGCCAACCACCTGGTGGAGGTGGCGCGAGAGAAGCTCAAGCGCAAGGAGCTGAGCGACCCGGAGCGCATCAAGGGCGTCATCCGCGAGGAGGTCGCGCGGATGGTGGACCTGCCCGTGCCGCGCTCGCTGGAGGGCGGAGGCCCGCCGCACGTGGTGATGGTGGTGGGCGTCAACGGCGCCGGGAAGACGACGACCATCGGAAAGCTGGCCGCGCAGCTCACCGGCCAGGGCAAGAAGGTGGTGCTCGCCGCGGGCGACACCTTCCGCGCCGCCGCCACCGAACAGCTCGACGTGTGGGCCGAGCGCGCCGGCGCCCAGCTGGTGAAGGGCACCGACGGCGGAGACCCGGGCTCCGTCATCTTCGAGGCGGTGAAGAAGGCGCAGGCGGAAGGGGCCAGCGTCGTCATCGCGGACACGGCGGGCCGGCTGCACACCAAGGCCCCGCTCATGGAGGAGCTCAAGAAGGTCAAGCGCGTGATGGACAAGGCGCTGCCCGGGGCCCCGCATGAGGTGCTGCTCGTGCTGGACTCCACCAACGGCCAGAACGCCATCATGCAGGCCAAGCAGTTCCACGAGGCCGTGGGCGTCACCGCCATCGCGCTCACCAAGCTGGACGGCACCGCCAAGGGCGGCGTCATCATCGGCATCTGCGACGAGCTGAAGCTGCCGGTGGTCTGGGTGGGCGTGGGCGAGAAGATCGCCGACCTGCGCCGCTTCGAGCCGCGTGAGTTCGTGCAGGCCCTGTTCGACTGAAGTCCCCTGCCCGTCACTGCCCCAGGAGCTGGTTGTTGATCTCCTCCAGCATCTGCTGGAGCTGCTGCGTCTGGGCGCCCAGGTCCACGGCGCCCTGGCCGCCACCCATGGCGCCCATGGCGCCCATCAGCCCCTGGAGGTCCTCGGAGGAGCCCAGGTCCTCGTCGCCGTGGGCCTCCTCCCACCAGCGCGTGCGCAGCGCGCCCAGCTCCTTCGCGTTCGTGGGGCTCGCCTTGGCCAGCTCCTGCGTGAAGCACGAGCGGCATGCCCACTTGAAGCGGTACGTGTCCACGTACGCGCGCAGGCCCTTGAAGAAGGCGTCGTCCCCCATGAGTTCGCGCGACGCCTGATGCAGCAGCGGCGCCTTGCCGTACACGAGCGCGCCGTACTCCATCTCCCCGCCCGCGAAGTCGCCCGCGGGCCGGTCCGCGCGGCCGTCCTTGCCGCCCGACACGCGGTAGAGCTGGTAGGGCATCACCAGCGCCTCCTGCTTGAGGGCTTCGGCGGCCTCCTTGCCGTGGGCCCATTCGATGTAGAGCAGCGCGGCGTACTGGGCCAGGGACTCGTCCACCACGGGGTCGTGGATGGGGTCGGAGCCCACGAGTCCGGCGAAGTACTGGTGCGCCACTTCATGCGCCACGGTGAACTCCAGGGTGCGCTCCAGCGAGTCGCCCAGTTGGGCCATCAGGCCCGCGCCCTGCGCGCCCATGAACTGCTGGAGCGCCTCGTCCATGCCGGGCATCCCGCCCAGCAACGCCATGGGGTTGGCCTTCGCCCGGTAGAGCGACGTCGCCACCGTGACGAGCCCCGGGAACTCCATGCCGCCCGCGCCCCCGCTCAGCGGCGCCTGCACCACGCGGAAGTGGGTGTAGGGCAGCGGGCCCAGGCGCTTCTCGAACTCGGTCAGGGCCTGCGATGCGTACTTGAGCACGCGCTTGCCCACCGCCGCGTCCTGGGGCGCGAAGTGGCTCTCCACCGTGACGGTGTTCACCGTGGCGGTGGCGGACTGGTAGCCGCGCGTCACCAGCACCGGGAAGTCGCGCACCGCCGCGGCCGCGAAGCTGTAGCGCACGCGGCCGTCGCGCTCGGGCACCTCGCCCAGCGGCGTCCCGGTGGCGTGCGCCGCCCAGCCCGAGGGCACCGTGAGCGTGGCCAGCACGTGCGCGGGCTCATACAGCGCCAGGTCGCCCTGCCCCCGCGGTCCGTCCCACGGCCGTCCCTGCGCATCCATGGGTGGCACCTGCGGCACCACGCCCACCAGGCTCACCACGTCCGCCGTGGCGGAGAAGGCCCCGTGGTCCTCCGCGCCGGACTTCTTGCCGCCACCCATGAGTCCGCCCAGGCCCCCGGCCAGCGACTCCGCGCCCGCCGCCGCCCGGGGCACCGTGCCCTTCACCGCGACCTCCAGCGACACCGTGCCGCCCGGGGCCACCGGCGGCTCCACCGCCACGCGCTGCAACGTGGGCTCCGGCCCCGGCTCCAGCGTCACGGCCCTGCCGTTGAGCTTCGCGCCGGAGAGCGTCACCTGCCGCGAGCGGGCATTGGGCGTCAGCCGCAGGTACAGCTCGGTGAGGGGCTCGGGGCCCTTCGCCACCAGTTCCACCTGCACCTTGCCCCAGACGCGCCGCTCCTTCGGCTCCACCTCCAGTTGGATGCGGTAGCGCGGCAGGGAATCCAGCGGCCCCAGCGCCCGCGCGGCCCTGTCCCGCTCCGACGGCTTGAGGTGCTGGAGGCAGAGCTGGACCTCCGGCGCCACGGTGCCCGCGCCGGAGGTCCAGCTCTGCCTCCAGCACCTCAAGCCGTCGGAGCGGGACAGGGCCGCGCGGGCGCTGGGGCCGCTGGATTCC
>SECN01000157.1 GCA_004173515.1 Myxococcaceae bacterium | reverse complement strand
CGGTACAGGCCGATGTGGCCCACGCGCGCGGACGGCACCAGTTGCAGCAGGCCGTCCAGGATGCCCTGCCCCGCGCGGAGGATGGGGACCAGCACCATCTTCTTGCCGTCCAGCGCCCAGCCGGTGGTGCGGGCCATGGGCGTCTGGATCTCCTCCTCGCGCAGCTTCAGGTCGCGCATCGCTTCGTACCCGAGCAGCAACGAGATCTCCTCCAGGAGCGCTCGGAAGGTCGACGTGCTCGTGTCCGTCCTGCGCATCACCGTCAGCTTGTGCTTCACCAGCGGGTGGTCCACCACCGTGCAGTTCGGGAAGTCCATGGGTTCTCCTCGCGCCGCCCGGGCGTCCCGGGCGGCCTGTGGGTCTGCTTGAAAACGCTTCACGTCCCCAGCGGCTCTCAGAACACCGTGCCGTCGCTGCGCACGCGGATGGGCGGCACCCCGCCAGGGCGCAGCTCCCCCGCCACCCGGCGTCCCGCCGTCCACGTGCCGCCCTGGAGCACCTTCGCGAGCGGCAGTTCCTCCGCGCTCAACTCCAGACGGCCGCGCACCAGCGCCGCCACGCGGTCCAAGAGCGCCACCGTCAACGCCCTCCACTCCACGATGGGCGTGTCACCGGGGCCGTACACCTCCGTCAACATCCTGGGGTCCTGCGGCACCAGCACGCCCAGGTCCACGAAGAGCCCGCCGTTGCGGTACTCCGGCAGGCCGGTGAGCGCGTCCAGTTCCGTCACCTGCACGCCGGCCTCCGCCAGCGGCTCCACCAGCGAGTACGCCAGCCACTGGGACAACTTGTGGAAGGGCACCAACGCCTCCGTGCTCTCCGGTGGCCCCAGCGCCGGGTGCGCCCACACGTCGCCCATGTTGACGCCGTCCACCTCCGTGCGGCCCGGCCAGATGGGGCCCAGCACGTCCAGCACCGTGCCCAGCACCTCCGAGGCCCGCACGCTCCGGCGGTGCGCCGCCAGCATGTCGAACATCGAGCCCGGTCGCGGCAGCACGCGCGACAGCGCCTGCAACAGGTGCAGCCGGCCCTCCACTCCGAACAGCGGGTTGGACGCGGACACCTGGAAGCCGCGCTCCAGGGTCTCGCGCGTCATCCGCCCCAGCGCCTCCGCGTCCGCGCGCAGCGGCCGGTCCGGGTCGGAGGAGAAGGCGCCCGCCATGAACATCCGCAGCGACGCGACCGCCAGCCCCTCCGAGCGCACGTACGTCGCGCCCCCCCGCTCCTGGTAGCGCCACGAGGGCCCGCTGCCGGCATCCAGCAGCACGCTCACCACCCCCAGGTCCACCTTCGCCCGGGCGCGCTCCTCCGGCGGCAGCGGCGCCAGCTTCGCCTCCAATTGCGCGAGCCGGGGCACCCCGCCCGCGTCGAAGTGCCTCCAGCGGCTGTGCACCGGGATGTCCAGCCGGGGGTACGCCTCGTGCGTCACCGCCAGCACCCGGTCCACCACCACGGGCAGCCGCGAGGGCTCCACGCGGAAGTACTCCAGCCTCCCGGCCAGCCCCAGGTCCAACACCTGGTGGCACCGCTCGCGGATGGCCGCCGGGCTGCGCAGCCACGACGAAGCGGTGGATGCGCGTGATGCCCAGCCAGTGCAGCACGTCCGGCATCAGCTCCTGGAAGCGCATGTCCTGCACGCCCGCCACGCACTCGGTGCGGTGGAAGTACGTGGCCGCGGAGTCGCCGCCCTCCTGCCGCTTGCGCGCGTTGTAGACCAGGAACTTGGTGACCTCGCCCAGCGCCCGGCCCTCCTTGCGGTGATACACGATGAGCCCCACGCCGCCCTGCTGCGCCGTCCGCACGCACTCCTCAATCCCGTGCACCAGGTACGGGCGGCACGTGCAGATGTCGCTGCCGAACACGTCGGAGCCGTTGCACTCGTCATGCACGCGCGCCGCCAGCGGGACGTCCTTGTCCGCGAGCTTCGCGATGTCGCCAAACACATACAGCGACAGCCCGCCGATGGGCGGCAGGAACACGTGCAGGTCCGGGCGGGTGATGAGCTCCGGGTACATGCCGCCGGTGTGCTCGAAGAGGCCCCGGCGCAGCGCGCCCTCCGTGAGGCCGAAGCGCTCCGCGATGCCCGGCAGGAACCAGACGGGCTCCACCGCAGCCTTCACGACCTTGATGTCGCCGTTGGCCGCGACCAGGTCGTTGTCCACCTTGAGGCGGCCCGCGAGCATCGCGTCGCGCACCTCCGGCATGTTGATGTGGGCCCGGGTGACTGCGATGGTGGGCCGGTAGTCCACGCCCTGCTCGGCGTACCCTCGGAACACCTGCGACGCCACCGCGCCCCAGGGGTCCAGCGACACGATGCGCTTGGGGTCGCTCCACGACGGATACGGGCCCACCTGCGCGGCGGGGGACGTGTTGGTCAGGTCCGCCTTGTGGTCCTGAGGCAGCTTGCCCGCGGACACCGCCAGCGCGCGGTAGATGGCGTACGCACCCGAGTGCGTGCCGATGACGTTGCGATTGCCGGCGTCGGACATCGTGGCCACCACGGGTCCGCGACGCAGCGGCTCTGTTTCGCCCCAGCGCAGGGGCACCCCGGGCGCCTGGAGGTCCGGGTGCGAGGTGAGACGGATGTGATTGACGGGCTTCTTCTCAGCCATGGGAGCGCCCTCCTGTGGGGCGCGGGGAAGGGATGAAAGTTTTTTGGGGAAGCGAAAGGGGTCAGCTCATCCACGAGCCGTCGGTGCGCGCGGACCACTTGCGCGTGACCTTCTTGCGGTGGCTCCAGAAGTCGAGGCTGGACGGCCCGGTGATGTCGCCGTGGCCGAACTTCGACTCGCCCGTGCCGCCGAAGGAGAAGGGCTCGCGCGGCACCGGCACGCCCACGTTGACGCCCACCATGCCGGCCTTCGCGCCCTCCACCACCGACTGCGCCACCGCGCCGTTGGTGGTGAAGATGGAGCAGGCGTTGCCGTACGGCGATGCGTGCTCCACCGCGAGCGCCGCCGACAGCGTGGTCACCCGCACGATGGACAGCACCGGGCCGAACAGCTCCAGCCGCGCGGCCTCCATGTCCGGCCGCACCCCGTCCAGCACCGTGGGCCCCAGCCAGTTCCCGTGCGTGTACAGCTCCCCGGAGGGACGCCGCCCGCGACCGTCCAGCAGCACCAGCGCCCCGTCCGCCTTCGCCTTCGCGATGGCCGTCTCCAGCCGGTCCACCGCGCCCCGGTCGATGAGCGCGCCCATGCCCGGCCCCGGCTCCAGCCGCGCCGCGCGCTTGACGATGTCCTCCACCAGCGGCTGCACGTTGCCCACCGCGAGCATCACGCTGGCCGCCATGCAGCGCTGGCCCGCGCAGCCGGTGAACGAGTCCACCACCGCCTGCGGCGTCAGGTCCGGATCCGCGTCCGGCACGACGATGAGGTGGTTCTTCGCGCCGCCCAGCGCCAGCACGCGCTTGCCGTGGCGGCTGCCCTCCGCGTACAGGTGCCGCGCCACCGGGGTGGAGCCCACGAAGGCCAGCGCCTTCACGTCCGGGTGCTCCACCAGCGCGTCCACCGCCGCCTTCGCGCCGTGCACGATGGAGAAGACGCCGGGCGGGTAGCCCGCCGCCACCATCAGCTCGCCCAGCGCGCACGCGGTCAGCGGCACCTTCTCCGACGGCTTGAGGATGAAGGCGTTGCCCAGCGTGACGGCGATGGGGAACAGCCACAGGGGCACCATCGCCGGGAAGTTGAACGGCGTGATGCCGGCGACGACGCCCAGGGGCTCGCGGCGGTACTCGCAGGTGACGCCGCGGCTCACCTCCAGGTGCGCGCCGCTGTCCAACTGCTGGAGCGACAGGGCGAAATCACAGACCTCCAGGCCCTTGAGCAGGCCCGCGCGGCCCTCCGCCACCGTCTTGCCGGACTCGCTCGCGGCCAGGTGCGCCAGCCGCTCCAGGTGGCGCTCCAGCAGGGCCCGGAAGGCCAGGAGGCATTGGGTGCGCTCGCGCAGGGGCGTCAGGCCCCAGTCGTGCGCGGCGACCTTCGCGGCCTCCACCGCCTGGGCGACGCCGGACGCGGTCGTCAGCGGCACCCGGCCGATCAGCGCCCCTGTGTAGGGACTGCGGACATCCTGGGATTGCGCCTCGGTGGGAGACAGCCATTCCCCGCCCACGAGGTTACGACAAGAGACAACGCTCTCGGGAAACCGAACCAAGGACACGCGCACCCCCCCGGTGTTGCGTGACGAATTGGCGGCAATGGTAGACGCAAGTCCATGACTCCCGGCAAGTCAGGGGGACACGACGGTGTCCTCGCCTGATCGGAAGCGATGGATCTCCGAATGTTGGCGTGTCTCAAACCCGACCGATGCGCGGGCGGGTGTTCAGCGACGGCGGGTGCGTCAACGTGCGCGCCGCGCCTCGTCAGGCCTGGGCGAGCATCCGCTGGTGGCGTTCGGACAGGCTGGCCGTGTCGATGCTGCCGCGCAGCTCCGCGATGGCGGTGGCGTCCTCGGTGTCCGCGTTGAGGCCCAGCGAGATGGCCTCCAGGTACAGCTCCAGCGACAGGAGGAAGCGCGAGTCGGCGGTCAGGGGGTCGCCCTGCTCGCGCATCAGCTCGCCGTCCTCGCGCACCAGCTTCGCGAGCATCCGCACGCGGGACCAGGTGCCCAGCAACCGGGAGGTGGACTCGGCGTCCGCCAGGATGAGCGTGCCGTACTCCATGCCCAGCACGTCGACGCACGTCCCCCGGATGAGGGAGAGCGCATCCCCGTACCGCTTCTCCTTCCGGGCCCGGAGGATGCTGGCGATGGCCGCGACGAACTGCTCGGCGGCCCGCTCGATGAGGTCCTTGCGGAGGGACATGGGCTGAAGAGGCTAAGCGCGTCCTGCGGGGCACGCACCTTTCCCACCGGGAACACGGTGACTTGTTACATGTAACCTGTTGGGTTTCCTGTTTTCAGCGCCTGGGCGTGAGGACGAGGAAGCCACTGAACGTACCGCCGGTGCGCGTGTCCCCTCCCTGGAGGACGGGCGGGTGGAAGCGGGAGATGGCGCCGTCCAGATAGAGCGCGTCGGTGCAGCCGAGGGGCCCCTGGAACACCTCGGCGAGCGCACGCATGGGCACCTTGTCGCGGGACAGCACCCAGAACACGCGACCGGGCGCCTTCGCGTCCAGGCCCACGCCGCTGCGCGTGTAGACGGAGGGTGCGTTGGCGAGCGACGGATCCACCACGCCGTGGGAGAGCAGCAGGGGGCCGGACTGGGTGGCCTGCCGCACGCCCTTCGCGACATCGGCGTAGGCGGACGTCGCCACCACGTCCGCCCCATCCGGTCCGATGAAGAAGACACCGTTGGGCTGCCAGTAGAAGTTGCCGGAGCCCGCGCGGGTGTTGAGGGGGGAGAGCTGTTGGCCGTCCTGGATGAAGAGGCCGGAGGGAAGCTCCCCGGGTTCGAAGATGCCCGCGTTGGTGGCGGCGAGCACGGGAAGCCCCTGCTGTTTCAGGAACCGCTCCAGGCCCTCGAAGGTCTTGAGGGGCTGGCCGCTGGCGTCCTGTCGGAGCAGCCGCAGGTCCACGCGCGACAGGTCCGCGGAGACGATGTCGAAACGGGCCCCCGCGTATTCGATGACCCGGGTCTCCAGGAGGGGTGACGCGGGCGTGGGAGTGGAGCGGGCCTGGCAGGCGATGAGCCCCACCGCGAGCAGGAGCGACACGCGAAACAACGAGACACGGGCGGGCTTCATGGGGTGCGGCCTCCGGGCGCGTCGCATTCTTCCTGATTCAACAACCCGACCGGCGGGCCGGCTCCGTATCCATTTCGAGCACGCGTCCCCGTGAACCACGGGTGATGCACATGCGTGCCGCCGTCCATCATCGGGAGAGACACCGTGGGAGCGCATTTCGCGCGGGCACAGTCGCGTCCGTCGTCCGAGGCACCGGGGCTGGAATGGGATGCCGGCGCATCGCTTCCGCCCGTCCTGGACGCTATCACCGACCCGGAGCGCATCCGTTGCATCCTCGCCACCGCGGTGGCCCTGGGCTCTCCCGCCCTGTTGCGCCGGGGACTCGGGGTGACGCCGCTGCGGCTCGAGCACCTGGACGCGGACACCGGGCGCCTGCATTGGACGTGCGTCTCGCCGGACATGGGTCCCTGCGACGTCGAACTCCAGGGCCACGGATGCATGTATCGGATGCATGTGACGGAGGGGTGGCACGAGGCGGGCGCGTGGTTGACGCCGCTACCCTCTCGCATCGTTCAGGTGCGACGCCGGGCCTGGCGGCGTGGGCCCGCAACCGGAGCCTTGCGCGTGCGGCTGCCGCTGCCCGGGTGGCTTGGACGGGAGCGCTCAGCGGTGGATGTTTCCCTGGGTGGCCTGTCGCTGAAGCTCGCGACGGGTGAGCGTCTCTCCGTGGGTCGGGTGCTTCAGCCCATCGAGTTGCTCATGGAGGACGGCCAACGTCTGTCATTGCGCGGAGAGGTGCGCCATGTGTCGGACGGCGTGGACGAGACCTTCCACTGCGGCCTCCAAGTGACTCCGCTGTCTCTCCAGGACGCGAAGCATTGGCGGGCGCTGGTGACCCGAGCACTCCATCCGAAGACGCGGGCCGATGGATCGCTGGTGGAGGAGCACTGGCGGCTGTTCAGCGACTCCGGCTACTTCGACCTGGCGGGCCGGTCCTCCGATTGGTTCGAGGCGCGGCGCGCGAGCTTCGTGGCCCTGGGCCAGCGGGCTTTGGGACTGGAAGCCGTCCTCTCCGAGGTGGTGTGGCCGTCGGAGCGCGGGGTGGAGGCGACGCTCTCCATCATGAAGCCCTACCGCTCGCTGTGGATGGTGCACCAGTTGGCCCGGCGTCAGGACGGTGCGAAGTACGAGCGCGTCCGGGGACAGATGTTGCGCGACGTCTACGTGCGCGCCGTGGAGCACGCACAGGCGGACAGCGGCTTCCGGTGGCTCGCGGCGTACATCGAATCGACGGTGTCCTTCATCCGCCGCGCGCATGTCGACTTCGCGGAACGCATGGCCGGCACGGGACGGACCTGCCTGCTGCCGATGCGGATGATCGACGTCGGGTGCGCGCATCCCATCGGCCAGCAGGACTCCGGGCTGGAGCTGGGGCCCGCGACGGAAGCGGAGCGGAGACTCCTCACGGAGGAGATCGCCCTCACCCGGCCCGCCTGCTACGCCGAAGCGCTGGACCTCCGGCTGGAGACGCTGGACCTGGAGGACGCGGCGCGGCCGTGGCTTGAACGGGGGCTGGAGCGCGAACGGCACCTGCTGGTCGCGCGGGAGGGAACGACGCCCCTGGCCGTGGCCGTGCTGGAGGTCGGGCCTCCGGGGACGAACCCCTTCCGCCTGCTGGACTCCGCGCGCCTGTTCCCGCTGTCCGCTCGCGGCAGGGACGCCTATCCCGCGCTGCTGGACGCCGCGCGCCACTGGTTCGCCCGTCGGGGTCGTGACGGCTTCACCTTCCTGGCCGAAGCGCTCGGGGATGTCGAAGCGGCGGGCCTGCACGACGAGGCACCCGAAGCCAAACCCTTCCTGTGGATCATCCCCGCCGACCTCGCTCCCGAGTTCCTGGAGCACCTCCACGAGCAGACGGCTCCCCGTCCGCTCCGCACACCCGAGAAGGAGCTGTCATGAGCCTGATTGAGACGCAGTACCTGCCCCACGTGCAGCAGACCCGAGCCCGCCTGGAGACCGACCCCGTGGTGCTCACGCTGCTCTCCCCGGACATCGAACCCGGGGTGATGGAGCGCTTCCTCATCGAGTGGTCCGCCCGGGGCGCCTACATGACCGAGCCGGTGGACGGGTGGATCCGTGGCGCGGGCGAGCGCTGCATCGCGCTGGGCCAGGAGAAGGTCGGCCGGCAGCTCATCACCCACGCGAAGCACGAGGCCGGCCACCACCTCATGACCATCCAGGACGCGCGAGTGCTGGTGGATGCATGGAACAAGCGCCACGCGGACGTGCTGAACGCGGACGCGCTGGTCGCGCAGGCGCCCACGGAAGCCATGCGCGAATACCGGCAGGTGCACGACGAAGCCATCACCGGCGACCTGCCGCTGGGCCAGGCGGCCATCGAATACGAGGTGGGCTATCTGGCCGTCGTGCTGGTGCCCCGCATCCTGGCGAACGTGCGCGCGGTGCTGGGGCAGTGGACGCTGGACACGCTCACGTTCCTGCGGGAGCACGCGGAGGTGGACGTGGGCCACACCGCACTCAACGAACGGATGATGGAGGGACTGCTGAGCACCCGCCCCGAAGAAGGCCGGCGGCTGGCGGCGTACGGCACGCGCGGGCTGGACTGCTACCTGCGCTTCCTGGACGACTGCATGCGCGCGGCCCAGGACACCGGCCGCGTGTCCGCCGCAGCCTGAATCCGAGGACTGGAGTCACGGCTCCGCGTGCAGCGGCGCCCGTGACTTCCAGTACTCCCGCCGCGCGGGCACGGAGACGAGCTCCCGCTCCGGATACCGCAACGCCGTCAGCTTGCCGCCGAACACGCAACCGGTGTCCAGGCAGACGGTGTTGTGGACCCACTCGGCCTCCGGCACCGAGGTGTGGCCGTACACCACCACCGCGCTCCCCCGGTACTGCTCCGCCCAGTCGGCCCGCACCGGCAGGCCGTACGCATCCGCCTCGCCCGTCGTCTCGCCGTAGAGCGCGAAGTCACGCATCTCCGAGGAGTCACGCCCGTGCATCGACTCCTTCAGGCCCGCGTGCGCCACCACCAATCGGCCGTCATCCAGGACGTAGTGCGGCGAGCGACCCTCGATGAAGTCCGCCACCGCCCCCGAGAACTCCGGAGGCTCGCGCTCCAGTTGCTCCAGCGTCATCGCGAGCCCGCGCGCGACCCGCACGTCCTTGCCACGCAGCTTCTTGAGCAGCTTGATTTCATGGTTGCCCGGCACGCACAGCGCCGTGCCCGCCTCCACCATGCCCATCACCAGGCGCAGGACTTCCGCCACGCCGGGTCCCCGGTCGATGAGGTCGCCCAGGAACACCACCCTGCGCCCCGCCGGCACGCCCACGTCGAACCCGCGCGAGCCGTCCGCGCGCGGCGCGACCGTGTAGCCCAGCTTCGTCAGCAGGTCCTTCAGCTCGTCGAAACACCCGTGGATGTCTCCGATGATGTCGAACGGACCGTGTTCGTCCTGGCGGTGGCTGGGCACGCGCTGCCGTTCGAACTCCACCGTTTCCACCGTCTCCGGCGTGAGCACATGGATGTGTTTGAAGCCTTCCTTCGGCAGGCTCCGCAGGGCGTTCTGGAGCTGCTGCACCTGGTTGCGCAACCCGCGCGCGCTGGTGCCGGGGCGTGAGCGATTGCGTTCCAGCAGGAGCGCTTCCGGCAGGTCCAGCACCACCGCCACCAGGGGCACGTGATGCTCGCGCGCCAGGGCCATCCAGCGCTTGCGCGACTCGGCGCTCAGGGGGACGCCGTCGATGACGGTGAACGCCCCTCGCGCCAGCCTCGCGGCCACGGCGGCGTGCAGCGCGGCCTCCTGGGATTCGCCTTCGTGGGCGTGCACGTCCGTGGGCGGGAAGTGCCGGCTTGCGAGCGTGGACCGGCCGGAGCCGGAGGGACCGATGAGCAGCACGAGCGACTGCCCTGGGAGTTGGAGCTTCATGGTTCGACCACCGACGTGAAGGTCGGCGTACCGACCGGAGCCCCTCGCGGAGCAGGGCGCACGCGGACACTCCCGCGCGCGACCCCGACCGGCGCCCGGGTCACGCGAAGGCTCGCGGACCCTCCGGCTCCGGACGGGATGAGCCCCCTACGTGCGGATGCACTCCTTCCTGACACGCGTCACTTCAAGGGCAGCACGAAGGCTTCCAGGTACACCTCCGGGCGGTCGATGTCGCCCGACGGCGTGCGCTGGTAGCCCCGGCGCTCGTACATGCGCGCCACGCCTGCCGCACCCCGGCGCACGTGGAGCGTGATGGCGTCCACGCCCCAGCGCCTCGCGAGGACCTCCGTCTCCGCCAGTAGCGGCTGCGCCAGACCCTGCCCGTGGAAGCGCACCGCCGTGGCCAGGGCCCGCAGGTCCGCCGTGCGGGGCAGCCAGGCCTCGGAGCCCGGCGCACCGGGCGGGTACAGGGCCACCGTGCCCGCGACCTCACCGTCCAGTTCCGCCACCAGGATGGTGCAGTCCTTGCGGCGCGAGGCCACGTCGCGCAGGAACGCCTTGCGCTCCTCGGAGTAGACGACCTCCGGCAGCTTCTTCGCGTACTGCGTGATGTAGGCCTCCACCAGCAGCTCGCCAATCGCCCCGTCATCCTCGGGGCGAGCCTCGCGGATATGGATCCGCGCCACCACGTCCGTGCTCATGCGCCGCCCCCTAGCACGCGGGTCGCCAGGGGGACAGCGCCGTCACGCCTTCAGGCTCCGGACAGGCGGACTAGCACTCGTTGAGGACCACCGTGTAGGGGGACGTCTTGCCCCAGCTATTCCACCAGCCGCAGTGACAACCCCGGCCGCCAATCTGCTCCGAATGGGCGGCGTCCTTGAAGTACATCGTCAGGTTGTCCGGGCTGCCGGAACAGTCGGGGAGCGGGGACTCCTGCGTGGACAAATCCTGCGCCTCCTCCTGCTCCATCGCGGGACCACAGCCCACCATCAGCGCCGTCGCCAACACACCACCGAGAATGCTCGCTCGCATGCGACCTCCGTCAGGGTTGCGCCGCAAACCCTAACAAGTGCGAGCTTTCCTTGGAATGCGTGACAACCGTGCTTCAGTGTTACCACTTGCCTGTGTTCATTTGACGCTGACGCACTGTTTCCGGGTCCGCTCCCGTCGCGCGCCCGTGAGCGCCCAGGCCGCGAACAGCAGACCGCCCGCCACCGCCGCGGAGCCGCCCCCGCCCGTGGAGCAGCCGCCCGTGGCCGAGTCGGTCCCCACCGTCTCCGGGTCCACGACCGGCGTCGGCGTGGGCCCTTCCTGTGACGGGCCCTCCTCCGACGGCGTCCCCGCGTCCGTGGGCTCTGGCTGGCTTCCCGCGTCAGGCGGCGTCCCGGCATCCGGCGGCGTGCCTGCGTCGGGGGTGGGTTCTTCTCCGGCGGTGAGTTCCTGGTAGCGCTGGATGAGCCGCAGCCGCGCCGCGTCGAACGCGGCACCGTCGTCCGGCACGCGCGACGCGGCCGGAATCAGCTCCCGCGCCACCTTGCGCGCGAAGCCCGGGTCGCCCGCGTCGCTCACCGCCTTGAGCCACTCGTAGTCCTGCATGCCCTGACGGATGAGCTTGAGGCGCAGGGAGGCCACGGGCACGTCCGTCGTCCCGCCAATCGCCGCGGGCGTGCCCGGGTAGAAGAGCGTCCCGTCGCCGTTGCCGTTGAAGCGGTACTGGTCCGACCACGCCGTGGAGAGCATGCCCACCGACTGGTAGTACAGCTCGCCCGTCGCGCCCTCCAGGAACGTCACCCACTCCATGGCCCGCGCCTTCGCGGCCGACCGGTCCAGCATGTACGACGGCCAGCCCGCGCCCGGCTTGTTCTCCGGCGCGTTGGTCCCATACGCACAGCCATGGCTCATGCAGCTCTGATACATCCACAACTGCGTTCCGGGGCGCTTCAGGAAGTCCGTGTACGTGTCGCGCTGGTCGCCCTTGAATTCGCCCTCCGTGCCGTCCAGGTGGTTCACCAATGGCACCACCGAGTCCACCCGGCCCTCCAGGTCGTGGTTGCCCATCTCGTGCGCGTTCGTCGTCAGCAGCGTGCGCAGCCCGGGCGCCGCCTGCCGCACCAGGTCCGCCGTCGCCTGCACCTGCTCGAAGCTCGTGCCGTAGGGCGGCTCGTCGCCCAGTTGCACATAGGCGCGGTCCAGCCAGCCCTTCGCCTTCAGGTGCGCGGTGAAGTCCTTCAGGTTGTCCGCGTCGAGCGGCCCCACGTACTCCAGGCTCGTCATCCACGCGCCGGGCAGGCGCGTGGGCGCGGTGCCGTCCAGGTACGGCCCCCACGTCGCGTCGAAGTCGCTCCACGCGGGCGGCCACGGCTTGCGCGGAAAGAGGCTGGACAGCGTGAAGCGGTGCTCCAACGCCATGCGCTGGTAGCGCGCGAGCAGCGGCTGCAACTCCTGCGGCGTGCAGTCCTCCCGGCCCGTGTGCGCGCGGCACACGTGCGGCGGCCACAGCAGGAACGCCGACCGCAGCGAGGACGTGCTCGGCAGCGTCGCGTCCACCACCGTCAGCCTCGCCGTCACCTGTCGCTGGAAGCCTCCGGCCGCCTCCACCGTCACCGTGCCGGTGTAGTCCCCCGGGGGCGCGTCCTTCGGCACGTGCACGTCCACCCAGACGGCGCGCGCCTCGCCCGCCGGCACGTCGAAGGGAAAGGCCGTGCGCTGCTCGCCCGCGACCTCGTCCGTGTCCGGCACCAGTCCGTCCGGCCACCGGCCCACCGGCTCTCCCGCCACCGACGCCTGCTTCGTGGTGATGAGCGCCTCGCGGTACAGCGTCACGTCCGGCCCTCGCAGCGTCGCGGGGCCCTCCAGCGCGGGCAGTCGGGCTCGCACCCCCTGGAGGCCCGAGTCCCCTCCGTGCAGCGCCACCTGGAAGGAGACGAACTCGTTGCGCGCCGCGGTGAGCCGCACCTCGGTGGCGCTCCTTGCGGCGCTCTCCGGCCGCACCTTCACCATCAGCCCCTCGCCCCACACGGACGGACTGGCCGCGAAGGCCGGCAGGGCCACGGACAGCGGCAGCAGGGCGAAGCGCAGGCGTCGAATCGAAGGCATGAGGGAAGAAACGCGGACGGGCCCTCGGGGGCTTCCCGCGCGGCGCGCTCCTGTCAGCCGGGCGGGCAGGCGGGCAGCGGCCACCGCGCTTGCGCGTCGGGCCCTTCATTCGCGGGTCCCCAGCGCAGGGCCGCGCGCTCACGGCGCACGGTCTGGCTTACAGGAAATCGCCGATGACGCTCGGGAGCTGTTCGCCCAGCTTCTGAAGCAGGCCCCGGTCCTTCCAGCCCTTCCAGTGGATCTCCCGGGAGTGCTTGAGGTCCTGCTCGAAAGAGGCCTCCAGCGCCTTCGCCAGCGTGAGGTCCTCCACCATCAGGGAGCCCTCCTCCGTGTGGTTGAGCGCCAGCGGATCCATGTTGGTGGAGCCCACGATGCCCAGCGTGTCGTCCGCGAGCAGCGTCTTGGAGTGCATCATGGAGATCTCGTACTCCCAGATGCGCACCCCCGCCTCCAGCAGCCGGGCATAGGACGCGCGCTGCGCGGTGCGCACGGGTGCCACGTCGTGGTAGCGCCCCGGCACCAGCACTCGCACGTCCACGCCCTGGCGCGCCTTTTCGATGAGCATGTCGCTCAAGGCTTCGGACGGGAGGAAGTACGAGTTGGCGATCCACAGCCGGTGCTTCGCCGACGCGATGGACAGGGCCCACATCTTGGAGGCCTCCGACAGGAAGCGGTGGCTGGTGCTCGCGACGAAGCACGCGCTGGCTTCACCCGCGGGAGCGAGCGGCGGGAATGATTCCGGGGGCAGGAAGTCGCCACCGGCCTCCTGCCAGTTCTCCGCGAAGGCCACCTGCATGCCGCGCACGGCGGGTCCTCGCACGCGCACGTTGGTGTCGCGCCAGGTCTCCGCCGCATCGCCGTTGCCCAGCCAGCTGCGCCAGATGCCGAAGCCCCCGGTGAGCGCCACCTCGCCGTCGCGAATCACCATCTTGCGGTGCATGCGCGCGCGGATGCGCACCGCGTCCAGGGACGCCACCGCGCCCTGGAATGGGCGGTAGATGCGCACGTCGCAGCCGGCGTCCGCGAGCACGGGGGCGACGACCTCGAAGTTCACGCTGCCCAGCGGATCCACGAGCACGCGGCACTGCACGCCGGGCGCGCGTTCGCGCAGCGCGATGAGCAGCCGGTCCGACGGGATGCCCGGGCGCCAGATGTAGCTGGCGATGTGGATGCTGGAGCGGGCGGCGCGGATCTCCTCCTCGATGACGTCGAAGACCCGGCCGTTCTGCACCAGCTCCACGCCGTTGCCCGGCTCCAGCGACATCCCGAGCGTCTGGGTGATGGCGACGGAGCGTGCGATCGGATCCTCCGGCAGCGCGCGCAGGCGCAAGTCCTGTCGGTGGTTGGGGTACGGGCACCCCGCGGCGAGCAGGGCAACCAAGATGGGCCAGGCCAGCCGCACGGTCCGGAAGCTAGGGCAGCCCCCGTCCGGGCGCATCCACCGCGTGCACGGGAGTCGAGGAAGCAGCGGGATGGGTCCAGGCACCGTCCACCCGCTGACGGTTGCACCGGGTGTCTCAAGAGGCGGGTGGTGCCGGGCGCGTCGCATGCGCACTGCTGGGGGCGGCCCGGGACAGCGGCCCGCGCACGGAGGATGGACACGGACATGGAGCGACGGGGGAAGGGGCCGGCCTGGGACCGGGGCGTCCGGATGCTCGTACTGGGGTGCCTGATGGGTGCACCGGCCGCGCTCGCGTCGACACGGACACCGGATGCGCGGCCCGATGCGACCGTGGCCCCCACTTCGACGCAGGCACCACCCGCACCGGATGGGACGCGCGCGCCGGAAGCACCCGCATCGCCCCAAGGCCCGCCGACCTCCGAACCACGCGCAGCCGATGCGCCCACGCCCCCTCCCGAGCCACCCGCGTCGTATGGCGAGCCGCGACTTCCGTCGGATCCGCGCGCCCCCGACTCCGCCGCCGAGCCGCCTCCCCCGCTGACGCCCACCGCCTCGGATGTGCCCTTCATGGACGCCGTGACGCCGCCTCCCGCAGTGCCGGCTCGCGTCCTGCGCCCCTTCGTTCCCCACGGGGAACCCGACACGACCGCGAAGCTGTCCGGCGCGACCCTCGCCGCGCACGGCGGACTCACGCTGCTGCCCCTGGCCTCCGTCTGGGCCGCGACCCGCGTGGGCGGCGACACCCGCCTGGGCGCCACCGCCGCCGAGGCCGCCACCGGCACCCTGCTGGCCTCGCTCCCCGGACGCTTCCTCTTCGTCCACCCCTCCTATCCCCAGGGCCGGTGGCTGGAGCTCGAAGTGGGCGCGTTCGGCGCCGCCTTCGTCGTCACGCCGCCCATCGCCGCGCTCGGCACCTGGGGCATGGGAGAAGTCGCGTTCGGGGACAGCGAACAACGCGGCCGCGCGTACCTGGGCGCGCTCGGCGGCGCGACCGCGGGCATGTTGCTTGGCATCGCCGCGCACGAAGCCCTGCGACACCTCGCCGGCTCCAGCGAACGGCTGGCCACGTTGCGCGGCTACCTCGCGTTCTGCCTCATCGGCACCGGCGCCACCGTGGGCTACCAGTGGAGTCGCACTCCCACGCAGCGGCGTTGACGCGTTGTTTCGCCTCGCAGCACGAACACGACCCAGGGAGAAGACACCATGCAGGCTCGCAAGCACGTCCGCCACATCGCCTTCATCGCCGCTGTCGTCGCCACCGTGATGGGCGTGGGCATCGCCGTCGCGCCGGCCTCCGCCACCGCGGGGGACTGCACGCCCACCTGTTTCAAGAACCCCATCTCCGGGCAGATCACCTGTACGTACCCCTGCCCGTAGTCTCCTCGCGCAGGCAGCGCTCGTAAGTGTCAGGGCCCCACCCGCGCATCGCGGGTCGGGGCCTTCTTCATGCCCGGACGCAGATGCCCGGAGACGACGCGCCTACTCGGAGCGCATCGCCTCCACGGGGTCCAGCTTCGCCGCGCGCGCCGCCGGGTAGATGCCGAACGCCAGCCCCACCCCGCAGCTCATCGCCAGCGACACCGCCACGGACCAGAGCGGCACTTCCGTGGGCAGGCGGATCATCCACCGCGCCAGGAGCGACAGGCCCACGCCCAGGCCCACGCCCACCGCGCCGCCCACCAGCGACAGCACCACCGCCTCCAGCGCGAACTGCGCCAGGATGCGGTAGCGCTTGGCCCCCAGCGCCTTGCGGATGCCGATCTCCCGCGTCCGCTCCGTCACCGCCACCAGCATGATGTTCAAGATGCCGATGCCGCCCACCAGCAGCGACAGCAGGCACACGCCGAAGCTGGCCGCGGAGATGGCCGCGGACATGTTGTTGAACATCTCCGTGGTGCTCGCATTGGAGAAGATGAAGAAGT
>SECN01000636.1 GCA_004173515.1 Myxococcaceae bacterium | reverse complement strand
GGTGGCGGGTGGGGCCGGCGCTGGCACTGGAGGTGGCGCTGTCCGGGGAGCTGCTCCTGGGGCGGCCCCGGCTGGGCTACTCGCGGGACGGTGATTTCGTGTTTCGGGAGGACGGCTGGTCCGTGCGACCCCGACTGGGAGTGGGAATGGTGATTTTTCCGTGAGCGCCGATGACCCGATTCCGCCGCGTGCTGCCTCTGTGTCGGACATGAGGAGTTCGGGCTCACATGCGACGGTCGCCCCGCGCGCGCCGGAGGACGCCCGACTGACGGCGGCCCTGCGGGGCCAGCGCGACGCCATCGAGTCCCTGCTCCTGGAGCTGCTGCCCCGGGTGCGCAACCTGGTGCGCTACCTGGTGCGGGGGGACTCGGACGTGGAGGACATCGCGCAGGAGGCCCTCATGGCGCTGGTGCGGGGCCTGCCCACCTATCGCGGTGACGGGCGTTTCCACGGCTGGGTGGACCGGGTGGTGGTGCGCACCACGTTCGCGTGGCTCAAGCGTTCACGCGGGCGCGACGCACGCTACAGTGGGGATCCGGTGGAGTTGCTGGCGGTGCCGTCCGATGAAGCCCTGGCGGATGAGTACGTGCATCGCCGTCACATGGTGACGCTGCTGGACAAGCTTTCGACGGAGCAGCGGCATGCGTTGGTGTTGCATCACGTGTTGGAATTGAGCGTGCAGGAGATCTCCACGGAACTGGGCATCCCTTTCGAGACCGTGAGAAGCCGGCTGCGGCTGGGGCGCACCGCCCTGCGCGCGCTGGCCTCGGACGGTGACGGGCCGGAAGGAGAAGCGTGATGGCTTCCTTTCCGTCCGGGGATGGCGACGAGGAGCCGCTGGAGGACCTGCTGCGGCCGCTCGACGACGAGTCCGGGCCGGCCCGGCGGCTGTCGCGCCAGCGTTCGAGCGCGCTCGTGGCCGCCGCGCTGGAGGCGGCGCTCCAGCCCGGCACGCCGCCCACTCCTTCGCGGCGCAGGCGGCCTCCCGTGTGGTTGATGGCGGGCGCGGCGCTCGTCTTTACCGGGGCCGCGGCCGCGGCGGTGTGGCGCCTGTCGCGCCCGGAGCCCTCGCCGCCAGGGGTGCTGACGCCCGGCGTGCCCGAGCCGACCCAGGTGGCCACGCTGGAGCCGGTGCGCCTGCCCGAACCCGAGCCCGCTCCGACCGAGCCCTTCGTCATCGAACACCCCCGCCCTTCCCGTCCGGCCGCCGGGGTCACCCGGGAGGCCTCGCGGCCGGAGGACCTGCTGCGACAGGCCAACGCGCTGCGCACGGAGGGAAAGTGGAAGGAAGCGGAGGCGCTGTACCTGCGCGTCATCCGCGCGCAGCCCTCCTCGCTGGCGGCGTATGTCGCACGCGTGGCTTCAGGGTCGCTCCGGCTGGAGCACCTGGGTGACGCGAAGGGGGCCTTGCGACAGTTCCAGGAGGCGCAGCGCTTCCAGCCCGGCGGCATGTTGGATCCGGAGGCCCGACATGGCGAGGCGGAGGCGTACCGCGCGCTGGGCGACACGGCGGCGGAGGTCCGGGTCCTGACGGCGTTCATCGCGCTGCATCCGGACTCACCGCTGAGCGCGGCTTCGCGCAGCCGGCTGCGGACGCTGTCACCGCCGTGAGGCCCGACATGGGAATGCACACCCCCCAGGCGCTCGCCGTCGGAGGCGCCATGCGCCATCCCATCTCGGAGCACTCCTTCGCTGAGTCCGCCGTGAGGGCGGTCACGCCCGTGTCCTGCACGGAGAGGAACCCTTTCGTGGCGCGCATCGTCGGGAGCGGCACGCGTCACGTCGCCATCAAGCGCCGCGTCGCGACATCTGCCGTGGACGCGGGCGCACCGGTGCGCGGCAACCACGCTCAGGAGCCCTCGTGGCCATGAAGCTCCGCGGCGCGACAGTCGTCCTGGGCACCGCCCTGCTTGGCTTCGCGTGCACCGTGGAGGATCCGGTCGCCATCCTTCACACGCCCGACGCGGGCGATTCCATTCCGGATGCTGGGGCCGCGCACTGCGCCAACGGTGGACCTCCACTCCTGCTGGGCGACCCCGCGGCCGGTTCCCCCCTGTGCAGTGGCCAGCTGGCGGCGACCCTGTTCCGCCGCGCGGCGTGCTCTTGCGAGGGCCTGTCGCTCAGCGCCCCCTTCGTCGCGGATGCGTTCCGGAGCAGCGCGGGCCCCTACGCGCCCGGAGGCTCGGGCGGTGACGTGGGCGTGAATGGCGGACTGTCCGCGAACGACCGCATCCAGGTGGGCGGCGCGCTCCAGGTGGGCGGCGCGTCCGGACTCCAGCTCAGCGGTCCCCTCACCGTGGGTGGCAGCCTGGACAGCAGTGGCCCGCTCTCGGGCTCCGGGGCGTCCGCCACCGTGTCGGGCGATGCGCGGGTGAACGGCGCCGTGTCACTCGCTTCCCTCACCGTGGGCGGCGTGCTCACGGTCCCTCCGGAGTTCACGCTCGGCCCGGCCCAGGCGGCCGCCGTGCGCCGTGAGCCCGTGGCCACCGTCACCCCCTGCGCTTGCGACGCCGCGTCCCGCTTCGACCCCGCAGCGCTCATCGCGCACCACACGGGCGACAACGACAACGCGACCCTCGGCCTGGATCCGGCGGGCCTGGAGAACGTCGCCGGGGACACCGCGCTGGAGCTGCCCTGTGGCCGCTTCCTGCTCACGCGCGTGGCGGGGCCGGGCCACGCGACGCTGCGCATCCGGGGCCGCACCGCCGTGTTCATCCCTGGCGGCGTGAACCTGGGACAGGCGCTCACCATCGACGTGCAGCCCCCGGGAGAGTTGGACCTGTTCGTGTCCGGCGGCTTCATCGTGTCCGGTCAGCTCACGCTCGGCTCCGCCACGCGCCCTTCGAGCGTGCGCGTCTACGTGGCTGGCACCGACGCCCTGGACATCTCCGCCGGCAGCACGCTCGCCGGCAACCTCTACGCGGCCCAGGCGCAGCTCAACCTGAGCGGCAACGCGGAGGTGTTCGGCTCCGTGTTCGTGCGCCACCTGGAGGCCTCCGGCGCCGTGCAGGTGCACCACGACGCCGACGTGCTCGAAGCGGGCGCGGCCTGCCCCGCCGGGTAGCGCGCGGACTTCAGGGGACTTCAGCGGAAGACGACGGTCTTGTGGCCGTTGAGCAGGATGCGGTGCTGCACGAACCACGTCACCGCGCGGCCCAGCACCACGCTCTCCACGTCGCG